>NZ_JAPYKO010000033.1:0-64421 GCF_037179585.1 Mesorhizobium argentiipisi (SeqCode)
GTTCAGGTTGATGGTTCATCGGTGGGAAGGGACCGGGCCATGCCACGGCCTGTCCGAAAGGACGACCAGGATCCACTCGGCCTCCTTCCCACTTCAACCATACACCAGAACCAACACACAGGATCCTAGGGTCTCCGCGACGTCGCTTCGCGACTGCTTCGCCCTAGGATGACGACGTCCGTTTTGCCAGCCGATAATCGCAAACGTTGGAGATTGTCCAAGGCCGTCCTCCCGTCGTCATTCTAGGGCGGAGCAAGGAGCGAAGCGACGCGCGCAAACGCTAGAATCCATGCCGTTACGTCTGCCTAAGAACGAAGCGGTGCAGAAAAAAGTTCGCAAACAAACACTTCCCGTCCGATTGCGACCTCACAGGGCCTTCATCCATTTCGCCAGGCGATGCGCCGCTTCCTCGAGTTGATCGAGGCGACGGTGGAAGCATAGCCTGAGGAAGGCTTCGCCGCCGGGACCGAAGGCGGTGCCGGGCGCCAGGCCGACATTGGCGTTGTCGACAATGTCGAAGGCGGCTTTTCGAGCATCGGTGAGGCCGTCGACCCTGAAGAAAAGGTAGAAGGCGCCCTGCGGCACGGTGAACCGCGCCTTGCCGGTTTCGCCAAGGATGCCGCAGACGAGGTCGCGCGCGGCCCGCGCTCGCTCCACCTGTTCGACGATGAAGCCGTCACCCCCGTCGAGGGCGGCTACCGCGCCGCGCTGCATGAACTGCGCGACGCCCGAGGTGGAGTACTGGATCAGGTTCTCGAACACCTGCTGCAGGGCGGGATGGGTCTTGATCCAGCCGACACGCCAGCCGGTCATCGCCCAGTTCTTGGAGAAGCTGTTGACGAACAGGATACGGTCCTCGGGCGTGGCGATGTCGAGGAAGGACGGCGCGCGGCCATGGCCGTAGTGGAACAGCGAATAGATCTCGTCGGCAATGATCCACAGGCCCTTTTGGCGGGCGAGATTGAGGATCGCCTGGAGCGTCTCCTTGTCGGCGGTCCAGCCGGTCGGGTTGGACGGCGTGTTGATGAACAGAAGCTTCGTGCGCGGCGTGATCGCCGCTGCGATCTTGTCGACGTCGCAGGACCAGCCATTGCCGGACTGGTCGAGGGTGACCGGCACCGGCACGGCGCCCGCCACGCCGGCGGCCGCGGCGAAATTCGGCCAGGCGGGCGAGAGGTAGATCACCTCGTCGCCGCTGCCGGCGATCGCGTCGATGGCCAACTGGATGGCATGCATGCCGGATCCGGTGACGATGAACTCTTCCTCGGCGAAGGTCTTGCCGAAATGCCTGGCATAGTAGCGGGCGAGCGCCTGCCTGAGCGCGGGAATGCCCTTCTGCCAGGTGTAGAACGTCTCGCCATCGGCCAGTCCCTTGGCGGCGGCATCGCTGATGAAGGAAGGCGTCGGCAGGTCGCCCTCGCCGGCCCAGAGCGGGATCAGGCCTTCGCGCAGGCGGCCATGATTGATGACGGCGACGATGCCGCTTTCGGGCGCAGCGCGGGCTTCCGGGCGCAAGGTCTCGATAAGGGTCATGGGCAAAATCCGTATTCGTCTCTCGTGAGCGCTCTTACCAGATCGCCAAACGGAAGACCCCGGCCGCAGGCGGCCGGGGTTTTGGTCCAGAGCACCCGCTCTGCGTTATCTCCTGGCGAGCAGGTCGCGGATTTCGGTCAGCAACTGCACGTCGGCGGGCGGCGGCGCGGCGGCAGCAGCCGGCTTCTCGCGTTCCAGCCGCTTGCGCAGGTTGTTCACCGCCTTGACCATCAGGAAGATGATGAAGGCCAGGATCAGGAAATTAAGCACGACCGTGATGAAGCTGCCATAGGCGAAGACGGCGCCTTCTTTCTTGGCATCGGCCAGCGTGGCCGAATGGACGTTCGAAGACAGGCCGAAGAAGTAATTGTTGAAATCCAGCCCGCCGAAGATCGCGCCGATGATCGGCATGATGATGTCGTTGACGAGCGAATCGACGATCTTGGAGAAGGCGGCGCCGATGATGACGGCGACGGCCAAGTCCATCACATTGCCTTTGGAAATGAATTCTTGGAATTCTTTCAGCATTCGACCCTCCTTGCCGTGACGGGCCGCGCTGCCGCCTCACCAGTGTCCTTCGGTGCCGGCCCTGGACCCACCATAACAAAAACCCCCGGTTGCAAAACCGGAAAAAGAGCCAAAGCACCGGTTTTGTCTTTCCGCACACCATCATCAAGCACATATGCGCCGAAAGCCGCGGTGGACTCGCGGTTGGAGCTGTGATTGCGTTGTAGGAACCGGATGAGATACCGGTTTAGTCAAGAAATAGAGCATGATGTCGCCCGAAAACCGCTTCCCATTTTTCGGCATCATGCTCTAGGAGGAAGTGCGGACCGTGCAAGGCTGGTTCGTCGTCATCATCGCGATCGCCTATGTGACGCTGCTTTTCGCCATCGCCAGCGTCGGCGACCGGCGCTCGGTGGCAGCCGGGCTCGGACGGGCACGGCCCTTCATCTATGCGCTCAGCCTCGCCATCTACTGCACCTCCTGGACCTTCTTCGGTTCGGTCGGGCTGTCCTCCGAGCGCGGCCTCGAATTCCTCGGCATCTATACCGGCCCGGTGCTGGTCTTCGTGTTCGGCTTCCCGCTGCTCAACCGCATGATCCGGCTGGCAAAAAGCGAGAAGATCACCTCGATCGCGGACTTCCTCGGCGCCCGCTACGGCAAGAGCTTCACCGTCGCGGCGATCGCGACGCTGATCGCCACCATCGGCGCGGTGCCCTATATCGCGCTGCAGCTCAAGGCGATCTCGGGCTCCGTCAGCCTGATGGTCGAGCACTATACCGGTTCGCCGCCTTCTTTCGATCCGTTCGTCAGCGATATCTCGCTGGTGGTGGCGATGCTTTTGGCGCTGTTCGCGGTGCTGTTCGGCACCCGCCATGCCGATGCTACCGAGCACCAGGATGGGCTGGTGCTGGCGGTGGCGGTCGAAACCGTGGTCAAGCTCGCCGCCTTCCTCGCCATCGGCCTGATGGTGACGTTCCTGATCTTCGGCGGGCCCGGCGACATGTTCGCCAGCCTTGCCGGAAACGACCAGGTGCGCCAGGCAATGAGCTACAGCACCCCCCTCGCCACCTGGCTGGTGCTTACCGGTCTGAGCGGCTTTGCCGTGCTGATGCTGCCGCGGCAGTTCTACGTCACCATCGTCGAGAACCGCAGCGAGGCGGAGCTGCGCACGGCGACCTGGGTTTTCCCGCTCTATCTCGTGGCGATCAACGTCTTCGTGCTGCCGATCGCCTTTGCCGGCCTGTCGCTGGTCGGCGGCAAGACCAGCAGCGACCTTTATGTGCTGTCGCTGCCGCTGCTCAGCGGGCACGATCTGCTGGCGATGGCCGCCTTCGTCGGCGGCCTGTCGGCGGCCACCGCCATGGTGATCGTCGAGAGCGTCGCGCTTTCGATCATGATCTCCAACGATCTGGTCATCCCGCTGTTCGTGCGCCGCGTGCTCAAGACGAGCTCCTCTGAGAACGAGGACTGGTCGACGCTGATCCTCAACGTGCGCCGCGCCTCGATCTTCATAATGCTGTTCATCGCCTTCCTCTATTATCGCGAGAGCACCAATAGCGCGCGGCTGTCCTCGATCGGCCTGATGTCGTTTGCCGCGATTGCCCAATTCGCGCCGGCGTTGATCGGCGGGCTGATCTGGCGCCGCGCCAACGGCCGGGGCGCAGCCCTCGGCATGGTCGCCGGCATAGCCGTCTGGGGTTATACGCTGCTCCTCCCTTCACTTGTCGGCACAGAATCCGACGTCGTCGTCCATGGCCTGTTCGGCTTCGAGGCGCTGAGGCCGCAGGCGCTGTTCGGCACCGTCGGCGAGCCGCTGAATCACGGCGTGCTGTGGAGCCTCTCGGTCAATGCGCTGTTTTTCGTCCTGGGCTCCCTCTCGCGCGCATCCGTGCCGCTGGAGCGCATCCAGGCGGCGCTCTTCGTACCGCGCGAGGCTGGCCCGATGCCCAGCCTCAGGCGCTTCCGCACCGCCATCACCGTCAACGACCTGAAGGACACGATCTCGCGTTATCTCGGCGTGGAACGCACGGAGCGCTCCTTCCAGTCCTTCGAGAGGGACGCGAAGGTCTCCCTGCACGGCACCGAACAGGCCAGCATGGATGTCATCCGCTTTTCGGAGCAACTGCTGGCGAGCGCCGTCGGCTCCTCCTCGGCGCGGCTGATCCTGTCGCTGCTCTTTCGCCGCAACGATCGCGACTCCAAGGATGCCTTCAAGCTGCTCGACGACGCCACCGAGGCGCTGCAGCACAATCGCGACCTGCTGCAGATCGCGCTCGACCAGATGGAGCAAGGCATCACCGTCTTCGATCGCGATTTCCGACTGATCTGCTGGAACCGGCAATACCGGCTGCTGTTCGATCTGCCGGACGAGATGGGCCAGGTCGGCGTCTCGCTCGATCGGATCCTTCATCATCTCGCCGAGCGCGGCGATATTCCCGCCGACCAGCGCGTGACGATCCTCAACCGGCTGACCAGCTTCGCCGGCCCGTGGCAGATGGAGCTGAAGACCAGCGGCCGCATCCTGGAGCTGCGCTCCAAGCCGATGCCCGACGGCGGCATCGTCGCCACCTATGCCGACATTTCAGGCCGCGTCGAACAGGACCTGGCGCTGAAGCGGGCTAATGAATCGTTGGAGCAGCGGGTCAAGACCCGCACCGTCGAGCTCACGCGAGTCAACGAGGAACTGGCGCAGGCGCAGATGCTCGCCGAGGAGGCAAACCTCGGCAAGACGCGCTTCCTCGCCGCCGCCGGCCATGATATCCTGCAGCCGCTGAACGCCGCCCGGCTCTATTGCTCGTCGCTGATCGAAAAGGCAGGCAAGGGACCTGCCGGCAAGGCCGCGATGAACATCGAGTCCTCGCTGGAATCAGTCGAGACCATCCTCGGCGCGGTGCTCGACATCTCGCGGCTCGACGCCGGCGCCATGAAGCCCGACAATACCGCCTTCAATCTGGGCGGACTGCTTGGCCAGATCGGCAACGATTTTCGCCCGCTTGCCGCTGAAAAGAAGCTTGAACTCACGATTATCCCATCCTCGCTCGGCGTCATGACCGACCGGAACCTGTTGCGCCGGCTGATCCAGAATCTTGTTTCCAACGCCATCAAATACACGCGCCAGGGCCGCATCCTGGTCGGCGTGCGGCGGCGCGGCGAACTGGCCGAGATCCAGGTGATCGACACCGGCATCGGCATTGCCGGCGACAAGCTCAGCACCGTTTTCAACGAGTTCACGCGCCTCGACGAGGGCGTACGGGAGGCTGAGGGGCTCGGCCTTGGCCTTTCAATCGTCGACCGCATCGCCAGGGTGCTGAGGCTCGAGATCCGCATCTACTCCAAACCCGGCAACGGCACGCGCTTTTCCGTCATCCTGCCGGTCGCGGCGGTCGCGGCGCCGCCGCGCGAGGCCGGCAAGGCGCCGCCCCGCTCCGCCTCGACGCTTGCCGGGCTCAACGTGCTGTGCATCGACAATGACGCGCGCATCCTCGACGGCATGCGGCTGCTGCTCGAAGGCTGGGGATGCCGCGTCGAAACGGCTTCGGGATCAGGCGATCTCCTGAAGCCCGGCGCGCCAAAGCCGGACCTCGTGCTGGCCGACTATCATCTCGACGGCGGCACCGGGCTCGATGCGATCGCGACGCTGCGCGCCGCCTATGGGCAGGACCTTGCCTGCGCGCTGGTCACCGCCGACCGCTCCAGCGAGGTGCGCGCGGCTGCCGGCCGGCTCGACATTCCGGTGATCAACAAGCCGCTGAAGCCGGCCGTGCTGCGCTCGATGATGGGGCGCGTCAGGCCACTGGCGCCAGCGGCGGAGTGATCAGCCGACCGGCTGCAGCGGGTCGCCACCGATCTTCGACAGCTGGATGACCGCCTGGGTGCGGCTGTCGACGCCGAGCTTCTGCAGGATGGCCGAGACATGCGCCTTGATGGTGGCCTCGGAGACGCCGAGCTCGTAGGCGATCTGCTTGTTGAGGAGGCCCTCCGCCAGCATGCCGAGCACGCGCGTCTGCTGTGGAGTCAGGGCCTGCAGGCGTTTGATCAGGTCGGAGATTTCCGGGTCGCGCTCGACGCCGAGCTCGATGCCGGCGGGGGCCGCGATATCGCCGGCAAGCACCGCCTGCACGGCGGCGCGGATCTCTTCCATGCTGGCCGATTTGGAGATGAAGCCGGAAGCGCCGAGATCGAGCGCGCGGCGGATGGTGACGGGATCATCATGCGCCGAGACCACCACCAGCGGCACCGCCGGATGGATGCCGCGCAGCGAGATCAGGCCGGAGAGGCCGCTGGCGCCCGGCATCGACAGATCGAGCAGCACCATGTCGACATCCTCGTTGGCCAGCACCAGCGCCTTGGCGCTTTCGAAATCCCCAGCCTCGTGGATGGCGGCAACATCGCCGATGCCGGCAAGCGCCTCCTTCAGCGCGCCGCGAAAAAGCGGATGGTCGTCGGCAATGACGAAAGTGTGGCCCGACGGCAAATATTCCTCCCCGATCCCATCATCATTGTGTGCTTCTTGCGGGGACCGGAATGATTATGCGGCGGCGCGGCGCGTTTTCAAGCGGCAAAGACCGCGTGCGGGGTTTTCCCCAAGGCGGCTTTGCAATCAGGTCTTCTGCTGGTTCAGCTTGCCGTCGCCGTCTTCCTTGTCCAGGTCCTTGACGATGTCCTTGAAGGTCCGGAAGAAGCGCTCCATGTAGCCCATCGTCTTGTTGAAATCCTCTTCGCTGGGCAGTTGCGATTCCAGCCGGGCGGACAGCGAATTCTCGAGCTTGGCGACACGCGCGTCCAGCGCCTTGACCGAATTGTTCAGCCGGTCGATCTCGTCCTGGTAGACGGCCCGCTCGTCGGCGGCCATCTTGCAAACGAGCTGGCCGGCGCGATCTTCGCAGATCGACATGGCGCCGGTTCTTGTATCCATGCGGACATAGCCGTTGGCCGACTTCTCCAGACGGTAGTGGTCGGTCTCCTCGGAATAGGCGGAAGCGGCAACCAACGAGCAAAGCGCCGCGGGGATCAGGATGTGCTGCAGACGCATGTTGTTCCTCCATGAGCCAGTGAAGGCGGGCTATCACAGGTTTGCGCCGGAAATGGGGAAGAGTCGAGCTTCGAGCCTTCCCCGCACCTTCGGTTCGGACTATAGCGCGACAATGTCTCAGATTATCTACAAGATCGCGCCCGAGGCGCTGTGGCGCGAAGCCGAAAAGAACGGGCGCCTTGCCGGCGCGCCGGTCGACATCGCCGACGGCTTCATCCATTTCTCCACCGCCGGCCAGGTTCGCGAGACGGCGGCCAGGCATTTCGCCGGGCAGATGGACCTGCTGCTGATCGCGATCGACGCGGCGAAGCTGAATGATGCGCTGAAATACGAGGTCTCGCGCGGCGGCGCCCTGTTCCCGCATCTCTACGCCGAGCTCGACCTTGATGCCGTTCTGTGGGTAAAGCCGTTGCCGCTCGGCGCGGGCGGCCACGAATTCCCGGCGCTGGAGGGCGAATGAGCGTGCTCGACCGGATCGGCCAAAAGCTGCTTTTCTCCTTCGATCCGGAAACGGCGCACGGCCTGTCGATCGCGGCGCTGCGCTGCGGGCTGCCGGTCGGCGCGACGGCGCCGCGGCGCCCGACGCATGACGCGCGGCTGAAGGTCAGCCTTTGCGGTCTCGATTTCCCCAACCCGCTCGGCATGGCCGCCGGCTACGACAAGAACGCCGAAGTGCCGGACGCGCTGCTTGGGCTTGGCTTCGGCTTCGCCGAGGTCGGCACCATCACGCCGCTGCCGCAACCCGGCAATCCGAAGCCGCGCATCTTCCGGCTGACGGCGGACGAAGCAGTGATCAACCGTCTGGGCTTCAACAATGAGGGCCATGCGGCCGCCGAAAAGCGCCTTGCCGCGCGCAAGGGGCGGCCAGGCATCGTCGGCGTCAATATCGGCGCCAACAAAGACAGCGCCGACCGCATCGCCGATTATGAGCGCGGCGTCGCCCGCTTCGCGCCCTATGCGAGCTATCTGACCGTCAACATCTCCTCGCCCAACACGCCTGGCCTGCGCAACATGCAGGCGCGCGAGCAACTCGGCGAATTGTTATCGCGGGTGATGGCGGCAAGAACGGAAGCGTCGGCGCAGCCGCCGGTCCTCCTCAAGATCGCTCCGGACCTCGTCGAAGCGGAGCTGCAAGACATCGCCGCCGAGATCGCCGAGAAGAAGATCGACGGCGTCATCGTCTCCAACACGACGCTTGCAAGGACAGGATTGCGGAGCACGACCGTGGCAGGCGAAGCCGGCGGCCTTTCGGGCAAGCCGCTGTTCGAGCGTTCCACCGCAGTGCTCGCCCGCATGCGCAAGCTGCTCGGCCCAAGCATTGCCCTCATCGGCGTCGGCGGGGTCGATTCCGCCGAGACGGCGCTGGAGAAGATCCGCGCCGGAGCCGACCTCGTCCAGCTTTACACCGGCATGATCTTTGCCGGACCGGCGCTGCCCGGGCGCATCGTCGCCGGCATGGCGCGGTTCATGGAACGCGAGCGGCTTCGCTCGATCCGGGATCTGCGCGACTCGGCTTGCGAGCGCTGGGCTTCAAAACCGATCAGCTGAAAGCTGTCTTCACCCTGAGCCTGAGCACCGTCAGCAGGCTCAAGCCGCGCACCAGCAGGAAAACATGCAGCGATGCCCACAGGCCACTGTTGCCGAAGGCTGGCGCCAGGGTGATGAGCGCAGCGCTGAAGATGAGGAACGACAACAACATCATGTTACGCATGTCGCGTGACCAGGTGGCGCCGATGAAGACGCCGTCCATCTGGAAGGCGAGCACACCGCTCAGCGCCGTGAAGGCGGCCCAGGCCAGATAGGTGTCGGCGACCGCGCGGACCTCCGGGGACGTCGTCACCAGCGCCACCAGACTGGCGCCGGCGGTCAGCAGGGTGAGCGTGGCGACGCCGGCAAGGCCAAAACCCCAGATCAGCGTCAGCCGTACCGCCTGCCGGAACGGGGCAGGCGCATGTGCGCCGATGGCGCGGCCGGCGAGCTGCTCGGCGGCGGTGGCGAAGCCGTCGAGGAAATAGCCGGCGATGAGGAAGAAATTCATCAGCACAGCGTTGGCGGCGAGCGTCACCGTGCCGAACTGCGCGCCCTGCCTGGTGAACAGCGCGAAGGCGGCAAGCAGCGAAAAGGAGCGGATCATGATGTCGCGGTTGAGCGACAGCATGCGCCGGTACGCCGGCAAATCGAGGATACGCCGGCGCGACGGCCGCTCCAGCTTGCGGAAACGGTTGAGCACGATGGCAAGGCCAAGCAGCATGGCCAGAAACTCGCCGGTGACGGTCGCCCAGGCGACGCCGGCAACGCCCCAGCCGAGCTCGAGGCCGAGCAGGAAGCAGAGCGCGATGTTGATGCCGTTGACGCCTGCAGCATCAGCCCGAGCCCGCCTTCGCCGCGTCCTAGCACGTAGCCCAGTATGGCGTAGTTGATCAGCGAGAAGGGCGCTGCCAATAGCCTGATGCGGATATAGACCGACATGGCCGCGCTGACGCGCGGTTCGGCGCCCATGAACCATTGGCCGGCAACGGCAAAGAGCGGTGCAAGGGCGGCAAGCACGACGCCCGCGACGACCGCGATCAGCACGGCGCGCCACAGCACCGCCTGCTCCTCCAGCGCATCGCCGCGCCCGAAAGCCTGGGCGACGAGGCCGGTGGTGCCCGAACGCAGGAAGTTGAAGGTGGTGAAGACGACGTCGAACACCAGCGATCCCGCCGCCAGGCCGCCGAGCAGGGCCGCATCGCCGAATTGGCCGACCACCGCCGTGTCGACAATGCCGAGCAGCGGCGTCGTCAGATAGGCAAGCGTCATCGGCACGGCGATCGCCAGCACCGAGCGGTTGGTGACGGCGAAGGATCTGGCGCTGGCTTGGGTTGCGTCCATTGCTGCCTGTCCGATGCGGGCTTGATCAAGGACCCGATGTGCCTCAGTTTGCCGGCGTCACGCAATCACCATCAGCCGGACTGCCAACCGAATTTTCTGCTGGTCTTACGCAATTGCGGACGGAAAGCCGTTTCACACTTTTCCTGGAATTGCTCCAGGCTGGCGCAGGCCTCCCGACCCATGCCGCTGCAGATCGTCCATCACCCCGACTATGATGCCGGCTTCGCGGTCAACCACCGCTTTCCGATGAGCAAATATCCGCTTTTGATGGAGGCTTTGCGCTTACGAGGGTTGGCCGTGGCGGGCGCGCTTTCGATGCCGGAGCCGGCACCGGCCGCACGGCTGAAGCTTGCGCATGCGGCCGACTATGTCGACCAGGTGATCGCCTGCCAGGTGCCGGCGAAAATAGAGCGCGAGATCGGCTTTCCGATCGGCCCGCGCGTGTCATTGAGGGCGCAGCTCGCTACCGCGGGTACGGTGCTGGCCGCCAGGCTGGCGCTGAAACACGGCATTGCCTGCAACACGGCGGGCGGCAGCCATCATGCCAGGCGCGCGCAAGGCGCCGGCTTCTGCACCTTCAACGATGTCGCCGTCGCCGCGCTGGCGCTGCTGGCGGAAGGCGCCGTCGAAAACGTGTTGGTCGTCGACCTCGACGTGCATCAGGGCGACGGCACGGCCGACATTCTCAAAGACGAACCGCGCGCCTTCACCTTTTCCATGCATGGCGAACGCAACTACCCGGTGCGCAAGATCGCTTCCAACCTCGACGTCGCCTTGCCGGACGGGACAGGCGACGACGCCTATCTCAGGCGGCTCGCCGACATCCTGCCGGACCTATCCCGGCAAAGGCATTGGGACATCGTCTTCTACAATGCGGGCGTGGACGTTCATGCCGAGGACAGGCTCGGCCGGCTGGCGCTCGCCGACAATGGCCTCAGAGCCCGCGAAGACATGGTCATCGGCCATTTCCGCAAGCAGGGCGTGCCGCTCTGCGGCCTCATCGGCGGCGGCTACTCGACCGACGTGTCGGCGCTGGCCGCGCGCCACGCCATCCTGTTCGAGGTGGCGTCGCGATATGCGTGATGCCACGCAAGCTATTTCCGGTAGCTGGCGATCCTGAGCAGGATGAACACCGGCACGACGATCGCCGCGCCGAGCAGGATATAGCCGAGGAAGCGGTCGATGGCATGGAAGCCGAGATTCCACAAATCGACGAAGAACTGGCGGATGCCATAGAAGACGTCCATCGGCGACCAGCCGAAGGCATGCATGACGAGGCCGACGAGGAAGGAGACCACGAGCAGCTTCAGGAACACCCTGAGCGGCGTGTCGCCAAGAAAGCGCGTCAATGCGGACAAGGCCATTCTCCGGTTCGAGCCGCCCGATTCGGCGGCGCGATATCAGATACGCATTCCGCGGAAGGGCATCAAGCAATGGAGCCGCCGGCTCCGCTTTGCCGATTGCTTGACGCCCGGCCATCATGGTAACGAGGGCTCGTGCGGGTATGATGTAATGGTAGCCTGTCAGCTTCCCAAGCTGAACGCGCGGGTTCGATTCCCGCTACCCGCTCCAGCTTGCGCCGGACAGGTTTGAGTCAGACCTCACCAAGGGGCTAAATTGCGAGACCGATTCGGGTCGGCTGCCGGGATTGCGGGGCGCAATTGCATTGGGTCGACCCTCAGGCCAGCAGTTTGCACGAGGGTGAATTCGGCTGTTTGTAAAGCGAGCGTTTGGGTCTTGCACACCAATGCAAGACCCAGTCAGCGATTCACCCGGTAGCGCCCTAGAGCCGGAAGCCGATCCAGACGCGGCGGCGCCAGCAGCGGACATGGCGCCGGCCATAGCGCCAGTAGCGGCGGCAGACCCTTCCCCAAACGCGCCGCCGGCGGCGGCGGTAGTATCGATCATGGTAGTACCGATCACGGTAATACCGACGGCGGTAGTACTGAGCTGGCTGCAGCAGATCGGCCTGGTCATCCTCCTCGTAGATGGCCGGATCCGGCTTATCCAATTCGTCGAGAATCCCGTTGCCTTCGGGGATGCCGGCAACCGCCTTGGCTGGTCCGGCCAGGCTTGCAAGCGCTGCCGCCCCCGCAACGCCAAGCATTCCAGTCAGAAACAACCGACGTTCCATCGAAACCTCCCGAGCTGTTGAGCATCGGCAGCTTTCCCTCACCCGCAACGGGCTCCAGCGAGCGACCGATCGGTTTGAACGTACAAGCAGCATTCTCGTTCCATTAGCCCACCTCGCGCAAAATGAAGTCGTGCAGCATTTTGGCGGCGGGCGAGAGCACCCGGTTCTTCACCGTGATCAGGCTGTAGGGCCGGACTTCGATATCGAACTCGGTCTGGACGACATCGATGGCGCCGGCCAGCCCATCGCCGCCTTGAATGAACTTGGCGACCTGGATCGAGACCGGCGCGATGGCGTCGGACTGCGCCACCATCACCAATGTGAGCAGCAGCGAGGAGGTGTTGAGGATGCGATCGGGCAGCGGGATGTCGCGATTCAAAAAGTTGCTTTCCATCGCCTGGCGCAGCGGCGAGCCGCCGGACTGGAACACCCAGTCATAGGCTGCCGTGTCTTCCAGCTTCACCGCCTTGCCGCTCGCCAGCGGATGGCCGCGACGCACGATGAGGCAGGCCTTCTCGACGCCGATGACGCGCGATTCGAAAAGCCGCGGATTGAGATCGTCGGGAATACGGGCGATGATAAAGTCGTGGCGCGACGCGATCAGTTCGCGGGCGAGCACGTTCGAAGTTTCGACCTGCATGGTGATCTCGATGCGTGGATAGATGCGGCGAATCTCGCGAATCGCGGGCACCGCGAGCTCGATGGCCGGCGCCGTCACCGCACCGAGGAACACCGAGCCGCCCTTGCCGGCCTTGAGCTCGGCAATCTCGCGGTCGGCCTCGCGCATCTCCAGCAAAATCGAGCGGGCGCGGCGAGCGAGCGCCTGGCCGTAAGGGGTCAGCGTCACGCCGCGCGGCAGCCGCTCGCACAACTTAACGTCGAGCACCGCCTCCATCTCGGCGATCATGCGCGAGGCTGCCGGCTGGGATATGTTCATGACCTGGGCGGCGGCACTCACCCGGCCGTGATCGTCCAGCGCGGTGATCATGCGCATATGCCGAAGACTGAGGCCGCTGCGCAGCAGCGTCTCGCCGTCTCCCGGCAATTTCTCGTAACTTACTGAAATCACATCAGGATCATGCAATGCCGCCATGGATTGAGGCCTCTCCGCCGGATTTCCATCTGCCGTTCAAGCTATACCAGTTTCGATATAGCAACCAGCAAAGATCGCATTTGACAGTTATGTCAAAGGGACCCACCCTTCGCGCGTTCCGAGAGGCAACAGTCGGCAACGAGCAAATTCGTATCGATTGAAACTGCGTCGCGGGACCGATTGGGAGGATACCGGAGATCGATAAAGCCGACAGTGGCGCACCAGCGCACCTGTTCGACTGCGCGGCCCGCGAAGCCCCGAGGTGTCGCGTCCATCAACCAGGGAGAGTAATGTGAAGATCATCAAGACGCTGGCCGCCGTGGCGGCCCTTGGCATTGCCGCCATGAGCTATTCGGCGCATGCAGCCGACAAGGGCCTCATCGGTGTGCTGATGCCGACCAAGACCTCGCAGCGCTGGATCAACGACGGCGACGCCGTCAAGTCCCAGCTCGAGAAGCTCGGCTATACCGTCGACCTGCAATATGCGCAGGACGATATCCCGAACCAGCTCAGCCAGCTGGAAAACGAAATCACCAAGGGCCCGAAGGCGCTGATCATCGCTTCGATCGACGGCACCACCATGGCCGACGCGCTGCAGAAGGCCAATGATGCCGGCGTCGTCGTCGTCGCCTATGACCGTCTGATCAAGAAGACCCCGAATGTCGACTACTACACCACCTTCGACAATTTCGGCGTCGGCGTGATCCAGGCGAATTCGCTGGTCAAGGGGCTCAAGGAGCGCTTCCCGAACACCAAGCCGTGGAACGTCGAACTCTTCGGCGGCTCGCCGGACGACAACAATGCCTTCTTCTTCTACAATGGCGCGATGTCGGTCCTGCAGCCGCTGATCGACGACGGCTCGATCAAGATCAAGTCCGGCCAGATGGGCATGGACAAGGTCGGCACGCTGCGCTGGCTCGCCGCCACCGCCCAGGCCCGCATGGACAACCTGCTCTCGGCCAACTACTCGGACGGCAGCCGCGTCGATGGCGTTCTGTCGCCCTATGACGGCCTGTCGCGCGGCATCACCGCTTCGCTGCGCGCCGTCGGCTACGGCACGGAGGCGCAGCCCTGGCCGATCGTGACCGGTCAGGACGCCGAGACCGCCTCGGTCAAGCTGATCATCTCGGGCGAACAGTACTCGACCGTGTTCAAGGACACCCGCGAGTTGGCCAAGGCCACCGTGCAGCTGGTCGACAAGGTGCTCTCCGGCGGCAAGCCGGACGGCCTCGACACCAAGACCTACAACAACGACGTCAAGGTCGTTCCCTCGATCCTGTTGACGCCGCATGAGGTCGACAAGTCGAATTACAAGGAACTGGTTGTCGACTCCGGCTACATCAAGGCCGAAGAGCTGAAGTAATCCAGCCTCACAGGAAGGGGTCCTGCGCGACCGCAGGACCCCTTTTCGTTCACAAGCGACCCCGGTATTGTTTTTGCCGGCTTCTGCAGCGCCGTGCGCAGTCGCGGCGCTGACCAGACTGCAGTATGTTGATTTCGCGCAAGACGCTTTCCGCGAATGGAAGGCAGGCGCCAGGGAGCAGAACCTCATGGCCTCGACGATTTTGGAGATGCGCGACATCACCAAGACGTTTCCCGGCGTGAAGGCGTTGTCGAACGTCAATCTCAGCGTCGAGGAGGGTGAGATCCACGCCGTCGTCGGCGAGAACGGCGCCGGCAAGTCGACGCTGATGAAGGTGCTGTCGGGCGTCTATCCGTCCGGCACCTATGAAGGCCAGATCATCTTCCGCGGCCAGGAATGCCATTTCAAAGGCATCCACGACAGCGAGCATATCGGCATCGTCATCATCCACCAGGAGCTTGCGCTGGTGCCGATGCTGTCGATCGCGGAAAACATTTTCCTCGGCAATGAGCATGCCAGCTATGGCGTCATCGACTGGGACGCCAACGAGACGCGCACGGCCGCCCTTCTCAAGAAGGTCGGGCTCAAGGAGGATCCCAAGACGCTGATCACCAATATCGGCGTCGGCAAGCAGCAGCTGGTCGAGATCGCCAAGGCGCTCAGCAAGGAAGTGAAACTCTTGATCCTCGACGAGCCGACGGCGTCGCTCAGCGAAAAGGACAGCCAGGCGCTGCTCGACCTTCTGCTCGAGTTCAAGCGCCAGGGCATGACCTCGATCCTGATCTCGCACAAGCTCAACGAAGTGAACCGGGTCGCCGACAAGGTGACGGTGATCCGCGACGGGCGCACCATCGAGACTCTGCCGAGGAAAGATATCTCGGAAGACCGCATCATCACCTCGATGGTCGGCCGCTCGCTCGACGACCGCTATCCGCCGCGCGAGCCGCAGATCGGCGAGGTCATCTTCGAGGTCAAGGACTGGTCGGTCTACCACCCGATCCACGCCGAACGACAGGTGATCAAGAACGTCAACCTCAATGTGCGTAAGGGCGAGGTGGTGGGCATTGCCGGGCTGATGGGCGCCGGCCGCACCGAATTCGCGATGAGCCTGTTCGGCCGCTCCTATGGCCGGCACATCACCGGCGAGGTTCTGCTTAGAGGCAGGCCGCTCGACCTCTCATCGGTGAGCAGAGCGGTGGAGAACCGCATCGCCTATGTCACCGAGGATCGCAAGACCTACGGCCTCAACCTCATCGACCACATCAAGCACAATGTGACTTTGGCCAACCTCTCCGGCGTCTCCACCCGCGGCGTCATCGACGACATGCGCGAGATGAGCGTCGCCAACGACTACCGCAAGAAGACCAACATCCGCGCCTCCAGCGTCTATCAGCTGACCGGCAATCTCTCGGGCGGCAACCAGCAGAAGGTGGTGCTGTCGAAATGGCTGTTCGCCGATCCGGAAGTGCTGATCCTCGACGAGCCGACGCGCGGCATTGACGTCGGCGCCAAGTACGAAATCTATACGATCATCGCCCGCCTCGCCGCCGAGGGCAAAGCGATCATCGTCATCTCGTCGGAAATGCCTGAACTGCTCGGCATCACCGACCGCATCTATGTCATGAACGAAGGACGCATCGTCGGCGAAATGGCGGCAAGCGACGCCAGCCAGGAGAAAATCATGCGCGCCATCGTTCGGGGAGAAGGAAAAAAAGCATCATGAGCACAGAAAGCGCTCCCGCGCCGCAGAGCGGCGTCGCCGAGGACGTCAAGCAGGGTCCGCGTATCGCCGTTTCGGCGCTGACGACGAACCTGCGCGAATACGGCCTGATCATCGCGCTGATCGTGATCATGCTGTTCTTCCAGTACACGACGTCGGGAACGCTGTTCAAACCGGTCAACCTCAGCAATCTGGTGCAGCAGAACTCGTTCATCATCGTGATGGCGCTCGGCATGCTCTTGGTGATCGTCGCCGGCTATATCGACCTCAGCGTGGGATCGGTCGCCGGCTTCATCGGCGCGCTGGCCGCGATGATGATGGTCATCTGGCCGCTCGGAATATTCTCGAATCCGCTGGTGGTCTCGATTGTCTGCCTGATCGTCGGCGCGCTGATCGGCGCGGCGCAAGGCTACTGGATCGCCTATCACCGGATCCCGAGCTTCATCGTGACGCTGGCGGGCATGCTGATCTTCCGCGGCATCTGCCAGGCGCTGCTTGGCGGCGGCTCCTCGGTCGGCCCGCTGCCGGACAGCTTCAAGGCGCTGAGCTCGGGTTTTATCCCGGACGTCATCGGTCCGCTGACGCTGATCCCGCCGACCGTGAATGCCGCCGGCAAGACGATCGTCGGCAGCGGCTTGACACTGCATATGACGACGGTCGTGCTCGGTCTGATCGCGGTCCTCGCCTATGCCTATTTCGGCTTCCGGACGCGGCGCAAGCGCGAGCGTCATGGCTATGAGGCGGAGCCCTTCCCGCTCTTCGTCATCAAGACGCTGGTCGGCAGCGCGCTGGCGCTCTTCCTGGTCTTCCAGTTCGCCAGCTACAGGGGCCTGCCGGTCGTGCTGCTGGTGATGGGCGTGCTGATCTCGCTGTTTGTCTTCGTCACCAAGCGCATGACCATCGGCCGCCGCATCTATGCCATGGGCGGCAACGCCAAGGCCGCGCAGCTCTCGGGCATCAACACCGAAAGGCTGACGCTGCTTGTCTTCATCAATATGGGCGTGCTGTCGGCGCTGGGCGGCCTTATCATCGCGGCGCGCCTCGGCCAGGCCGTGCCGGCGGCGGGCCTCGGCAGCGAGCTCGACGTCATTGCGGCGGTCTTCATCGGCGGCGCCTCGGCAATGGGCGGCGTCGGCCAGGTGATCGGCGCCGTGGTCGGCGGCTTCATCATGGGCGTCATGAACAACGGCATGTCGATCATGGGCGTCAATGTCGACTGGCAGCAGGTGGTCAAGGGCCTGGTGCTGCTCGGCGCCGTCATCTTCGACGTCTACAACAAGAACAAGGCTTAAGGGCCGGAACAAGGTTCAGGAGGCATACGGGTTTCAGATCGCGAAGCTGCCGGCAGCCCGTCGGCAAGAAGTCCCGACAAGGACCAGGCTCGCGAGCGCAATCCGGACGAAGAATTTCAACCGTGGCGTGGATCGCTCCACGCCGCGCCCCGTAGGGTTTGCCCGCAGGCAGCCGTAGAAATGAGAGAGGATTGAACATGCTGATCTCCCAGATCCTCGACGACGCCGAGACGATCCGCGTCGTCGCCCGCAATGGCGGCGGCAAGACCAGGGTCATCAATGGCGCGCGCAGTGTCTATTCGCTGGCGATGGAGGCCGCGCGCACCGGCACAGGCCTCGAGGCATTGATCGAGCGCAAGGGCTATGGCGAGACGGTCGATCTCGATGCCGCCTATAAGAGGGGCAGGCTGGTCTCGCCGATCAACCATCCGGATCCCGCGCATCTGCATCTCACCGGCACGGGGCTGACGCATCTCGGCTCCGCCGCAACGCGCGATTCCATGCACAAGAAGCTCAGCGAGGGCGGCGAGGCGGAACTCACCGATTCCATGAAGATGTTCCGCATGGGTCTCGAAGGCGGCAAGCCCGCCAAAGGCCAGGTCGGCGTGCAGCCTGAATGGTTCTACAAGGGCAACGGCACGATGGCGGTGGCGCCGGGCGCACCCCTGATGTCGCCTGCCTTCGCGCAGGACGGCGGCGAGGAGCCCGAGATCGCCGGCATCTATGTGATCGGCGATGACGGCGCGCCGTTCCGCGTCGGCTTCACGCTATCGAACGAGTTCTCCGATCACGTCACCGAGCGGGTGAACTATCTGTTCCTCGCCCATTCCAAGCTGCGCAATGCCTCGTTCGGCCCTGAAATCCTGATCGGCGACCTGCCCGCCGACATACGCGGCGCATCACGCATCTGGCGCAACGGCAAGCTGCTCTGGGAAAAGCCGTTCCTGTCGGGCGAAGCGAACATGTCGCACACCATCGCCAATCTCGAGCACCATCATTTCAAATATTCGGCCTTCCGCCAGCCCGGCGACGTGCATGTGCATATGTTCGGCACCGCGACGCTCTCCTTCGCCGACGGCGTCAGGACCGAGGCCGGCGACACGTTCGAGATCGAGGCGCCGGATTTCGGCCTGCCGCTGCGCAATCCGCTGGAGATCGAGAAGCCGGTGAAGGTGGCGGTGAAGGCGCTGTAGCGCCGATCTCCCCCTTGAGGGGGAGATCAGCAGCTTCAGCGCGCTGCCCTGAAATGCTTGGAGAGCTTCAGACCCTGCGCCTGATAATTCGAGCCGAGATCGGTGCCGTAAAGCGCCTGCGGGCGTTTCAGCATGTGCTCGTAGACCAGGCGGCCGACGATCTGGCCGTGATCGAGGATAAAAGGCACCTCGTGGCTGCGCACTTCGAGCACCGCGCGGCTGCCGCTGCCGCCGGCGGCGGAGTGGCCGAAGCCCGGATCGAAGAAGCCGGCATAGTGAACGCGAAACTCGCCGACCAGCGGATCGAACGGCGTCATCTCGGCGGCGTAGAGCGGTGGCACATGCACCGCTTCGCGTGAGACCAGGATGTAGAATTCGTCGGGATCGAGCACCAGTTCGCCGGCGCCGCTCTTGTAGATCGGCTCCCAGAAATCGACGACATCCTGGGCGGCGCGCTTGTCGACGTCGATCAGGCCGGTGTGGTGCTTGCCGCGGTAGCCGACGAGGCCGTCCTTGTCGCCGTCGAGATCGATCGACAGCGCGATGCCGCCGCCGGAAATGTTGGGTGGCTCGGTGGCGACCAGCATCTCGGCGCGGTGAAGGTCGCGCAGCTCGCTTTCCGACAGCACCGCATTGCCGGTGCGGAAGCGGATCTGCGACAGGCGCGAGCCGGCGCGCACGACGATCGGGAAGGTGCGCGGGCTGACCTCGAGATAGAGTGGCCCGTGATAGCCGGCGGCGATCTTGTCGAACTCGTGGCCGCGATCGGTCATCACCCGGGTGAAAATGTCGAGACGCCCGGTTGAGCTCTTCGGATTGGCCGAGGCCGACACGTTCGAAGGCAGCGCCAGGCTTTCGAGCAGCGGCACGATGTAGACGCAGCCTGTTTCCAGCACCGCCCCCTCGGCGAGGCCGATCTCATGCAGCTTCAACCGGTCGAGCTTGTCGGCGACCAGATGATCAGGCCCCGGCAGAAAGGAAGCGCGCACGCGAAACGCCTTGTCGCCGAGCCTCAGATCAAGGCTGGCCGGCTGTATCTGGTCCGAGTCCAGCGCGCGCGGCGACTTCAGCGCGCCGGATTGAAACAGCGCCGCGATGTTCTGATCCGGAAGAATGCCTGTCTGCCGCAAAGGCTGGCTCCGTTCACAAGGCCGGGCGAGGATCTAAGCAGGCTCTTGCCGCCCGGCTGGTACAAACCTCTTAATGAAGCCGGCAATTGACGCAAGCGCGGCGCGGGTCTAAAGGGTCGTTATCCCGTGGTGATTTGGCCGGTCGGCTTGCAGCCACGTTAAACAAGTCGCTAAAGGACCGTCGAGCCGCAAGGCTATATGGACCGGTTGCGACTTCGCGGCCGGTTTTTTTGTGTCTGGAAGCAGGGCTATGAGCACCAAGAAGCGCAACTGGAAACCTCAGACGGCACTCGTGCACGGCGGAACATTGCGTTCCGGCTTCGGCGAGACCTCCGAGGCGATGTACCTCACCCAAGGCTATGTCTATGAGACGGCACAGGCGGCGGAGGCCCGCTTCAAGGGCGAGGAGCCGGGTTTCATCTATTCGCGCTACGCCAACCCGACCGTCGACATGTTCGAAAAGCGCATGTGCGCTCTGGAAGACGCCGAGGATGCCCGCGCCACTGCCTCCGGCATGGCCGCCGTTTCTGCCGCCCTGCTCTGCAGCGTCAAGGCCGGCGATCACATCGTTGCGGCGCGCGCGTTGTTCGGTTCCTGTCGCTGGGTGGTCGAGACGCTGGCGCCGCGCTACGGCATCCAGGCGACGCTGGTCGACGGCACCGACATCGCCAATTGGGAAAAGGCGGTAAGGCCGAACACCAAGCTGTTCTTCCTGGAAAGCCCGACCAACCCGACGCTGGAGGTGGTCGACATCGCCGCCGTCGCCAAGCTCGCCAATTCGATCGGCGCGCGGGTGATCGTCGACAATGTCTTCGCCACGCCGCTGCAGCAGAAGCCCTTGCTGCTCGGCGCCCATATCGTCGTCTATTCGGCGACCAAGCATATAGACGGCCAGGGCCGCTGCCTGGGCGGCGTCATCCTGTCTGACAAGAAGTGGATCGACGAGAACCTTCACGACTATTTCCGCCACACCGGCCCGAGCCTGTCGCCCTTCAACGCCTGGACGCTGCTCAAAGGCCTGGAGACGCTGCCGCTGCGCGTGCGCCAGCAGACGGAGAGCGCCGGCAAGATCGCCGATTTCCTTGCCGAACGGCCGGAAATCGCCCGCGTCATCTATCCGGGCCGGGCCGATCACCCGCAGGCGGATGTCGTCAAGAAGCAGATGTCGGGCGGCTCGACATTGATCTGCCTCGACGTCAAGGGCGGCAAGCAGGCGGCGTTCGCCTTCCAGAACGCGCTCGACATCGTGCTGATCTCCAACAATCTCGGCGACGCCAAGAGCCTGATCACCCATCCGGCGACGACGACGCACAAGAACCTGAGCGACGAGGCGCGCGCCGAGCTCGGCATCGGGCCCGGCACGCTCAGGCTCTCCGTTGGTCTGGAGGACACCGACGATCTGCTGGAAGACATCGAACAGGCGCTGAAGGCGGCAAAGTAGAAGGCTGAGATCGCTGCGGCCGAAGCCTTCCAGAGCCGCAATTCCGGACGGAAAACCGTTTCACACTTTTCCTGGAATTGCTCTAGGCGAGCTCCTCCAGCTCAGTCATCGCCTTGGTGTGGATGGTCATGGCATTGCCGCGCCATTCGACGGCGCCGCCGAACCAGGCGCGCGCCCAGATGGCGGGCAGCATGAAGTCGCGCACGATCATCGCGGTGACGCTGCGCGGCGACAGGTACCAGCCCTTGCCCGAGGCCAGCAGGCACTCCGGCAGGTAGGCGACCGCCAGCACGCACAAGGCCGTTGTGGGCAGGCTGACGCCGGCGCCTGCCGCGGCAATCACTGCCAGCAGCAGCGGCATCGCCGCGCCGGTCAGGATCTCGGGCGCGAAGAACAGCGGGAAGGTGACCCGCCGCAGCCGCGCCCAGCGCGTCTGGCGCGACCAGATCTCGGCGAGCCTGCGCTGGCCGAGCGGCTGCTCGAAAGGCGAGGCGACGAGATTGACGCGCAAGCCCAGGCTGTTGACCAGCTTGGTGGCGGCCGCGTCCTCGGCGATCTCGGCGGCCAAAGCCTGGATGCCGCCATTGGCGTCGAGCGTCGGCTTGTTCCACAGCATGCTCTTGCCCTGGGCGAAGCCGAGGCCGACCGCCTCGCCGGCATACTGCCAGCGCGCCTGCAGCGTGTTGAGGAAGGCGCACTCGACTTCCGCCCAAAAACCGTCCGGCCGCGAGCCGATCGGCGTCGAGCAGACGAGGCCGGTGTCCGGCCGCCATGCCGCCATCAGGTGCTGGACATAGTCTTGCGGCATCAGCACGTTGGAATCGGCGAGGATCACCCAATCGTGCCGCGCCGCCTCCCAGCCCTTGACGCAATTGTTGAGCTTGGGATTGGCGCTGATGCGGTCGTCGCCGATCAGGAGCCGCGCCGGAACCCTGGGGTGGCGCGCGATCGCCGCATTGATGAGCCTCACTACCGGGTCGTCGGCATGCGCGACGCAGAAGATCAGCTCATAACGCGGCCAGTCGAGCGAGAAGGCGCGCTGCAGGGTCTCCTGCGTGAACGGCTCGGCGCCGCGCGAAGGAACAATGATCGAGACCGGCTGCGCGCCAACGGGCGACGTAATGACATGCCGCCGTTTCAGCCGCGACGACGCGAGCAGGATGCTGGCGAGATTGAAGAGAAGAAGGGCTGACGAAGCCAGGCCGGCTGCGATAGTCAGTTCCATCGAGATCTGGTCACTCCCGATAGAGAGTTTCACCGTTTCACGGAAACGGCGAACCACTCTATCTCTTTGTTTTCACGCAATTCCGGACGGAAAACCGCTCACACTTTTCCTGGAATTCCTCTAGGCCGCATGCCGCCGTTTCATCAGTTGCAGAGCGCCCGAGTCGCCCGGCACGGTCTGTGCACACCAACATTGTCGTATGTCACTTAAATGACATTGTTTTTCGGCACCTGCGCTTACAAGGCTGGCAGGATGGTCGGCGCTACGTCTATAGGAGCGGAGCGTGACATATATTCCGCGGCGGCAACCGGAGTGGCCCATGTATCGCGCAGTGACGCGCAACATCGAAGTGCTGGTCAGGCCCTTCTATCTGGAGGACCGTTCCGATCCGTCCGAGAACCGCTATGTCTGGGGCTATCAGGTGACGATCGACAACCGCTCCGACGAATTCGTGCAGCTTCTGTCGCGCTATTGGCACATCACCGACGGCCAGGGCCGGGTCGAGGAGGTCCGCGGCGACGGCGTCGTCGGCGACCAGCCGGAACTCAATCCCGGCGACAGTTATCAATACACTTCGGGCTGCCCGCTCTCGACGCCGTCGGGCATCATGGTCGGCCATTACACGATGCGCAACGGCCGCGGCGAGACGTTCGATATCGCCATTCCGGCGTTTTCGCTGGACATGCCGGGCACAAGGCGGACGGTGAATTAGACGTCAGCGATTAGCGTCTTTCTCCCCGTTCAACGGGGAGAAATGCCCGGCAGGGCAATGAGGGGCAGCGCCGGGCTTCAGAGATTTCCTTGAGGCGGACAACAGCTTCGCCACGGCGGACGCTATCACCGCCAACGTTGGCGCCGCCCCTCATCCGCCCTTCGGGCACCTTCTCCCCGTGGAACGGGGAGAAGGAAGGGCTTACTTCGCAAACTCGGCCGGATCGAAGTCGTATTGCGTCGAGCAGAACTCGCAGGCGACGTGGATGCCGCCGTCCTCGGTCGAGTCCTTGATCTCCTCGGCCGAAAAGCCTTCCAGAATGCCGCGGATCTTCTCGCGCGAGCAGGAGCACTGATCGGCGACCGGCACACTGCTGAAAACGCGTACGCCATGCTCATGGAACAGCCGGTAGAGCAGCCGCTCAGCGCCCACCGTCGGGTCGATCAGCTCCGTCGGCTCGATGGTGCCGAGCAGCGCCAGCAATTCCTGCCAGGAATTGTCGGCCGGATGGTCCGTCAGCTCGCGGTCGTCGCCGTCGCCGCCCGAAATATCGGGAATGCGCATGCGCTCCGGCGCCTGCGGCAGGAACTGCGCCAGGATGCCGCCGGCGCGCCACTGCTCGCGCGCGCCGGCCGGTCCGGGCGTCACCAGCTTGGCGACCGACATCTTGATGTCGGTCGGGATCTGTTCCGACTGGCGGAAATAGGTGCGCGCGGCGTCCTCCAGCGAGGTGCCGTCGAGCTGGACGATGCCCTGGTAGCGCTGCATATGCGCGCCTTGGTCGATGGTCAGGGCCAGCACGCCATTGCCAAGCAGCGTCTGCTGTGAGACCTCGCCGGCCGCGGTCAGCGCCTGCAGCCTGTCGGCATCGAAACGCGCATAGGCGCGCAGCGCATGCGGCGTGGCGAAATCGGCCACCAGCATGTCGACCGGACCGTCGGTGCGGGTCTGCAGGATGAACTTGCCTTCGAATTTCAGCGAGGTGCCGAGCAGCACAGTGAGCACGCAGGCTTCCGCCAGCAGGCGGGCGACCGGCTCAGGATAATTGTGGCGGCTCAAGATAGCGTCGAGCATCGGCCCGAGCTGCACGGTGCGGCCGCGCACATCGAGCGGCGCAACCTCGTAGGGCACGACGTGGTCGTCGCCGGCGAAGCCGAATTCACCGAGTTGGGGTTTATGCTCAGCCAAGATATGGGTTTCCAACATGACAAAACTCCGGGGCGCAGCCATGCCGCCCGATGAGCCGCATGCGTCGAAGCGCGTTTAATTTGCGTGATGGCCCGCACATAGGCATCACATATCCCCAGATCAAGTTGACCCCGATCGGACCGGAAGCGGTCAGGTCCGCCCTTCTCAAGCGCTCAGACACCAGGCCAGCACCGCCTTCTGGGCGTGCAGCCGGTTCTCGGCCTCGTCGAAGACCACCGAATGCGGCCCGTCGATCACCTCGTCGGTGACCTCTTCGCCGCGATGCGCCGGCAGGCAGTGCATGAACAAAGCATCGGGCTTGGCCTTTGCCATCAGCGCCGCATTCACCTGATAGGGCAGGAAGACGTTGTGGCCGCGAGCGCGGTGCTCCTGGCCCATCGAAATCCAGCTGTCGGTAACGACGCAGTCCGCCTGGTCCACGGCTTCCTCGGCCGACTTGGCAAACCGGACCTTGCCGCCATTGGCTTTCGACCAGTCGACATATTTCTCGAAAGGCTCGCTGCCCTCCGGCACCGCGACATTGAGGTTGAAGCGGAACCGCGCCGAGGCTTCGAGCAGCGAATGCAGCACATTGTTGCCGTCACCGGTCCAGGCGAAAGTCTTGCCGGCCACCGGCCCACGATGCTCCTCATAGGTCATGATGTCGGCCATGAGCTGACAGGGATGCGTGTCGTCGGTCAGCCCGTTGATGACCGGAACGGTGGCGTTCTCGGTGAGCTCCAGCAGCCGGTCATGCGAGGTGGTGCGGATCATGATAGCGTCGACATAGCGCGACAGCACTTTTGCCGTGTCGGCAATGGTCTCCGAGCGGCCGAGCTGCATCTCGGTGCCGGTCAGCATGATCGTCTCGCCGCCGAGCTGGCGCATGCCGACATCGAAGGACACGCGCGTGCGCGTCGACGGTTTGTCGAAGATCATGGCCAGCACCTTGCCGGCGAGCGGTTTTGAACGCTCGCCCGCCTTGAGCCTGGTCTTTCGCGCCACCGCGTCGTCCAGCATGATGCGCAGGTCGCCCGCCGAAACGGCGGACAGATCGGTGAAGTGGCGAACACTCATCGGCAGGTTCCAGAACTTATTTCGCGGCTTCGGCCGCAATCGCGTCGGTCAGGCCCTTGGCGCCGGCGCGAATGCGCTCCAGCGCTTCGCCGATCTCCTCGTCGGTGACGGTGAGGGGCGGCAGGAGGCGGATGACATTGTCGCCCGCCGGCACGGCAAGCAGGTGCTGGTCGCGCAGTGCCATGTTCACCTTGGTGTTGGGCATGGCGCATTTGAGGCCGAGCATCAGGCCGGTTCCCCTGATGCCCTCGATGACGTCGGGGAATTCATCCGCGACCCCGGCCAGCCCCTGTTTCAGAAGCAGCGCCTTGCGCTGCACGTCCTCGAGGAAGCCGTCGGCCAGCACCACGTCGAGCACGGCGTTGCCGACCGCCATCGCCAGCGGATTGCCGCCGAAGGTGGTGCCGTGCACGCCGGCCGTCATGCCGGTCGCGGCCTCATCCGTGGCAAGGCAGGCGCCCATCGGGAAGCCGCCGCCGATGCCCTTGGCGATCGCCATCAGGTCGGGCGTGACGCCGGCCCATTCATGCGCGAACAGCTTGCCGGTGCGGCCGATGCCGCATTGGACCTCGTCGAAGATCAAAAGCAGGCCGTGCTGGTCACAAAGCTGCCGCAGCCGCTTCAAGGACTGCGTTGGCACCGCGCGGATGCCGCCCTCCCCCTGCACCGGCTCGATCAGGATTGCCGCGGTCTCCGGCGTGATCGCCTTTTCGGCCGAATCGATGTCGTCGTAAGCCACCTGGTCGAAGCCCTCGACCTTCGGGCCGAAGCCTTCAAGATATTTGTACTGGCCGCCGGCGGCGATCGTCGCCAGCGTGCGGCCGTGGAAGGCGCCCTCGAAGGTGATGATGCGGAAACGCTCGGGATGGCCCTTGACGAAATGATAGCGCCTAGCCGTCTTGATGGCGCATTCCAGCGCCTCGGCGCCGGAATTGGTGAAGAACACCTTGTCGGCGAAGGTGGCGTCGACCAGCCGCTCGCCCAGCCGGCGCTGTTCCGGGATCTCGTAGAGATTGGAGACGTGCCAGAGCTTGGCGGCCTGTTCGGTGAGTGCTGCGACCAGATGCGGATGGCTGTGGCCCAGCGAATTCACCGCGATACCACCCGCGAAGTCGAGATATCGCTCGCCCTTGTCGGTGACCAGCCAAGTCCCCTCCCCGCGGTCGAAAGCCAGGGGTGCGCGAGCAAAGGTCTCGTAAAGCGCCGAACCGCTCATTATATGCGTCTCCGGAACCGGAAATCAAAAAAGCCGCCAATGCGGCGGCCTTTGCGGCTTATCATGTTTTTCGGCCATGAAGTCAACGAAAACGTCATGCAGAAGCGCGTGGCAAAGCCCTGACGCCACGCCGGCTCATAAATAGACCGGCAAGTTGGGGAAAACCGAAAAAACCGAATCGTGTTGCCCCGGGGACTCTTGTCACCGAGTCAGCGCATAAGGTATTTGTAGTCGAGAAATAACTAGATTTCGTGCGGCGGACCTAATCACCCGGTATATGTGGTGTCGTTTGCCCGGCGGGAGCCGGGTCGGGAACGGATTCTGACTACCGCACGCCTCAGCAGGAGCGCGCCCCATGAATTGGACTGACGAGCGGGTAGAACTTCTCAGGAAGTTGTGGTCGGAAGGCCTGAGTGCCAGCCAGATTGCCGCACAGCTTGGCGGAGTGAGCCGTAACGCCGTCATCGGCAAGGTGCATCGCCTGAAGCTGTCGGGACGCGGCCGCGCGACGGCCGCCCCGGCGCGCCAGAAGAAGGCGACGCAAGGCGCCTCGATGCAGAAATCGGTGACCCGCGCCGCAAGCGCCACACGTCATGTGACGACGACGATCGGCGCCACAGCGCTGCAGGTGCAGTTCGACGCCGAGCCGGTCGCGCGCCACTATATCCGCCCGGTCGAGAACGTCGTGGTGCCGATCTCACGCAACCTGCAACTCGTCGAACTGAACGAACGGACCTGCAAATGGCCGAACGGCGATCCGCTCTCGGAAGACTTCAGCTTCTGCGGCAACGACGCCGCCGAAACGGGACCCTATTGCAAGTATCATTCACGGGTTGCATTCCAGCCGGCGGCGGAGCGGCGCAGGGCAAGATAGGGGAACAGGGGAGTAAGGCAGTAGGGGGAAAGAGCGCTTCATGCGCTACGTTTCGCAGCCATTCGCTCCCTATTATCTACTCCATTACTCCCCTATTTCACAGCCATCCATTCTTCTTGAACCGCCAGTACAGGAACGCGCAGATCAGCGCGATGGCTACCAGGACTGTCGGATAGCCATATTCCATCTTCAGTTCCGGCATGTCGGAGAAGTTCATGCCGTAGATGCCGGCGAAGGCTGTCGGCACCGCCAGGATGGCGGCCCATGAGGCAAGCTTCTTGGAAATAGCGGTTTCCTGGCTCTGTCCCACGAGCAGGCTCGCTTCGAAAGCGAAGGCCAGAACCTCGCGCAGGCTATCGATCTTTTCCTGAACGGTGCGGATATGGTCGGTCACGTCGCGAAACAGCGGATGCATGGCGGCATGGATCTGCGGCAGGTCGGCACTGGTCAGCCGACGGCAGACCTCGACCAAAGGCAGCGCCGCGTTGCGCAGGCGCAGCAGATCGCGGCGCAGCATGTACAGACGCTCGATATCGGCGCCGGTCATCGGCTTCAAAAGCACCTTGTCCTCGATCGCCTCGACCTCGTCCTCGATCTGCTCCAGCACCGGCATGTAGTTGTCGACGATGAAATCGAGGATGGCGTAGAGGACGAAATCCTCACCCTTGGCCAGCGAATGCGGGCAGCTTTCCCAATGCTGGCGCACGGCGGCGTAGGAGGTCGACGGCCCGTGCCGGACGCTGACGATGTAGCCGGTGCCGACGAACAGATGCGTCTCGCCGAAGGTGACGCGGCCGTCGATCAATTGCGCGGTGCGGGCTACGATGAAGAGGGCGTCGCCATATTGCTCGATCTTCGGGCGCGCATGCGGATGCTCAGCGTCCTCGATCGCAAGGTCATGCAGGTGAAACTGCGCCTGCACCCTGAGCAGAAGGTTGCGGTCGGGCTCGAGCAGGCCGATCCAGACGACATGGCCGGGTTTTGCCGCCCATTCGCCGGCCTGTTCGATGGTGATGTCGGCAACGCGCTTGCCGCCCGAATAGACGCTGGATGCTATGATGCCCGACATTGGGGCCGGGGTCAGGTTCCGAACTTGTTCCATCGCAAACCTCCCGGGACTGCGACTGACAAATCGCTGTCCCTGGAGGAGCTTAACCTAAATTAGGAAGCCGTTCGAGAGGCGCCTGTTCACTTAGCCGGCACCGTGCCGGGAAGCACGATCTTGTCGGTCTTGTCGCCCTTCGGCCGGTCGGCAGGCATCTGGTCGCCCGTGACGATGTAGTAGATCGTCTCCGCGATGTTTGTGGCATGGTCGCCGATGCGCTCGATGTTCTTGGCGCAGAACAGAAGATGCGTGCAGGGCGTGATGTTGCGCGGATCTTCCATCATATAGGTCAAAAGCTCGCGGAACAGCGAGGTGTACATGGCGTCGATCTGGTCGTCCCGGTCGCGCACCAAGCCGATCCTCTCGACCGAGCGCGAGGCATAGACGTCGAGCACTTCCTTGAGCTGTGTCAGCGCCAGGTTGGCAAGCGCCTCGATACCGCGGAAAAGGCTGTTCGGCTGGCGGCCGTCGACCGAGGCAACGCGCTTGGCGACGTTCTTGCCCAAATCGCCGACACGCTCGATATCGGCCGAGATGCGGATGGCGCCGACGATCTCGCGAAGGTCCGTCGCCATCGGCTGGCGCCTGGCGATGATGATGATGGCCTTGTCGTCGATCTCACGCTGCCCCTCGTCGAGGACGAGATCGTCCTGGATGACCTTCTGAGCGAGGCCGTGATCGACGTTCACCAGAGCCGCCACCGCCTGTTCGACCATGCGTTCAGCATGCCCGCCCATCGCGGCGATGCGCTTCGACAGATACTTCAGTTCTTCGTCATAGGCACTGACGATATGGACGGACTGCATGGATATGCCTTCCCGGTTTGTGCCGGCTGGTGCTTTCCGTCATCCGTCGCTGATACGTGAACCGCATGACAGAATGAAGAAAATTCCGGTTAGCAACCGATACACAATCAGCGAGCCGGCAAATGAACCGTGAACGCCGCGCCCTTGCCGACTTCCGACTTGATGGACAGTCTTGCGTTATGACGGGTCAATATATGCTTGACGATCGAAAGGCCAAGCCCCGTGCCTTTCTGGCTGCGGCTGCTTTCGACATCGACACGGTAGAAGCGCTCGGTGATGCGCGGGATGTGTTCTTCGGCGATGCCCGGGCCATAGTCCCTTATCGTGACGTCGAAGCCCGGCTGTTGGCCATCCTCGCTGCCGGCGATCGATACGGTGACGCGCCCGCCCGACTGGCCGTATTTGCAGGCGTTCTCCAGGAGATTTTCGAAAACCTGGAACAGTTCGTCGCGATCGCCGGGAACGACAAGCGGCCCATTGACGAATTCCCGCTCGATTATGACGCCATTCTCACCGGCCAGCGGCCCGAGCGAATCGATGACGCTGTCGATCGTCTGGCGAAGGTCGACTTCCGTGCCCGGCCCCAGATAGGGCTTCATCTCCAAGCGCGACAGCGAGAGCAGATCGTCGATCAGGCGGGCCATGCGGCCGGTCTGGTTCTGCATGATCTGCAGGAACTGGTCGCGCGCCGCCGCATCGTTGCGGGCCGGCCCGCGCAGCGTCTCGATGAAGCCGGCGATCGAGGCGAGCGGTGTGCGCAGCTCATGGCTGGCATTGGCGATGAAGTCGGCTCGCATGCGATCGATGCGGCGCGTCTCGCTCTGATCCTTGAACACCAGCACGTAAAGGCCGGTGGCATGGCCGACCGTGGACGCGCTGACCCGATAGGTCCGTTCCACCGGCAGCTTTTCGGTGTAATCGACCGCATCGGCGGCGACCTGTCCCGACAGGATGCCATCCAGCAGCGCCTGCATTTCCGGCGCGCGGAACTTCAATGACAGCGACATGCCCGGCGCCAGCCCGCCGAAGGCGGCGAAGGCGGCGGCGTTGGCGTGAACGATGGTGGCGGAATGGTCGAAGATGATCAGCGGATCGGCGACCGCCGCCGCCAGATACTCGCCCGATAGCCTCTGCAGCCCGCTTGCCTCGATCGCTGCTCCTGCATCGGCTGGCTGGCGTCCGGCATCCGTAGGCAGCATCGCTGCGGCCGCGAGCACAGCCAGCGCCAGCACCAGCACATAGCCGGAGATGCCGGCGAAAAAATAAACGGCAAGGACCGCGAGAACACCCGCGCCAAGCAGCCAGCGGTTGCGCGACAGCCGCGCCGCCAAGGCTTGCCCCTTGTTGTCTCGTCCCGCGCCCGTCTCTGCCATAGGCCCGCGCCACCCCGCATCCCGTTCGATCGGTCAGCCGGCTCGCTGGACCGGCCTGACGCATGGGACCTGGAAATCAGGATCGATTTTCGCGAAGGTTCATGCGCAAAATCAAAATGCTGCAGTGTCTTTGCGCCCGAACGCGCGCTGCGCTGCACAGGCTCCATAGCATGAGTCCGCAAACTGGAAAGGTTCGTCCGGATGAAAAAGGCCAAGGAAACGGCTGAAGCGGTGCCAGCCACGGCACCGATCAAGATCAAGATCGATGGCAAGGAGCGCGCGTTCGACATCGACAATCCGGTGCTGCCTGACTGGATCGAGGACAACAAGCTCACGGCTGGCGACTATCCTTACGACAAGAAGATGAAAGGCAAGGACTACGACAAGGAGCTCGAAGGGCTACAGATCGAACTGGTCAAGGCACAAGCCTGGCTGCAGGCGACCGGCAAACGGGTGATGGCGCTGTTCGAGGGCAGAGACGCCGCCGGCAAGGGCGGCACGATCTTCGTGCTGCGGCAATATATGAACCCGCGCACGGCACGCAACGTCGCGCTGCCCAAGCCCACGCCGACCGAGGCGGGACAATGGTATTACCAGCGCTATGTCGACCATTTCCCGGCTTCGGGCGAGTTCGTCACTTTCGACCGCTCCTGGTACAACCGCGCCGGCGTCGAGCCGGTCATGGGGTTCTGCACGCCGGAGCAGCACGAGAAATTCCTCGACGAGACGCCGCATTTCGAGCGGATGATCTGCAACGAAGGCATCCATTTCTTCAAATTCTGGCTGAATATCGGCCGCGAGACGCAGTTGGAACGGTTCCACGATCGCCGCTGGTCGCCGCTGAAGAACTGGAAGTTCTCGCCGATCGACATCGCCGGCGTCAGCAAATGGGCCGACTACACCAAGGCGCGAGACCAGATGATCGAGCGCACGCACAAGGAGTTCTCGCCCTGGATCGTCGTGCGGGCCAACGACAAGCGCCGCGCCCGGCTCGCGGTGATGCAGCGGATCCTGCTTTCCCTGCCCTATGACGGAAGGGACCTCGACGCCGTCGGCAAGCCCGACAAGAAGATCCTCGGCGAGGGGCCAGGGTTCCTTAAAGACTAGCGTTGCTACACCGGGATTCGCCAGCTTCCGTTTGTTACGCGGTTCCGGACGGATTACAGCGCCGCGCGCCTTCCGAGCGGCGCTGATGTTTTATGCCTGCCGCTCAGGCGGCCAGGCGAGCGATCCGCTGCAGCCGCTTCAGCGTGGTGTCATCCTGAAGCGCCTGCTGGAACAGCGTGATCTCGTGGTCGATGCGGTCGCATAAGACGTCCGTATCGCCCTTGAGCAGGCTGCGCGTCTGCAGCAATGCCGCCACCGGCTTCTTGGCCAGCTGTTTCGCCCGCGCCAGCGTTACCTCCTCGGCGCTGCCTTGCGTCACGATCTCGCCGATCAGCCCGAGCGCCTTGGCGTCTTCGGCGCCGAGCGTGTCGCCCAGGCAGAAGAAGCGGAAGGCGCCGGCATAGCCGAGCTTCTGGGGCGCCAGAATGCTGGTCGCCGCGTCCGGCACCAGGCCGAAATCGACGAACGGCACTCTGAAGGTGCTGCCCCTGGAAGCGATCACCATGTCGCAATGGAACAGGATAGTGCAGCCGACGCCGACGGCATCGCCGTCAACGCAGGCCAGCACCGGCTTGGGGAAGGTCGCCAACATGCGGAACATGTCGGTGACGGCGGCGATCAGCTCTCGGTGCTTGGTGGCGTCCAGGAACTCCGAGAAGTCGCCGCCAAGGCAGAAGCATCCGGCAAGGCCGCGCAGCATGACGACGCGGACCTCGTCATCTACCGCTGCATCGTTCAAGGTCCTGGCGAGGCTCGCATAGGCGTGCCTGTCGAGCACCGGCCGGCCGTCATGGGAGGACACGGTGACGACCAGCGTATGGCCACGCAGTTCCGGTTCTGGATGGAAACTCATGACCGCCTCCATCACGATGCCTGCCTCAGGCCGAGCTGGCCGGGATAGCCCCGGTTCAGCACCGGCAGGAAGTGGTTGCGGCGGGCCCGCACGACCTGGAGTGTGTGCTCGGTGAAGGTGAGCAGCGTCGCCACGACCTGCTGGTTGCCATAGGTGCGCTGGTAGCCGAGCGGCGTCGCCAGGAAGTGCAGTTGCAGGGCGCGCAGCACCCACATCGGTTCGAACTCGATAATGACCTGGTCGACGTTGCGCTTCAGGCCCCATTCGACGAAGCCGGCGATGAGCTCGGTGCCGACCGTCGAGACGCCGCGTTTGCCGTCGCGAAAACCTGGAGCCACCGCGTAGCGGGTCAGCTCCCAGACATTCGGCCCCGAGGGCGACGGCCCCTCGCAGAGATCCGACAGAACGTCCGTCAGAAGATGCGGCCGGGTGGTCGGCAGCATGCGCTGGTAGCCAGCCAGTTCGCCGTTGCGGATGACGAGGTGGTGTTCGGCCTCGTCATGATCGAACTGGTCGATCTCGAGCTGGTCGGGACGATCAAGATCGGTCCATCCCATCTCCTCGACGAAGATCTTGTAGCGCAGGCGATGAACCGCCTCCCAGAGATCGGGACGTTCCATCAATTCCTGAGTGGTAAGGGCAAAAAGCATTAGCCGCCTCCTGGGCTTGAGAGGAAAATACGGCCGTGATGTCCCTTAAAATATTGCGCGAAGGCGCAGGCAAGAATTTCTAGGTCGGCACGGCCGACCTAGCTAATATAGCCGCGCCGAATCGCCTCCGCGACTGCCTGCACCCGGTTGGCTGCACCCAGTTTGCTCTTGGCGTTAAGAAGGTGTTTCTCGGAAGTGTGTTCCGAGATGCCGAGGATTTGCGAGATCTCCCATTCGGACTTGCCGACGGCCGCCCATTGCAGGCACTCCCGCTCACGCGCCGTCAATTCTATGTGATCGATGACGCTGTCGGCCTTGGTGTGCAGTTGCATCGCGCGGCCGATCGCATAGGTCGACGCCAGCGAGACCATTCCGAATTCCGCATCCGACAGTTCAACGGATTCGCCGCCCAGCGAGACCATGACAATCTGTCCGTCGAGCGTGACGAGCGGAAATGCCAGGCCGTCGCGCAGCTTGAACTCGCGGGCGTCTCCCATGACTTCGTCGCTGCTCTTGTCGATCAGAGCATTCTTGGAGGCGTCCCGCCATTGGAACGGCGCCTGAAGCTGCTTCATGTGACTGACGACCGGGTCGTGATCGACATAGTTGCGCGCCACATAGCGCTCCAGCCATTCGCCGGGCCAATCGCAAAGCATCACATGCTGTTTCTGTCGGCCGCGCGGCGTGCCCGGCTGCGGCACGGTTCCCGCCATCAGTGCGGTCAGGCCGAAGTTCGAGGTGACGCTGAGCAGCCGTTCACAGACCGCGGCCGCGGTGCCAGCATGCTGCAACTGGTCTATGTATTCCAGAGTTCTGTCGAACAGGCCCATCGCAACATCTACCCCATGTTGCTTCTGTTTTTTCGTTACCGACGGTTGATGCCCGAACACCCCTTGGCCATCAACCCCCGCGTCGCAATCTCCTCAACAAAACCGGCAGTTCCCTCCCGGCACGCAAGGTCACTTGCAAACGCACTAAACCATACGCCTAATTCGGCCGCTTGAAATCAAAAACCGTTGTGCCTGCCCCGTTTTCATACGAAAAGCTAAGGAACGGGGACAGGTGCGGAGCCATATCGTGATCTTGCGGTGGATATTTCTGGCCCTGATGTCGGTGCTGGGCGGGGTGCTGCCCTTTTCCGGGGCGACTCAGGCGGCGGAGCCGCAGGTGCCAGTATTGTGGGACGCCAAGGAGCGGCTGCCGAAGCCCGACCTCTCCGCGCTGCCGCGGCTTAGATTCCTCACCACCACCGATTTTCCGCCCTTCAACTTCCTTGACGGCTCGGGCCGGCTGTCGGGATTCCACATAGATCTGGCGCAGGCGATTTGCGCGGAGCTGGGCATCGTCGAGAAATGCCAGGTCCAGGCGTTGCCGTGGAACGAATTGGAGGACGCTCTCCAGAAAGGCGAAGGCGAGGCGATCATCGCCGGCATTGCCGCGACGCCGGGGAGCCGGGAGAAATACGCCTTTTCGCGCTCCTACATGCAATTTCCGGCCCGCTTCATCATGCCCAAGGCGAAGGCCTTCGCCGAGCCGATCCTCGACAAGCTGCGCAGCAAGCGGGTCGGCGTCATCGGCGGCTCGGCACATGAAAAAATGCTGCGCGACTACTTCAACACCGTGCAGGTCGTGACCTTCGACACACCGGAAGACCTCTACGCCGACCTCAAGGCCGGCAAGATCGACGCCGCCTTCGGCGACGGCATGCGCTTTGCCTTCTGGCTGGGCGGCTCCGACGCCGCCGGCTGCTGCCGCTTCGCCGGCGGCCCCTATCTGGCGCCGGAATATCTAGGCTCGGGCATGGCGATCGCCACCCGCAAGAACGACGCCGCGCTTGCCGCCGCTTTCGACTACGCGCTGCAGGAAATCTCGATCAAAGGCACCTTCGCCGAGTTTTATCTGCGTTATTTCCCGGTGAGCTTTTTTTAGGCCTGTTAGCTTCTTTAGGTGAGCGTGCGCAGACGCGCCTTCGCGGCACGCGCGATCGCAGCCACCGTCAGCGTATCGAGATCGAGCTTGAGGCGGATGAGCTGCAGGACGCGCAGCTCCTCCATGCGCATCTCGAGATCGACTGCGGCAACCTCGAAAGCAGCCGCATAAGCGGTGTCGCGCAGCCGATCCGGCAGCGCTTCGGCGACGCGCGCCAGCACGCCTTCCAGCCCGTCTTTCTCATGCAGCGCCTTCTGGCAGGCTTGCGCCACCTGAACCAGCCTGTCCTGGTTGAAATCGACGAACACCGGCCAGGAGCGGACGACGTCGCCGATCCGCGCCAGCTCGACATCGGTCATGTCGCGATCTGAAGCCGATGTGATGACCATCAGGTGGATCAGAGCTTCGTGCGGTGTCAATGAAGGCATTCAAAACTCCTTGAAAGTGAGGCTCGAACGTAGGAGCGCGATTGTGGCGCCGCAAGGAAAACCGCCGCAAATCGTTGACGCTCCGGCCTCGCGCGCCTAGAGACCGGTCGACAAATTTTATCCGCCGCGCTGACGGCCATGACTGGAACTTCGACATGACGGGATCAAACATCATCGATCTCAATCCCGAGATGCTCGCCGCGGCGGCCGAGAGCAAGGCCTGGCCGTTCGAGGAAGCCAAGAAGATCATCGCCCGCTACAAGGGCAAGGATTTCCCCGAAACCGTCCTGTTCGAGACCGGCTACGGCCCGTCCGGCCTGCCGCATATCGGCACCTTCGGCGAGGTGGCGCGCACGACCATGGTGCGGCATGCCTTCCGGGTGCTGACGCAAGACAAGGTCAAGACCAAGCTTCTGTGCTTCTCCGACGACATGGACGGCATGCGCAAGATCCCGGAGAGCGTGCCGGACCGCGCGGCGCTGGAGCCCTATCTGCACATGCCGCTGACGTCGGTGCCCAATCCGTTCGGCGGCGACTATGCGAGCTTCGCCGACCACAACAATGCGATGCTGTGCCGTTTCCTCGATACGTTCGGCTTCGACTACGAGTTCGCCAGCGCGACGCAGTACTACAAGGCCGGCCGTTTCGACGAGGTGCTGCTGCGCGCCGCCGAACGCTATGACGAGATCATGGGTGTGATGCTGCCGACGCTGGGGCCGGAGCGCCAGGCGACCTACAGCCCGTTCCTGCCGATCTCGCCGAAGAGCGGCCGTGTGCTCTATGTGCCGATGATAAATGTCGACGCCAAGGCCGGCACCATCACCTTCGACGACGAAGGCACCGAGACGACCCTGCCTGTCACCGGCGGCCATGTGAAGCTGCAGTGGAAGCCGGATTTCGGCATGCGCTGGGCGGCGCTCGGCGTCGATTTCGAGATGTTCGGCAAGGATCACCAGACCAATGCGGTGATCTATGACCGCATCTGCAACATCCTTGGCGGGCGCGCGCCGGAGCATTTCGTCTACGAGCTGTTCCTCGACGAGGAAGGCCAGAAGATCTCGAAGTCGAAGGGCAATGGCCTCACCATCGACGAATGGCTGACCTACGCGCCGACGGAGAGCCTCGGCCTCTACATGTATCAACGGCCGCGGCAGGCGAAGAAGCTCTATTTCGACGTCATCCCGAAGGCGGTGGACGAGTACTACGCTTTCCTTGGGGCCTATCCGCGCCAGGACTGGAAGGAGCGGCTCGGCAATCCGGTCTGGCATATGCATGATGGCAACCCGCCGGCCATCGACCTGCCGGTACCCTTCGCGCTGCTGCTCAACCTGGTCAGCGCCTCCAACGCGCATGACAAGGCGGTGCTGTGGGGCGTCATCTCTCGGCATGCGCCGGGCGTGACGCCGAAGACGCATCCGGAGCTCGACCGGCTGACCGGCTATGCGATCCGCTATTTCGACGACTTCGTGAAGCCGACCAAGGTCTACCGCGCCGCCGACGAGGTGGAGCGCGAGGCGCTGGCCAAGCTTTCCGACGCGCTCGGTGCGCTGCCGCAGGGCGCCGACGGCGAGGCGATCCAGAATGCCGCGCTCAACGTGGCGCGCAAGATCGAGCGCTACCAGGATCATTCCAAGCAGAGCCCGGAAGGCGGGCCTGGCGTGTCGGTCGCCTTCTTCCAGATGATCTATCAGGTGCTGATCGGCCAGGAGCGCGGACCGCGCTTCGGTTCCTTCGCGGCGCTTTACGGCATCGCCGAGACGCGCGCGCTCATTGAGCGGGCGCTGGCTGGTCAACTGGCGGCGTAACGGTGCCGCCATCGGCCGGCAGGATCGAATCCTGTACCACCGGCGCCGGCCCTGACGCGGCTGGCAGCGCCGGCAAGCCGTCAAGCTTCGGCGCCGGGCCGAAAATACCCTTCCTGGCCGTGCGGGCCTTGTTTTCGGCCTCGACATAGGGGCCGCCTTGCGCGGCGCGCGCCCAGCCGTTCTCGACCAGCCACTGGCCGATGTCCTGATTGCCGATATGGCATTCGGCGGAAATGGTATCGCGACCGCCGTCCGGCGGCACAGTGCAGGCGACCGCACGGCCACGCAGGAATGCGCGGAAGGCTGTCCTGGCACGCACGCCGCAGGCCCAGCTCTTGCCCTCGTCGCTGCAGGTTTCGTCGGCCTTGACGACATCCACGCCGGACACGGCGACGGCATAGCCCTTCGACTCGATCAGCCCGGCGGCGGTGGCGACCGGCTGGAACAATTTTGTGCCGTTCCAGTCGCCCGGCATCTTCGTTTTGGGCGGCTTGGGCGGCCCGGCCAGCGCCAGATCGCTGAGCGGTGCCCGCGGCTCCACCCGTTCGAGTTCCTGGTCCGACAGGTCCGGCAGCGCCACGACGTCGGGATCGATGGCCCTCGAATGAGCGGCGGGCTTCGGTGGCTGCGGAGCGGCCGGCGCGGGAATGGCCGAGGTCGCCGGCTCTTGCGCGGCATCAGAAGCGGAAAGGATGTCCCCGCCGGTGGGAAGCGCATCGGCGATGGGATCGATCTGATCGACCGTGACAGCGCTTTCGTGGCCCTTGACGATGTGTCCGCCGGCAACAACGAGAGCCGCCATCGCGGGAATTGCGAGAACCGCCAGGGCTGTCTGAAGAAGCCGCATAAGCGTGGCCTACTGGCTCGCCCAGACGATGCGCGCCATCCATTCGATATCGCGCGTCGGGATGTCACGGTCCGGGTGGGCGGGGTTGAGCGAAACCAGCACGATCGATTTCATCGTCTGCCGGTCAAGCACCTTGGCCATCACCTCGCCGGCGGTGGTCTTGACCACAACACGATCGCCCTTGCGTGTCGGCGCGCCCGGTTCGACGATCAGCACGTCGCCATTGCGGTAGAGCGGCAGCATGGAGTCGCCCTGCACCTGCAGCGCGTAGGACGTCTCGGTCGCCCGCGCCGGAAGCTCGACCAGATCCCAGCCCTGCCCCGCCGGATAGCCGGCATCGTCGAAGAAGCCGCCCGCGCCTGCCTGGGCGAAGCCAAGCAACGGTACGGCGCGGCGCTGGTGGGCGGCGGAGACTCCGCCGCGTCCTTCGACCAGTCCGGTGAATTCCTCCAGCGAAGCGCCGGTGGCCTCGATGATCTTGGCCAGCGATTCGGTCGAGGGCCAGCGCGGCCGGCCGTCGGACGACAGGCGCTTCGATTTGTTGAAGGCCGTCGAATCAAGACCCGCGCGCCGGGCAAGACCGGAAGCCGACAGCGAATAGCGCTCGGCGAGAGCATCGATTGCGGCCCATACGCGGTCGTGTGAGAGCACGCGCGCGCTCCTTCAAAACAGGAAAAAATGCCTCAGCCTGTCTAGCGCGCGACCACACCATTGTCCACCAGTAGCGATGGACCGGGATGGAAAGTGATACGCTGGCACAGATATGCCTGGTTCGGCACACCAATCGAACCGACTTTCATCGCCGACCCTGTAAGGCCCTCGGCCCGACGCCGTGGCCATGGTACGGCCATCCGCCCCCAGACATACATGCCGGCTTCGTTCGTCAGGCCGCCTCTCTGACCTCGCCCTTCTGGTAGGGGTCGAAGCGCTGGTAGAAGGTCTCGCCCTTCTCGGCCATGTCGAGCAGAAGCTTCGGCGCCTTGAACTCGGCGCCATATTTCTTCTGCAGGCCCTTGGCGATCTTGACGAAGCGCTTGGCGCCGATGCCGTCGATGTAGGACAGCGCGCCGCCGGTGAAAGGCGCGAAGCCGAAGGCGAGGATCGAACCGACATCGGCCTCGCGCGGATCGGTGACGATGCCCTCTTCCATCACCCGCGCCGCTTCCAGCGCGATGGTGACCAAGAGGCGCTGCTTCAGCTCCTCATAGTCGACCTTCTCGGGCTTCAGCTGCGGATAGAAATCCTTCAGGCCCGGCCACAGCTTCTTCTTCGCTGGCTTCGCCGGATAGTCATAGAAACCCTTGCCGTTCTTGCGGCCGAAGCGGCCATGGGTGTCGACCATGGTGTTGATCAGCGCCATCTGCTTCGGATCGACGGCCTTGTCGCCGAGATCCCTGATGGTCTGCTTCATGATCTTCTGGGCAAGGTCGACGGCCGTCTCGTCGGTCAGCGCCAGCGGGCCGACCGGCATGCCGGCGGCCTTGGCGGCGTTCTCGATCATCGGCGCCGGGACGCCTTCGATCAGCATTTTGTAAGCTTCCGACATGTAGCGCAGCAGGCAGCGGTTGACGTAGAAGCCACGCGTGTCGTTGACGACGATCGGCGTCTTCTTGATGGCGCGCACGAAGTCGAAAGCGACGGCCAAGGCTTTGTCGCCCGTCTTCTTGCCGAGGATGATCTCGACCAGCATCATCTTGTCGACCGGCGAGAAGAAGTGGATGCCGATGAAGTTCTTCGGCCGCGCCGAGTTCTTCGCCAGGGCGGTGATCGGGATCGTGGACGTGTTCGAAGCGAAGATCGCCGAGGACTTCAGCACCGCTTCCGCCTTCTCGGTGGCGTCCTTCTTGACGCTTGAATCCTCGAAGACCGCCTCGACGACGAGATCGCAGCCGGCAAGATCGGCATAGTCCGCCGTCGGCGTGATCAGCGACAGGAGCTTGTCCTTGTCCTCAGGTTTGGCGCGGCCCTTCTTGACCTGATCGGCCATCAGGCTGTCGGAATGCTCCTTGCCCTTCTCGGCCGACGGCAGATCGCGGTCGAGCAGCACCACCGGAATACCGGCTCGTGCGGTGACATAGGCGATGCCAGCGCCCATGAAGCCGGCGCCGAGAATGCCGATCTTCTTGAACTTGGTGTCCGGCACGCCGGCAGGGCGGCGCGCGCCCTTGTTCAGTTCCTGCAGCGAGACGAACAGCGAGCGGATCATCGCCGCCGCTTCCTTCGACTGCATAATCTCGGTGAAATAGCGCTGCTCGATCCTGAGCGCCGTGTCGAAGGGCACCAGCAGGCCTTCATAGACGCATTTCAGGATCGCGGCCGCGGCCGGATAGTTGCCGTAGGTCTCGCGGCGCAGGATGGCGATGGCCGGCGGCCAGAGATTGGCGCCGGCCGCCGAATAGATCGGACCGCCCGGCAGCTTGAAGCCCTTCTCGTCCCAGGGCGCGACCGGCTTCAGGCCGTTCCTGATCATCGCCTTGGCGGTCTCGACGAGTTTCGAAGGCTCGGCGATCTCGTGGATCAGGCCCATCGCCTTTGCCTTCTGCGGCGACAGGTTCTGGCCGGTGGTCAGCATCTGCAATGCCTGCTGCTGGTCGGTCAGCCGCGGCACGCGCTGGGTGCCGCCGGCGCCGGGGAAGATACCGATCTTCACCTCGGGAAGCGCCATCTTCACCTTGTCGGAATCGGCGGCGACGCGGCCGTGGCAGGCGAGCGACATCTCGAAGGCGCCGCCCATGCAGGTGCCGTTGATCGCCGACACCCAAGGCTTGCCGGAAGTCTCGATCTTGCGGAACAGGCCGGTCATATAGCCGGCATTCTCGAACAGCGCCCTGGTCGCCTTCTCGAGATCCTTCTCCTTGTCGGCGGCGAAAGTGGCAAGCATCTTCTGCAGCATGGTGATGTCTGCGCCGCCAGAGAAGGTGTCCTTGCCCGAGGTGATGACGACGCCCTTGATGGCGGCATCGGCCGTCACCTTCTCGACGATGGCGTTCAACTCGCGCATCACCTCCTCGGTAAAGACGTTCATCGAGCGGTCCGGCATGTCCCAGGTGACCCGCGCAATGCCGTCGGCGTCCACGTCGAGGGTGAAATTGGTGTAGCTCATCGTCTCTCTCCCTCAGACGCGTTCGATGATGGTTGCGGTGCCCATGCCGGCGCCGATGCAGAGCGTGACCAGCGCGGTGTTCAAGTCGCGACGCTCCAGCTCGTCCAGCACCGTGCCCAGGATCATCGCGCCGGTGGCGCCGAGCGGATGGCCCATGGCGATCGCGCCGCCATTGACGTTGATCTGGTCATGCGGGATGTCGAAAGCCTGCATGTAGCGCAGCACGACCGACGCGAAGGCCTCGTTGAGCTCGAACAGGTCGATGTCCGACTGCTTCATCTTGGCGCGCTTCAGAAGCTTCTCGGTGACATCGACCGGACCGGTCAGCATCAGCACCGGTTCCGAGCCGATATTGGCGAAGGCGCGGATGCGGGCGCGCGGCTTCAGCCCCATCGCCTTCCCGGCCTTCTTGGAGCCCAGCAGCACGGCGGCGGCGCCGTCGACGATACCGGAGGAATTGCCGGCGTGGTGGACGTGGTTGACCTCCTCGACTTCCGGATGCTTCTGCACCGCGACCGCGTCGAAGCCGCCCATTTCACCGGGCATGACGAAGGATGGATTGAGCGAAGCCAGCGACTGCATGTCGGTTGTGGGCCGCATGTGCTCGTCATGATCGAGGATGGTGAGACCATTCTGGTCCTTGATCGGAATCACCGAATTCTTGAAACGGCCCTCGCCCCAGGCCTTGGCGGCGCGCTTCTGGCTCTCGACAGCGTAAGCGTCGACGTCATCGCGGGAAAACCCGTATTTGGTGGCGATCAGGTCGGCCGAGATGCCCTGCGGCACGAACCAGCCGGGCAGGCCGACGGAGGGGTCCATGAACCAGGCGCCGCCCGACATGCCCATGCCGACGCGCGACATCGATTCGACGCCGCCGGCAATAACGATCTCGTCCGCCCCTTGCGCGATCTTGGCGGCGCCGAAATTGATGGCGTCGAGACCCGAGGCGCAGAAGCGCGAGATCTGCATGCCGGGCGCCTTGGTGTCGTAGCCGGCCTCGAAGGCGGCGGCGCGCGGAATGACGGAGCCCGCCTCGCCGACCGGATCGACGCAACCGAAGATGATGTCGTCGATATTGCCGGTGTCGAGCCCGTTGCGGTCGCGCAGCGCTTCAAGCGTCCTTGCGGCGAGCCGCACCGCCGGCACCTCATGCAGCGAGCCATCCTTCTTGCCCCTGCCGCGCGGCGTGCGCACGGCGTCATAGACGTAAGCCTCAGTCATTTTCGTGCTCCTTGGCTTTGCCGGCCGCCGCGCTCAGAGAGAGCGCCCGATCAGCAATTTCATGATTTCGTTGGTGCCGCCGTAGATGCGCTGGACGCGGGCGTCGCGGTACATGCGGGCGATCGGGTATTCATTCATGTAGCCATAGCCGCCATGCAGTTGAAGGCATTCGTCGACGACCTTGCCTTGCAGGTCGCTGAGCCAGTATTTGGCCATCGAGGCGGTGACCGGATCGAGGCCGCCATCGATATGGCGGGCGACGCAATCATTGTAGAAGACGCGGCCGATCGTGGCCTCGGTCTTCAACTCGGCCAGCTTGAACTGGGTGTTCTGGAAATCGATGACGGCCTTGCCGAAGGCTTTGCGTTCCTTGACGTAGTCGATAGTGAGCGCCAGCGCCCGCTCGATCATGGCGATCGCTCCGGTGCCGATCTGCAAGCGCTCCTGCGGCAATTGCTGCATCAGCTGGACGAAGCCCTTGCCTTCCTCGTCGCCGAGCAGGTTGGAGGTCGGCACGCGCACGTCGTTGAAGAACAGCTCCGACGTGTCGTTCGACTTCAGACCTATCTTGTCGAGGTTGCGGCCGCGCTCGAAGCCCTCGACTTCGTCGGTCTCGACGACGATCAGCGAGGTGCCCTTGGCGCCCTTGTCGGGATCGGTCTTGGTGACGACGATGATCAGGTTGGCGAGCTGGCCGTTGGTGATGAAGGTCTTCGAGCCGCTGATCTTGTAATGGTTGCCGTCCTTCTCGGCGCGGGTCTTCACGCCCTGCAGATCGGAACCGGCGCCGGGCTCGGTCATGGCGATGGCGCCGATCAGCTCGCCGGTCGCCAGCTTGGGCAGCCATTTCTGTTTCTGCTCTTCCGAACCGTAATGGAGGATGTAGGGTGCTACGATCGAATTGTGCAGGCCGATGCCGAAGCCGTCGACGCCGACATGGCCGATCGCCTCGATGATGGCGCTCTCATGCGCGAAGGTACCGCCCGAGCCGCCATATTCCGCCGGCATGGAAGCGCAGAGCAGTCCGGCAGCACCCGCCTTCAGCCAGCTCTCGCGGTCGAACGTCTCGTTCTTCTCGAACTCGTCATAGCGCGGTGCGATCTCTTCGGCCATGAAGCGGGACGCCATGTCGTAGAGCATGCCGACCTCGTCCGCCGCCCAGGCGGGCTTCGGAAGACCCAGAATTTCGGCTGGATTTGTCATGCCATTTTCTCCGCGGCGCCGGCGTCCCCCTCCCCCTTGAGGGGAGGGTGGCCGCGAAGCGGTCGGGAGGGGTCGCCGGCGACACGCTCGGCCTCACCTTTGACAAACAGCGCAACGTGCCAGGCGCTATTGATAACATCCGGCTCGTCGATCCTAAGCACGACGTAGCCAAGCGATTGCAAATAAGAGTCGCGGTTCAAATCATGACGCTTGCCAGCCTCGGTTTCATGCAGGTCGCCGTCGACCTCCACAATGAGTTTGACCGAGGGGCAAACGAAGTCGACAATATACGGCCCGATCGGCGACTGCCGTCTGAACTTCAGGCCATGAACGGTAAGTTCGCGGAGTTCATACCACAGCAATGATTCCGCTTTCGTTGCATGAAGACGCAGCGAGCGCGCTTTCTGCCGCATTTCGAAACTGACCCGCGTACGGGGCATTGCGATAGTCCTTCTCCCAGTGCGCATCGTCAAAATTGACGTCGAGTTCGTCGCGGGCGACCCCTCCCGGCCCTTCGGGCCACCCTCCCCTCAAGGGGGAGGGAGACGCCGAGCATTTCTAGAACGCTTCCGCCGGCAGCGCCATTAGCGTGTCTGCACCGCTCGAAAGGCGGGCGAGACGCGTCGCCGTTTCCGGCATGATACGCTCCATGAAGAAGCGGGCCGTCATGAGCTTGGCGTCGTAGAACGCGCCGGCGCCATTGGCGCCTTCCGCCAGCTTCGCCTGCGCGCACTTCGCCATCTGCGCCCACATATAGCCCAGCGCCACCAGGCCGAAGAGATGCATGTAGTCGGTCGAAGCAGCACCCGCATTGTCGGGTTTGGCCATGGCGTTCTGCACCAGCCACATGGTGGCCGCCTGCAGGTCGTTAAGGCCTTTCTTCAGCGCCTTGGTGAAGGGCGCCATCTTCTCGTCGGCGCGGTTTTCCTCGCAGAACTCGCCGACCTCCTTGAAGAAGGCCTGCACGGCGCGGCCGCCATTCTGCGCCAGCTTGCGGCCGACGAGGTCGAGCGCCTGGATGCCGTTGGCGCCCTCATAGATCATGGCGATGCGGGCATCGCGAACGAACTGGCTCATGCCGTGCTCTTCGATATAGCCGTGGCCGCCGAACACCTGCTGGGCCATCACCGCGTGATCGAAACCCTTGTCGGTGAGCACGCCCTTGACCACCGGCGTCATCAGCCCGGTGTAGTCGTCGGCCGCCTGGCGGTCCTTGTCGTCACCGGAGCGATGCGCGACATCGGACTTGATCGCCGTCCACAGCGCCAGCGCCCGGCCACCCTCGTTGAAGGCCTTCATGGTCATCAGCGAGCGGCGGATGTCCGGATGGACGATGATCGGATCGGCCTTCTTGTCCGGTGCCTTGGCGCCCGACAACGAACGGCCCTGCAGCCGATCCTTGGCGTAGGAGACGGCGTTCTGATAGGCGATCTCGGAGACCGAAAGCCCCTGCAGGCCGACGCCGAGGCGGGCCTCGTTCATCATCGTGAACATGGCCTTCAGGCCGCCGTTCAATTCGCCGAGCAGCGTGCCCTCCGCCTCGTCATAGTTCATGACGCAGGTCGAGTTGCCGTGGATGCCCATCTTCTCCTCGATCGAGCCGCAGGAGAGCGTGTTGCGTTCACCGGGATTGCCCGAGCCATCGAGCTTGAACTTCGGCACGATGAACAGCGAGATGCCCTTCACGCCTTCCGGCGCGCCCTCGGCGCGGGCAAGCACCAGGTGGACGATGTTGTCCGACATGTCGTGCTCGCCGGCGGAGATGAAGATCTTCTGGCCGGAAATCCTGTAGGTGCCGTCGCCGTTGGGAACGGCCTTGGTGCGCAGCAGGCCGAGGTCGGTGCCGCAATGCGGCTCGGTCAGGTTCATGGTGCCGGTCCAGGTGCCCTCGATCAGCCTGGGCAGCCAGGTCGCCTTCTGCTCGGCCGTGCCGTGGGTGACGATCGCCGCGATCGCGCCTTGCGTCAGGCCGGGATACATCATCAGCGCCATGTTGGCGGAAACCATATATTCGGAAACAGCCTGGTGCACCGTGTAGGGCAGGCCTTGGCCGCCGAACTCGACGGGTGCCGCAAGCCCCATCCAGCCGCCTTCGCGATACTGGTCGTAAGCGTCCTTGAAACCCTTCGGCGTCGTCACCGAGCCGTCGTCATGGCGCACGCAGCCTTCCATATCGCCGACGCGGTTCAGCGGGTGCATGACGTTCTCGGCGAGCTTTGCGCCTTCGGCGAGGATCGCCTCGACCACGTCGGGTGTCGCGTCCGAGAAGCCCGGAAGATTGGAATAGCGTTGATAGCCCAGCACATCGTTGAGCACGAACAGCGTGTCCTGGATCGGCGCCCTGTAGATCGTCATGCCTTCCTCCGCCCCTTACGGTCCCGGCCAGCCAGCAAGTCGCCTGTCATGTCCTGGACAGAAGGCCGGGCCAATGTCGATGCCCGATAGCAAATATTGACGTTTGCGTAAACGTCAACTTCGTCGCAGCCAAAAATTTTGTGAGCGGTCAGGCATTGTGACGACAAAAAAGCCGCGCGGCTATAGCCACGCGGCTTTCTACGTCCGGCGTATTTCCTGAGAGGGGGATCAGCCGGCGGCGCTTGCCTGCGGCGCAGCGGTGCGCTCGCTGAGCATCTGTCGCACGATGGACATCGAATTGCTCAACTCCCCGATGGCGTCGTCGATCAGCGCGCGCTGCTTCTGCAAGCGGGCGAGCTGCTTCTCGGACTTGTCGAGCGCCAGCCGCAACTGCTTGGTGTTGGTGCCGGTCGGATCGTAGAGATCCATCATCTGCTTGACGTCGCGTAGCGAGAACCCAACCTTGCGCCCGAGCAGGATCAGCTTCAGCCGGGCCTTGTCGCGGCGGGTGTAGAGACGGGTCGAGCCATCGCGATGCGGATTGAGAAGGCCCTTGTCTTCGTAGAAACGCAGAGTGCGCAGCGTCACGCCGTATTTCTTGGCCATCTCGCCGATGCGGACGAATTCCTCGCCGGCCTCGGCCGGAACGTCATTGGTATTGGCCGAGGCTTCGCCGGGCGAAACAAGTTTCATGGTCACTGGCTTTCCCCTGATAGCGTCGCAGTGGCGGACCAAGCGTCGCCTGAATGGAAGCGGGGGCATGCTTCCAATCGTGGTTGCAACAAATCAATCGCAAGAGGCACGGCTTCGCACCTTTTACGTTTACGTCAATTCTATATCGAGAGCCGCCGGGTGACGCAAGGGCGTTGTCGAACCGGAACTTTATGCCGCACCCGGACGCCGGCGCATGATTATGCGCGACTTCTTAAGCTTGGTTAACGCCTTGTTTACTACGTTGGGCGAAATGTGCGCATGTCGGTCACCCGTGTTTATCCTGTAGCGAATTTTTCACGGTTTTTCGAAGCGCGGGTGAAAACCCGGGAAGCCTGTCTTCCTCCGCAGCAAAACCGCTCGGCTCGCTTCGTTCCCGGCAGGCTACTGGAGAAACCGGCCTCAAGCCGGCCATTCTGAACACGGGCGCATCGATGAACAGCAAGCGGTCCTATCTCGATACACTCAATGCCGGCAGGCAGCGCCGGCCGCACGCATCGCTCGAGGAACTGAACCGCTCGCTCGAAACGCTGGAGCAGCGGCTGGACCGGACGCGCGCCGACCTGCCCGACCGCCCCGACCCGCGGCGGCCGCCGGTCGAGCCGCGTTATCCAAGCACGCAGCCCTACGGCCAGCCGCGCTGGTACGAAGATACCTATTCCGCGCAAAGACCTTTGGACCCGCCGCAAAACCCGGCAACGCAGTATCCCGGCACGCAGAATCAGCGGCCGCAAGCTCGCGCTCCACAAAATCCGGCGCCCGGCGCCGCGCCCGCCTTCGGGCAGAACTATCAGGCGATAGCGCGTGACATCGACCGGGTGCGCGGCCAGGAAGACAGCGTCGCCATGGTCGGCAAGATCGCCGTCGAACTGCGCGGGCTGCGCGAGGAACTGCGCCATCAGATGACCGCCGGCCTGCAGCGCGAATTCGAAGCGTTTCGCCAGGACATCGACCGCGCCATGCAGGCGAACGGCCAACGCGGCACCAGCGGAATGCCGGACAAGAGCAGCGCCGAGCTCGGCCTCGAATTCGAGCGGCTTTCGGGCGCCATCCAGGCGCTCGCCGAAAAGAGCGACGACCGCAGCGTCAATCTGCTGCGGCTGGAACTGGAGCAGGTGAAAGGCGCGCTCGACACGCTGGCGCGCGAGGAAAGCGTGCAGAAGGTCGACCGCCGCTGGGACGATTTCGACCGCCGCTGGAGCGCTTTCGAGGACCGCGTCGATGCCGACCAGCGCAAGCGCGCGGAAGGCCCGAGCCTGTCGGTGCTGACAGACCGGCTCGAACAGATCAGCAGCGCCGTCAACAACCTGCCGGAATCGCTTTCGCTACGCTCGCTGGAGGAAAAGGTGCGTACGCTCGCCGGCGCGATCGACCGTTTCGCCGGCCAGCAGACCGCGCGCGGCAGCGAAACGCTCGCCATGATCGACGAACGGCTGGACGAGATTTCCCGTGCCATCGTCGCCTCGACGGTCGCCGCGCAGGCCAATGTCTTCGACCCCGAAACCTTCGGCCGGATCGAGAAGCGCATGGCATCGCTGGCGGCGCAGATCGAAGAGGTCGCGCAGTCGCGACCCGGCGCCGAGGTCATCGATCGCCTCAACCTTCTCACCAGCCGTGTGGATCAGTTGGCCGGACGTGCCGATCTTCCCGAACAGGCCATGGAACGGCTCGGCAGGCAGATCGCTTCCATCACGGAGAAGATGGACCGCACGCCGGCCTTGCCCGACGCTGACCAGATCTTCCAGGGTCTGGAGCAGCGCTTCGACGCACTGTCCATGCTGCTCGAGCGTCGCCAGGGCGATGCGATCGAACAGGGCAATATGCTGTTTCGCGACCTCGAGCGGCGGCTGGACGAGGTCGCGGACAGGCTCGACCAGCGCATGCACCAGGACGACGGCGCCGGCATCATGGAAGCGCTCGACGCCCGCTTCGCCGCGCTTGCCAAGCGCATTGAGACGCGCACACCCGATCCTGCCAACGAGATGGCAATCCGCGGACTGGAAAGCCGGCTCGAGGACATTTCCAGCCGGCTGGAATGGTCCGCGCAGCAGGTCGCAGGCATCGATCCGGCGCTGATCCGCAGCCTGGAAGCGCAAGTCGCCGGCCTGTCGGCACATCTTTCCAAGCCCAGCACGCCGCTGCCCGAATTCGAGGACATCAGCCCACGCCTCAACGAGATCGAGAAGTCGCTGGCCGGCACGCGTGATTCCATCCTGAGCGTGGCGCGCGAGGCGGCCGAGAGCGCCGTCAAATCGCTTACCGAGTCGACGTCCAGCACGGCCCAGACCAACGCGACAGCGGTGGCCGGCCTCGCCCAGGACCTGAAGACGCTCGAGGCACTCACCCGGCGCTCCGACGAGCGCAACTCACGGACATTCGAGGCGATCCACGACACATTGCTCAAGATCGTCGACCGGCTGGGCTCGCTGGAAGCGGGCGAGACCAGCGAAGCGGTCAGCGAACTGGTCGATCCGCAGCCGGCCGGGAAGCGCGGCGGCCGCAGCGGCAAGATCGCGGTGCAGGACGCGCCGTCGATGGACATCGACCAGCCGCTGCCGCTCACCGGAGACATGGCCAGCCTTGAAGGCCGCGCCGCAGCCATCATGCGCGACGAGCCGAGCGCGCAACGTACGCCTGCCGAGGCCGCGGCAGCGGCGGCCATGGCAGCCCTCGGACCGGATGCGGTCGGCGACAAGAGCGAGACGGCCGGCCGCAGAAAATCGATGTTCAGCGGCCTGGCGCGCGCCTTCAAGGGCAAGAAGGAAGCAGACACGCAGCCGCTTGCCGGCGCTGCACCGGCCGCCGACGTGCCAAGCGTCGACATCGACGAACCGCTCGATCCGAAGGCCGCCAACCGGCCATTGGAACCCGGTTCCGGCGCGCCGGACCTCAACGCCATTATGAAGCGCGTGCGCGACGAGCGCGGCGGTCAGCCGGTCAGGCGCACCGAGAGCGATGCCGCGAAGTCCGATTTCATCGCCGCTGCCCGCCGCGCGGCCCAGGCGGCTGCAGCCGAAGCCGACACGCTGAAGCGGCAGTCGACCATGACCGGCCCGGTAAAGGCGCTGAGGATCGGCGACCTGCTCAAGGCACGGCGCAAGCCGATCCTGATGGCTGCTGCCGCGATCATGATGGCGCTGGCCGGCCTGCAGTTGGGCAAGGCCTTCCTGTCCGATCCCGTCGAAACGGCCAACAACCAGCCCGCGCCGATCGTCTCCTCACAGACGGTCGATACGGCTTCGCTCAACGCGACCGCCGCGCCGCAAGCCGATACGCAAAAAACCGACATAGGGACCGCACAGGCCGAAAACCGTCCCGTCAGGCAGGCGGAGCCCCTCAAGGACGCTGCCCCGGCCGCTCCTATTCCTTCTAGTCCCGAAACTGCCGCCGCCATGCCCGCCGAACCGGCGCCCGCGCCGATGGCGCTTGCGGCGCCCGCCGAGCCGACGCCGACGGCTTCGGCGATGCCGTCCAAACCTGCCGCCGCAGCTGCCTCCGCGACGGATATGGATGGCTACATGCAGCCGATGGCCAAGGAACCTGTTGCGGCCAGTCCGGCGGCCGAGGGCGCCGCGGCCAGCGCGCCGGCTGCCACCTCCGCCGACACGACGGGCGCCGTGCCGCCGGCCGGAAGCCAGGCAGCCGCGGCCAAATTCGACATTCCTTCGGAAATCGGCCCGGTGGCGCTGCGCGACGCCGCCGCCGGCGGCGACGCCAAGGCGCTGTTCGAAGTCGGCTCGCGCTACGCGGAATCGCGCGGCGTCAAGGAAGACATGAAGGCGGCCGCCAAATGGTATGAGCAGTCGGCCGAGCTCGGTTTCGCGCCGGCCGAATACCGCATCGGCAATTTCTACGAAAAAGGCATCGGTGTCGCGCGCGACATCAAGAAGGCCAAGACCTACTACCAGCTCGCCGCCGAACAGGGCAACGCCAGCGCCATGCACAATCTGGCGGTGCTGTTCGCCATGGCGGCGGACGGCGTGACCGACAATGAATCGGCCACGCACTGGTTCCAGGAAGCCGCCGATCTCGGCGTCAAGGACAGTCAGTTCAACCTCGGCATCCTGGCCGCCAAGGGTGTCGGCATGAAGCAGAACCTGGAAGAATCCTACAAGTGGTTCGCGCTCGTCGCCAAGACAGGCGACAAGGACGCCGCCGCCAAGCGCGACGAGATCGCCAATGCGCTCAGGCCCGAGCAGCTCGAGCGGGCGCGGGCCGCCACGGAATTGTGGAAAGCCAAGCCGCTCAACGCGGCCGCCAATTCGGCCGACGTTCCGGAATCCTGGCAGGACAGCACGCCACAGACCACCGCCGGCATCGACATGAAAAAGGCGGTGAAGAACATCCAGCTGATCCTCAACAAGAACGGCTACGATGCCGGTGGCGCCGACGGCGTGATGGGCGGCAAGACCAAGAACGCCATCATGGCCTTCCAGACCGACAACAAGATGAAGCCGACCGGCGAGATCGACGCGCCGCTCGTCAAGGCGCTCCTGGCGCACAAATAACGGCAGACGCGTCGCATACGCGACGCCCTGCCACACATTTGCCTGTTAACTGATTGAGATGGTTTTTGTTTCGGCGCGGCGGCGGGGTTTGGATACGCCGCCGCGTCGTCGCAAGAAAAAATTGGCTTTTCGGTGCTTTACTGTCCGGGGACGGCACTATGCGCCGACAGACAAACTGATCGAGACAGACGGGTGGGCATCTATCTCCCGATCGCGGAAATTTCCGTCAACGTCTTCGTGCTGCTCGCGATGGGCGCGGCGGTGGGTTTCCTGTCGGGCATGTTCGGGGTCGGCGGCGGCTTCCTGATCACGCCCCTCTTGATCTTCTACAACATCCCGCCGGCGATCGCCGTCGCCACGGGCGCCAACCAGGTCATCGCCTCCTCTTTCTCCGGCGCGCTGTCGCATTTCAAGCGCGGCACGCTCGACTTCAAGCTGGGCGGCGTGCTTTTGGCCGGCGGCATCGTCGGCTCGACGGCCGGTATCTTCGTCTTTGCGCTCTTGCGCCGGCTTGGCCAGTTGGACCTGTTCATCTCGCTGCTCTATGTCGTGCTGCTCGGCACGGTCGGAGGGCTGATGCTGGTCGAAAGCGTCAACGCGCTGCGCGCCAGCCGCAGCGGCGCCGCACCCGTGCTCAAGAAATCCGGACAGCACAACTGGATCCACCGGCTGCCGTTCAAGATGCGCTTCCGCGCCTCGAAGCTGTTCGTCAGCGTCATCCCGGTGCTTGGGCTCGGCGCCGGGATCGGCTTCCTGTCGTCGATCATGGGCGTCGGCGGCGGCTTCATCATGGTGCCGGCGCTGATCTACCTGCTCAAGGTGCCGACCAATGTCGTCATCGGCACCTCGCTGTTTCAGATCATCTTCACCTCGGCCTACACCACGCTGGTGCATGCCACGACCAACCAGACCGTCGACGTGATCCTGGCCTTCCTGCTGATGGCCGGCGGCGTCGCCGGCGCGCAGTATGGCGCCAAGGCCGGCCAGAGGCTGCGCGGCGAACAGCTGCGCGCGCTTTTGGCGATGCTGGTGCTGGCCGTCGCCATCCGCCTTGCCGCGGATCTCTTCGTGACGCCGCCCAATCTCTATTCGCTGTCCGCCGCGGGGCTCAACTGATGGCGGCACGACGAGCATTTGCAGCCGCCGTCTCGTTGTCGATGCTCTTTGCCCTTTCCCCGGCGACGGCACAGACGCCGCCCGCCGAAAGCATACAGATCGGCCTGTCGACCGACGCCATTTCCATCACGGCAGGCTTCTCCGGCGCCGACCTCACGATCTTCGGATCGCTGGAAAATCCCGACCCGCTGATCGCGCGCCAGGGGCGTTACGACGTGATCGTCGTGCTCGAAGGGCCGCCAAGGCCGGTCGTCGTCCGACGCAAGGACCGGGTGCTCGGCGTCTGGATTAACCTAGACTCGGAGACGTTTGAGAACGTGCCGGTTTCCTATTCCGTCGCGACGACGCGGCCGCTGCAGGACATCGCCGAGCCTGCGAAATACAAGCAGCTCTCGCTTGGCGCGCAGAACCTCTACATGAAGCCCGCCGACGAGACCGACAGCCCGGCGACGATCGAGGAATTCACCGCCGCGCTCCGCGACCGCAAGGCAGCGACGGGCCTCTACAGCGAGAATGTCGGCGGCGTGCAATTCCTGTCGCAGAACCTGTTTCGCGCCACCGTGCGGCTCGCGCCCAACGTGCCGGTCGGAACCCACAAGGCCCGCGCGTTCCTGTTCAAGAGCGGCATGTTCGTCAAGGAAAGCTCGGCCCAGCTCGAAATCCGCAAATCCGGCTTCGAGCAGTCGGTCTTCCGCGTCGCGCATGACGATTCGTTCCTCTACGGCGTGTTTGCGATATCGCTGGCCATGCTGACCGGCTGGCTGGGCCGGCTCATCTTCCGCAAGGATTGATGCTTCGGGAAGAATCAGAAGACCCGTTTTCCGTTCAAACAGGGTTTCCCTTTTCCCGGTTTTGCGATACATCGCCGCCTCCTAGCCCTAGGGACAAGCACACACATTTCGAGTTCGGCAGAGCGGTCCGGCAATCCGGATGACGGCCCGCAACGCGTCGCCGACGATCTGCCGCCATGAAGCAAAGACAGGAGGCTGCGATGCGATCGGCATTCGGCGGCATCGATTTCGGCACGTCCAATTCCACCGTGGGCGTGATCCGCAACGGCAGGGCGCGACTGGTGGCGCTGGAAGGCGAGCAGCCCACTCTGCCGAGCGCCGTGTTCTTCAACTTCGAGGACGGCTACACCTATTTCGGCCGCCGTGCGATCAGCGACTACACTGACAGCATCGAAGGCCGGCTGATGCGCTCGCTGAAGAGCGTGCTTGGCAGTACGCTCGCCAACGAGAAGACGCGCATCAGGGCACGTCAGATCGGTTTCATCGACATCATCGGCCTGTTCATCGACCACCTCAAGAAGCGGCTGGAAGACGATGCCGGCGGCCCTGTCGACAACGTCGTGCTGGGCCGGCCCGTGCAGTTCATTGACGACGACGCGGCTGCCGATGCGAAAGCGCAAGGCGAACTTGAAAAGGCCGCCCGCGCGCAAGGCTTCAAGCACATCGCCTTCCAGTTCGAGCCGATCGCGGCGGCGCTCGATTACGAGCAGAAGGTTTCCCGCGAGGAGCTGGCGCTGATCGTCGATATGGGCGGCGGCACATCGGACTTCTCGATCGTCCGGGTTTCGCCGGAGCGCGCCCGCTCGACCGACCGCAAGGCGGACATCCTCGCCAACCGGGGCATCCATATCGGGGGCACCGATTTCGACCGGCTGCTCAGCATCGCCCATGTCATGCCCGAGCTCGGCTATCTGACGCGGACCAAGGACCACAAGCGCAACCTGCCGGCGGCCTATTTTATCGATCTGGCGACCTGGCAGCGCATCAACCTCGTCTACACCGCCAAGGCGATGAACGACCTGCGACAGATCCGCTACGAGGCCGAGCGGGCCGACCTCGTCGACCGCTTCATCCACGTCGTCGAGCATCGCTATGGCCATGCGATGGCGGGCCTAGTCGAGAGGGCCAAGATCGCGCTGACCGACCAGTCTTCGGCGGAGGTCAAGGTGTCGCTGCCCGGGGCGCGTTTCGCGGCCGAGATTACACGCGCCGGCCTCGAGGAGACGATCGGCGGCGATATCGAACGTGTGGCCGCGACGGTCCAACAGACGATCGCCGACGCCGGCATTGCCCCCTCGGCCATCACCGCCGTGTTCCTGACCGGCGGTTCGACCGCCATCCCGCTGGCAAAGCGGCAGATCCTGTCGCTGGTGCCGCAGGCCGCGGTCATCGAAGGCGATATGTTCGGCTCGGTCGGCCTGGGCCTCGCGCTCGACGCGCAGCGCAAATACGCCTGATTATTCCGCGCTTGCCGAGGCGTCCGCCTTGCCGGTGAGATGCGCCTTCAGCGCCATTTGCGCGAGGCTCGCCTGGCGGTCGCGATGCGTGATCATGGCGAAGTCGCGCTTCGGCAATTCGACCGGTACGGCCCTGAGGCTTCCCTCCGCCAAGGAGCGCGCGATCACCAGTTCCGAGATGATCGTCGCCCCCGCGCCGGCCTCGACCGCCTGACGCACGGCCTCATTGCTGGGCAGGACAAGGAAAATCTGCAGCTCGGCCGGCGGGACCCCTTGGCTGAGCGCGAAATCCTCCAGCGCCTCGCGTGTGCCCGACCCGCCTTCCCTGATGATCCAGCGCAGCGCCCTGATGTCGAGGTTCCCCGCCCGTGTCGTCGGAATTTCGGGATGAGCGCGTGCAACCACCAGCATCGGACGGTCTTCGTCGACCGTGGCGCGGCGCAGGATGTCGGACTCGGTGCGGCCCTCGACCAGTCCGAAATCGGCCCTGCCGTCCAGCACATTGGTCTCGACCTGCCTGGTGTTGCCGATCGTCACGCTCAGCTTCACGGCAGGATAGGCCTCGTGGAAAGCGGCGAGGCGACGCGGCAGCCAGTAGCTGGCGATGGTCTGGCTGGCTGCGATGGACAGGCTGCCGGCGACGGTCTGCGAGACATCCTCCAGAACGCCGCGGGCGGCCGCGGCGCGATCCAGAACAGCCTTCGCCTCCGGCAGGAAGCGGTGCCCCGTCTGGGCCAATTCGATGTTGCGGCCGACCCGGTTGAACAGGCGCACGCCGTGCTGGCTTTCGAGCGCGCGAATGGCAGCCGACGCGGCCGACTGCGAGATGCCGAGCCGCTCGGCGGCCTTGGTCATGTGACCGTGCTCGGCGACGGCGACGAAGATGCGCAACTGATCGAGAGTCATGGGCCAACTAAGAAGCAAAGTCGATCGGAATTACAAGAGCTGCTTGTTAGACGGATCAATTGCTTTGTTCTAAGTTTTTGACCGAAGTTGGAAAAAATTGGCCGTCAGAGGCCAAGAGTGGGAAATGGCAGGGCGCTTCAAATCCCTATTCGCGCATTGGAGCCGTCAGCTTAAGCGGCAGCTCGCCGGCGAGCGTTATCATCCCGAGCTTCATTACATGCGCGGGCCGGGACCCAAGACGAAGGCCAAGATGGCGAACGGCAAGAGCGTTCGCGGATCATGAGCAGACCCGCGCCGCGCGGCGCCAATTCCGCACCCTCGCAGCGGCCGCTGGCGGACAGCCGAGCACCGAACGAGGGCGACGGCGTCGAGACCTCGCCTGACGTCTCCGACCGCATCGCCAAGACTACCTGCTACATGTGCGCCTGCCGCTGCGGTATCGATGTCCACATCAAGGACGGCAAGGTTCGCTACATCAACGGCAACAAAGACCATCCGGTGAACCGCGGCGTGATCTGCGGCAAGGGCAGCGCCGGCATCATGCAACATTACAGCCCGGCGCGGCTGAGGAAGCCGCTGCTGAGGACAGGGCCGCGCGGCTCGGGCGAATTCCGGGAGATCGAGTGGGAGGAAGCGCTGACCATCGCTACCGAGAGGCTGTCGGCGATCCGGCGCACCGATCCGAGGAAGCTTGCCTTCTTCACCGGGCGCGACCAGTCGCAATCGCTGACCGGCTGGTGGGCGTCAAAATTCGGCACACCGAATTTCGCCGCGCATGGCGGCTTCTGCTCCGTCAACATGGCGGCCGGCGGGCTCTATACGATCGGCGGCTCGTTCTGGGAATTCGGCGAGCCTGACTGGGACAACACCAAATATTTCATGCTGTTCGGCGTCGCCGAGGACCATGATTCCAACCCAATCAAGATCGGCCTCGGCAAGCTCAAGGCACGCGGCGCCAAGGTGGTTTCGATCAATCCCTGCCGCACCGGCTACAATGCCATCGCCGACGACTGGATCGGCATTCGCCCCGGCACGGACGGCCTGTTCGTGCTGGCGCTCGTCCACGAACTGCTCAAGGCCGGATGCGTCGATCTCGACTATCTGCTGCGCTACACCAACGCGCCCGTGCTGGTCGTGCAAGAACCGGGATCCGCCGATGACGGGTTGTTCGTTCGTGACGACGGCGGTAACCCGCTTGCATGGGACAGGATGGCGAAGCGGCCGGTCAACGCACTCGACCCCGAAGCAAAGCCGGCGCTGACCGGCAGCTATGAGATCGGCGGGCGGCGTTGCGTGCCGGTCTTCCAGCTCATCGCCGAACGCTATCTCGACGAGACGTACTCGCCGAACGCCGTGGCAGAGCGCTGCGGTGTTGCCGCCGACACGATCCGGCGCATCGCGGCTGAGCTGGCGCATGTCGCCTTCGAGCAGACGATCGAGCTGCCGATCGCCTGGACCGACTGGGCCGGCCGGCGACGCGAGACGATCAAGGGACGACCCGTCTCGATGCATGCCATGCGCGGCATCTCGGCCCATTCCAACGGTTTTCACGCCTGCCGCGCCATCCACCTCCTGCAAGTGCTGCTTGGCACGGTCGATGTTCCGGGCGGTTTCCGCTTCAAGCCGCCTTACCCGCGCTCAGCGCCGCCGGGGCCTAAGCCATGCGGAAAAGACGCCCAGCCGATGACGCCGCTGGACGGCATGCCGCTCGGCTTCGTCTGCGGCCCGGACGATCTTCTCGTCGACGAGGCCGGCCGGCCCACCCGCATCGACAAGGCCTACTCTTGGGAAGCCCCCCTGGCCGCCCATGGGCTGATGCACTCGGTGATCCGCAATGTCTGGGCAGGCGATCCTTATCCGATCGACACGTTGTTGATGTACATGTCGAATATGGCATGGAACTCCTCGATGAACACGGTCGAGACGATTGCCATGCTGACCGACAAGGACGCGGCGGGCGCCTACAAGATCCCCTTCATCATCTATTCCGACGCCTACTATTCCGAGACGGTGGCGTTTGCCGACCTTGTGTTGCCCGACACCACCTATCTCGAGCGGCATGATTGCATCAGCCTGCTCGACCGGCCGATCAGCCATGCGGACGGCGCCGCCGACGCCATCCGCCATCCGGTGGTGCAGCCCGACCGCGACGTGCGGCCGTTCCAGTCCGTGCTGATCGAGCTCGGCGCGCGGCTCGGCCTGCCATGCTTCGTCGACGAGGACGGCTCGGCGAAATACCGCGACTATGCCGATTACATCGTCAACCACGAACGCATCCCCGGCATCGGCCCTTTAGCCGGCTGGCGCGGCAAGAATGGCGACGCGATCGGCAGGGGCGACGCCAATCCGGATCAGTTGCAGCGCTACATCGACAATGGCGGCTTCTGGCACCACGATTTTTCCGACGAGCAGCGCTATTACAAGATGGGCAACCGCGCCTATCTCGACTTCGCCGTGGAGATGGGTTTCATCCTCAAGGCCGAGCCTATCGTTTTCCAGCTTTATTCAGAGCCGATCCAACGCTTCCGGCTGGCGGCGCGCGGGCATGGAAAAGTTCAGCCGCCGGACGCCGAGCGCGGGCGCATCGAAGCCTATATGGATCCGCTGCCCTTCTGGTACGCGCCCCTCGAGGACGACACCGTCGATCTCGAAAAATATCCGCTGCATGCGCTGACGCAGCGGCCGATGCACATGTACCATTCCTGGGGTTCGCAAAATGCGTGGCTGCGGCAGATCACCAGCCAGAACCGGCTGTTCGTGCATACGCAGACCGCCACCGGTCTTGGCCTTTCCGACGACGACTGGGTGTGGATCGAAAGCATCAACGGAAGGGTGAAGGGCCAGATCAAGCTGGTCGACGGCGTGAACCCGGACACGGTCTGGACGTGGAACGCGGTCGGCAAGCGGCGCGGCAGCTGGGGGCTGAAGGACGATGCGGCGGAGAACAATCGCGGCTTCCTGCTCAACCACATCATCGGCGACCAGACCGCGGTCGACGCCACCGGCAAGCGCTATTCGAATTCCGATCCGGTCACCGGTCAGGCGGCATGGTTCGATGTTCGCGTACGCATAGTCAAATGCGCGCCGCAAGAAGCCGGCTTCACCGAGCCGCAATTCGAGCGTTTCGCCCAGCCTCCGCATTTCGAGCCTTCGCCCGAAGTGCTTCGCTTTGGCGCGGCGTTCCGCATGAAGAGGGAAGCCGCCGAATGACCTGTCTTCCCGCACAAACCGACAAGAAACTCGGCCTCGTCATTGATCTCGACACTTGCGTCGGCTGCCAGGCTTGCGTCACCGCCTGCAAGGAGTGGAACACCGGCGGCCACATGGCGCCGCTGACCGACATCGACCCCTTTGGCGGGCATGTCGACGGCGTCTGGTTCAACCGCGTGCATAGTTACGAGCACACGACCGAACAGGGCGACCGCACGGTGAACTTCCCGCGCTCCTGCCTGCATTGCGAGCAGCCGGCCTGCGTCACCGTCTGCCCGACCGGCGCCTCCTACAAGCGCGCCTCGGACGGCATCGTGCTGGTTGACGAGGATAAATGCATCGGCTGCAAATTATGCAGCTGGGCCTGTCCTTACGGCGCGCGTGAATTCGACACCGATGTTGGCGTGATGAAGAAATGTACGCTCTGCGTCGACCGTATCTACAACGACAATCTAGCTGAGGAGGACCGGGTGCCCGCCTGCGTCGCCGCCTGCCCGACCAGCGCCCGGCATTTCGGCGACCTCGGCGATCCGGCTTCGGCGATTTCGCAGCTTGTCGAGGAGCGTGGCGGCGTCGCGCTAATGCCGGAGCTCGGCTACAAGCCGACCAACAGATATTTGCCGCCGCGCGCCCGCAGCCAACGTGCGGCGAAGGTGGGCGCACCGGCGCTGGAGTCGATCAAGGCCGAGGGCGGCTTCCTCGGCTGGATCGACCGCATGCTTTCAAACTAGTCGCATGCATCCCGCTTTCTCGGTCGTCTTCTTCACCACCGCCACCGGGGCCGGCTACGGCCTGCTGGCGCTGCTCGGCCTGCTTGGTGGGTTAGGGTTCATTCCCGCCGACTTCTGGCTTGGCCTTGTAGGCATGGCATTGGCGCTCGGCTTGGTCGCGGCAGGGCTGTTGTCCTCCACCGGTCACCTCGGCCGACCCGAGCGCGCCTGGCGCGCCTTCTCGCAATGGCGCAGCTCGTGGCTGTCGCGCGAAGGCGTGGCCTCGGTCGCAACCTTCATTCCGGCCGCGCTGTTCGGCATAGGCTGGGTGCTTCTTGGGCAGAGCAGCGGCTGGGTGGCGGTCGTCGGGCTGCTGGCGGCGGCAGGCGCGATGGTAACGGTCTGCACGACCAGCATGATCTATGCTTCGCTGAAGCCGATCGCGCAATGGCACAGCCGCTATACTTTGCCGGCTTATCTCATCTTCGCAGCGATGACTGGGAGCGTTCTGGCGAACGCCTTACTCCAAGGGTTCAGGCAAGGTTCGACGGCGATGCTGGCCTGGGCTCTGCTTGCCACGTTGGCCGGCTGGGGCTGGAAGCTTGCGACCTGGCGCTACAATGATCAGCTGGAAATCCCGACCACCGTCAACACGGCGACGGGCCTCGTTGGCGGCAAGGTGCGGTCGATCGAATGGCCGCACACGGAAGAAAACTATCTGCTGAAAGAAATGGGCTTTCGCATCGCGCGCAAGCACAGCGCGAAGCTGCGGCTGATCACACAGGCGCTGGCATTCATTGCGCCGGCTATCCTGCTGGCGATCGCGTACTTCCTGCCATGGCCCTTGGGTGCAATCGCATCCATGCTTGCAGCCGTTGCGCAACTGGCCGGCATGCTGGTCGAGCGCTGGCTGTTCTTCGCCGAGGCGAAGCACACGGTCACGCTCTACTATGGCAGGCAGTAAGTTTCACCCCGGCCTCAACATCGAGCCGGAAATGGCAAAAATGCGCTCGGCACCGAGCATATAGGCCACCAGCGTTTCCAGGCGGAACAGGCCGGCGTAGGCGCGGTCGAGAACGTTGAGCGAGCCGGTGTAGGCGCCGAAGGCCGGCATGATCATGCGGCCGCCGTCGCCGGCGAAGCAGCGCCGCCGGACCGAGCGCCCGCGCTGGACGATGCGCGCGCACGGGTGGAGGTGGCCGGCGATCTCGCCTTCGACGCGCAGCTTCGACGGCTCGTGACGGAAGAGCAGCGAACCGAGGGCAAGCTCCTTGACCGTCTCGCCGGGCAAGTCGGCGGGCGCATCGGGATCGTGGTTGCCGGCGACCCAGAACCAATCGCGGCCGGCCATCATCGCTTCCAGGCGCTCGCGGAAGCTCTGGTGCATGCGCCCGGCGCCGCCGCCGTCATGGAAGGAATCGCCCAGGCTGAGGACGGTCCGCGGCTGGTAGTCGGCAATGACCGCCTGAAGCCGCAGCAAGGTGGCGCCAGTATCATAGGGTGGGATCAGCGCGCCGCGCCGGGCGAAGGACGAGCCCTTTTCGAGATGCAGGTCGGAGACGGCAAGCAATCGCAGATCGGGGAAATAGAGAACGCCGCGCCGGTCGCAGACCGCACGCTCGCCGGCGATGCCGACGAGATCGGCCTCGGCGATCAGCGTTGCGCGCGACAGCGAAAAATTCATCCCCTCTTAGGCCTTCTTTCAGTCCGCCATCTCCGGCCCCATGGCCTCTTCGACGAGGGTGGCGGCATCCATTAGCAGCGTCTCGTCCGCCTCGCCATTCACCGGCATCTTGCCGATTTCAAGCATGCTCGGCACGGCCAACGGCGATATCTGCTCAAGGTTCTTATGCATGATTCGACCGCGGATGCGCGAGAGCATCTCGGCAAGTCTGCTGACATCGAGCAACCCGGTCGCGGCATCCGTACGGGTGGCCTGCAGCAGAATATGGTCGGGTTCATGGCTGCGTAGCACATCATAGATGAGGTCGGTCGAAATGGTCACCTGGCGGCCGCTTTTCTCCTTGCCGGGATGGCGCTTTTCGATCAGTCCGGAAATCAACGCGCAGTTGCGGAAGGTGCGCTTCAGCAGCCAGCTGTCGGCGAACCAGGCTTCGAGATCATCGCCCAGCATGTCTTGATCGAACAGCGTGGCCAGCGACGGTTTTCTGTTCTTGAACATCCGGCCCATGTCGGCCAGCGACCAGATGGCAAGCGCATAGTCTGTGGCGACGAAGCCGACCGGCTTGGCTCCCGCCCGGTCGAGCCGTCGCGTGAGCAGCATGCCGAGCGTCTGATTCGCAAGCCTGCCTTCGAATGGATAGGCGACGAGGTAATGCCGGTTGCCGCGTGGGAAAGTCTCGATCAACAGGTCGTCGCGTTTCGGCAGGACGGACTTGTCCGCCTGAAACCGCAGCCAATCCGCCACCTGCTCGGGCAGTTTCTTCCAGCGCTGCGGGTCATCGAGCATAGCCCGCACCTGCTCGGCGAGGTAAGTCGAGAGCGGGAATTTACCGCCGCCATAATACGGCACCTTCGCATCGCTGCCGGGCGCGTCCGAGACGAAGCACTCGTTCTCGCGAATGCCTTCGAAGCGCAGGATCTTGCCACCAAACATGAAGGTGTCGCCGTGGGTCAAGGTCTCCAGGAATGCTTCCTCGATCTTTCCCAGCACCCTGCCGCCGCGCGAGGCTGCCCCCCTGCTGCCCGCCTGGACGTAACGCACATTGAGCGCCGGCACTTCGATGATGGTGCCGACATTGAGCCGGTATTGCTGGGCGACGGCCGGGTTTGAAACCCGCCATAAGCCTTCCTTGGTCTGCCGGATGCGGGCATAGCGCTCGTAATTTCTCAGCGCGTAGCCGCCGGTGGCGACGAAGTCGATGACCCGGTCGAATGTCGGCCTATCCAGGCTGGCGTAAGGTGCGGCCGTCCTTACCTCATCGAAGAGCACATCGGCATGAAACGGAGCCCCGCAGGCGCAACCCAGCACATGCTGGGCCAGCACGTCGAGCCCGCCATTGACAAGCGGCGGCGTGTCCTGGGCGCCGAGATAATTGGCATCGAGCGCTGCCCGACATTCCAGCACTTCGAAGCGGTTCGCTGGGATCAGGATCGCTTTCGACGGCTCATCCATACGATGGTTGGCGCGACCGATGCGCTGCGCCAGGCGGCTCGCTCCTTTCGGAGCACCGACATGCACGACCAGATCGACATCGCCCCAGTCGATGCCGAGATCGAGCGTCGAGGTGGCGACGATGGCGCGCAACGCGTTTTCGCCCATGGCCTTCTCGACGCGGCGGCGCTGGGCCACATCCAGCGATCCGTGATGGAGCGCGATCGGCAGCGTGTCTTCATTGACGCGCCATAGCTCCTGGAACAGCAACTCGGCCTGGCTGCGCGTGTTGACGAAGAGCAGCGTGGTCTTGTGCCGCTTGATCTCGCGGTAGATCTCAGGCGTGGCGTAGCGGGCGGAGTGCCCGGCCCAGGGCACCCGCTCTTCGGAGTCGAGGATCGATATCTCGGGCTTCGCGCCGCCCGTGACGACGATGAGCTCGGACATGGCGCCGGGAGAAGCCTGACTGACCAGCCAGCGCCGCAACTCGTCGGGCTCGGCCACCGTGGCCGACAGGCCAATGGTCTGCAACGCAGGAACAAAAGCGCGCAGCCGCGCCAGGCCGAGCGCCAGCAGATGCCCGCGCTTGGAGGTGACCAACGAATGCAATTCGTCGAGCACGACATAGCGGAGGTCCTCGAAGAAACGTCTGGCGCCGTTCGAGGCGATCAGCAGCGCGAGTTGCTCAGGCGTGGTCAGCAATATGTCGGGCGGCGCCAGTTTCTGCCGCTGGCGCTTGTGCGAAGGCGTGTCGCCGGTGCGCGTCTCGATGGTGACAGGCAAACCGATCTCCTCGACGGGCTTGCCGAGATTGCGCTCGATGTCGACGGCCAGCGCTTTAAGCGGCGAGATGTAGAGCGTGTGGATGCCGCGGCGGGCTTCGCCCGGCCTTCGCTTGGGACGGTTGGCCAACTCGGTCAGCGACGGCAGAAAGCCGGCCAGCGTCTTGCCGGCGCCGGTCGGCGCGATCAGCAGCACCGACTGGCCGCTTTGAGCCTTCGCCAGCAGCTCGAGCTGATGGACGCGCGGCGACCAGCCCTTTTCGCCGAACCATTTGACGAATGGCTCAGGCAGCAGGACGGCGGCATTCTGTTCGGCAAGGCGCGGCTGCTCGGTCACGCGCAAGAGGTAGCGCGGCGGCAAGCAATCGCCAAGGAAAATCGGAACAAAAGGGGATCATTCTTCCTTCTCCCCCTGCGGGAGAAGGTGGATCGGCGCGTAGCGCCGAGACGGATGAGGGGTGTTCCAGCTTGGCGCCGCTTACCCCTCACCCGGATTGCCATCCGATTTGGAAGGGCAAATCGGGGCAATCCGACCTCTCCCACAAGGGGGGCTTTGCACGGGGGAGTGAGTTCTGTTTGTTGGGCTAATGAGGCGGTTTTTTAAGGCCCAGGGGAGCGGTTTTGGGCGGCTTGCGGGGCATTTGCCGGGTTAGGCGGCCGATCCGCTGGACTGCGGACGCACTCCTCCTCATGCCCGTCGCTCAGCAGGTGGAAAGAGGGCGCCGATCA
>NZ_JAPYKO010000034.1:0-63775 GCF_037179585.1 Mesorhizobium argentiipisi (SeqCode)
CTCAGCCGCCCTTGGCAACCCTGCGCCAGAATCTCCATGCCTTGCGACATCGTTGGCGCGAGCCACCACGAAAGCGCAAGTTTCAAGCCATGCCAAAGCTATCTTAGCGCATATGCCCTCGAGGGGGGGAGATCAACAGCGCTATGCCCTCCGTCTCTCCGGCCCTTCATCCAGCCAGGCCAGATCTTCCGGCGTCAGCTTGATATCCAGCGCCTTGAGGCTGTCCTCAAGCTCGTCCAGTGTGCGCGGGCCGATCAGGGGGACCGACGGGAAGGGCTGCGCCAGCACGTAGGCGAGCGCGACATGGATCGGGCTCTTGCCGAGTTTGCGCGCCAGTTCGATGGCGCGGTCGCGGCGGCCGAAATTCTTTTCAGAATACCAGACCCGCACCAGCTCCTCATTGTCGGTGCGGTCGCGGCCGGCGCGGTCGGTGAAGAAGCCGCGGCCCTGGCTCGACCAGGCGAAGTTCGGCATCTGCCTTGTCGTCAGCCAGGCTTTCCAGTCATCCGTGGAAGAGGTGACGCAGCCGGGCCAGATCGGCTCCAGCATCTCGGCCAGCGAGAAATTGTTGGAGAGCGCGCCGGGTTTTTGCTTGCCGTTCTTTTCGGCATAGGCAATGGCCGCGTCCATGCGTTCCATCGTCCAGTTGGAGCCGCCGAACAGGCCGCGGATGCGGCCGGCCTTGGCCTCGGCGTCCATCGCGTCGACGAATTCGCCGACCGGCACGTCGGGATTGTCGCGATGCATGAAATAGATGTCGACGTGGTCGGTCTGCAGCCGGTCGAGCGACTGCGCCAGCTGCTTGCCGATGACGTCGGGATAGCAGAGCGGCGAATGTGCGCCCTTGGCGATGATCACCGACTGCTCGCGGACGCCGCGATTCTTCAGCCATTGGCCAAGCAGCGTCTCGGTGTAGCCGGCGCCATAGACATAGCCGGTGTCGAACAGATTGCCGCCGGCCTCGAAATAGGCGTCGAGCAGGATCGAGCCGGAGGAGAAGGTGCGGAAATCCTCGAAACCGAGCGCCAGAAGCGACACTGCGCGCGGCAGGCCGGGGATGGCGCGCTTGCCGATGGCCTTGCCATCGGTCCGCAGCGGCCGGCCGGAGAGGGTGTTGATGCGCTTAGCCGGCTTTTCGATGTCATATTCCAGCCCGACCGCGGCGCGCCATTTGTCGAGAACGCGCAGCGTGCCGAGGCTGTCGGCCCAGCCCATGCCTGGCCAGGCGAACTCCTGCCGTCCGGCAAGGATCGCCTCGCCGGCGGCATCGACCTCGAAGGAATAGAGGTGGCGGGTCTCGTCGAGGCTGATCACCTCGCGAGCCGCCCCGGACCGGATCACCTCGATCCGGCCCGGTCCGACATCGCGGTTGCCACCGGCGAACCAGAAATCGGGCACCTCGATCTGACCCTTGGTGCCGAAGATGCGCAGCACATTGTCCTGGTTGAGCGAAATACTGCAGGAAACCTCGGCGACGATGCCGTTGGCGAAGGTGAGCAGCGCGGAGGCCCACTCGTCGACGCCGGACTGGCCGAGATGGGCAGCGCCCACCACCTTGACGGGCTCGAGGAAGGGCTGCCCTGCCGCTGCGCCCGCGATCAGCCGCGCCATCGACACCGGATAGCCGCCGACATCGAGGATGCCGCCGCCGGCGAGGTCATTGGCATAGAGCCGGTGCTCTGGCATGAAGCCCGGCATGGCGAAGCCGAAGCTTGACTTGATCATGCGCACCTCGCCGATGTCGCCCGATTTGATCAGCTCGACCAGCTTCAGGGTCTGCGGGTGCAGCCGGTACATGAAGGCTTCGCCGAGAAACGTGCCGGCCTTGCGCGCCGCATGCATCATGGCGTCGGCCTCGAAGGCAGTCAGCGCCAGCGGCTTTTCGCACAAGACATGCTTGCCGGCTTCCGCCGCCTTGATCGCCCATTCGGCATGGCCGGGATGCGGGATCGAAATGTAGACCGCATCGACGTTTTTGTCGGCAAGCAGCGCCTCATAGCCGTCGAGGATGCGCGCGCCCGGAAAGGTCTCGGCCAGGCCCGGCTTGGCGGGATTGCGGGCGCCGAGCGCGACCAACTCGCCGTTGCGCGACCCCGCCACGCCGCCCGCAAAGGATTTGGCGATGCTGCCGGGTCCGAGAATGCCCCAGCGGATTTTTCCAGATGTCATGTCGAATTCTCCATGGGTCGCCGCCACGCCTGGCATGCCGGCAAAGAAAATTGCGGGTCAGCGGATCCTGGCGCCCGCCTTGTCGAAGAGCAGCGCCCGTTCCGCCTTGATCGAGACCGTGAAATGGTCGCCGCTGGCGCGCTGGCGCGAAGCCTCGCGCTCGACGATCAGCTCCTCGGGTCCGGCATTGGCGTAGACATAGCTCACCGAGCCCAGATGCTCGGCGACGTCGGCCTTGACCGGGATGTCACAATCGCCCTCGCCGGCCTCGAAGAAATGCTCCGGCCTGACGCCGAGCACGACCTCGGCGCCGACGGCGGGAAAAGTCTCGCAAAGCGGCTTGCGCAATCTGGCGCCGCCGTGATGGGCGAGCTCGATGATCGCGGCGCTGTTCGTCGTCTCGACGACCTTGGCGCTGAGGAAATTCATCTTCGGCGAGCCGATGAAGCCGGCGACGAAACGGTTGGCCGGGTCGTCATAGAGATCGAGCGGCGCGCCGATCTGCTCGACATTGCCGGCTTTGAGCACAACGATGCGGTCGGCCAGCGTCATCGCCTCGGTCTGGTCGTGCGTCACATAGATCATGGTGACGCCGAGCTCCTTGTGCAGGCGCGAGATCTCGACCCGCATCTGCACCCTGAGCTCGGCGTCGAGATTGGAGAGCGGCTCGTCGAACAGGAAGACCTGCGGCTCGCGCACGATGGCGCGGCCGATGGCAACGCGCTGGCGCTGGCCGCCGGAGAGCTGCTTCGGCCGCCGCTGCATCAATTCGTCGATGCGCAGGATCTCGGCGGCTTTCCTGACCCGGCGCTCGGTGTCGGCCTTCGGATTGCCGTTCATTCTGAGGCCGAAGGAGAGGTTCTGCTCCACGGTCATATGCGGATAGAGCGCGTAGGACTGGAACACCATGGCGATGCCGCGGTCGGCCGGCTCGACATCGTTCATCACCTTGCCGCCGATGGCGATGTCGCCGCCGCTGATGTCCTCCAGCCCGGCAATCATCCTCAGCAACGTGGACTTGCCGCAGCCGGAGGGGCCGACGAAGACGACGAACTCGCCGTCGGTGATATCGATGTTGGCGCCATGGACGACTTCGAAGGTGCCGAAGCGTTTGACGACATTGGTGAGGGTGACGGCCGCCATGTTAGAGCGAGATGTAGTTAGGTTGCATCATTCTGTGTCCCAGTCGGCGAGGCATCTCGCGCTTCCTATTTGACCGCGCCGGCGGCGATGCCGGCGATGAAATGGCGCTGCAACAGCACGAAGACGATGAGCATCGGCACCGTCAGCATGACGGCGCCGGCCATGATGCCGCCCCACGAAACCTTGGTCAGGCCGATCAGCGTGCCGAGCGCCACCGGCGCGGTCATCGCGCCCGGCTGGCTGTTGATCAGCAGCGGCCAGAGATAATTGTTCCACGAGGCGAGGAAGAGGATGATCGCAAGCGCCGCCAGCATCGGGCGGGCCAGCGGCAGCGCCACGAACAGGAAGATGCGCCATTCCTTGACGCCTTCGACGCGGGCGGCGTCGAACAATTCGGCCGGCATCATCGAGAAAGCCTGGCGCATGAAGAGCACCCCCAGCGAATTGAACAGGGGCGGCACGATCAGCGCGATCCAGGTGTTGGCCAAAGCGAAGTCGCGCGCCACCATGATGAATTGCGGGATGAGCACCACCGCATAGGGAAGCGTGATGGTGCCGAAGATGATGGCGACGACCGCGCCCTTGCCGTGGAATTCGTAGCGCGCCAGCGCCCAGCCGGCCATCGAGGTGAGCAGCACCGACAGCACGGTGTAGGTCACCGCCACCGAGACCGAAATGCCGATGGCGCCGATGAAATTGGTGTCGCGCTGCAGGTTGGCGACATTGTCGAGGAAATTGTCATGCGGCAGGAGCTCGATGCCGGGGCTGAAGATGCCGTTGTCGGGCATGGTGGAGAACACCACCATCATCCACAGCGGGAACAACCAGACCAGCGCCAGCGGCGTCAGGAAAAGATGCAGCGCTATGACGCGGCCCAGCCTTGCTTGCGAGCGCGAGGTCATTTCGGCTCCCTCATCAGCCAGAGCTGCACCAGGGTGATGGCGATGGCCAGCCCGGCCATGGTATAGGCGACGGCCGAGGCGTAGCCGAAATTGAGCGAGCGGAAGCCCTGGCGGTAGAGCAGCAGGCCGAGCGTCTCGGTGCCGCCACCCGGGCCGCCGCGCTCAGTGATCAGGAACGGCTCGGTGAAGAGCTGCATGGTGCCGATGATCGACAGCACGGCGCAAAAGACGATGACCGGCTTCAGCAGCGGCAAGGTGATGTAGAAGAACTGCTTCACCCTGCTGACGCGGTCGAGCGTCGCCGCCTCGTAGACATCCTCCGGGATCGACTGCAGGCCGGCCAGGATGATGATGGCGTTGTAGCCGGCCCAGCGCCAGGTGACCGCGATCATGATCAGCGCCATGGCCGGCGTGACGTTGGAGAACCAGTCGATCTTTGAGATGCCGACGCTCTCCAGGAGCTTGTTGACGATGCCGAAATCGAGGCTGAACATCAGCCGGAAGACGGCTGAATAGGCGACCTCGCCGACCACGACCGGGGCGAAGAAGGCGAAGCGGTAGAGGCCGCGCGCCTTCAACAGCGGCGAGTTCAAAAGCACCGCCATGACGATCGCCAGCGCAATCATCACCGGCACCTGGATGACCAGGATCAGCAGCGTGTTCTTCAGCGCATTGTAGAAGGCGGGGTCGCCGATCAGGCGGCCCCAGTTGAAGGCCGGCGCGAAGCGCCACGGCACGGTTCGCGTCGCCTGGAAGGAGATCAGGAAGGAAGAGATGATCGGCCAGATCCAGAAGATGGCGAAGATCAGAAGGTAAGGCGTGAGGAAGCGGTACGCGGTGGCGTTCTGGGTGCGCATTCTTCCTCCTTTCGTTTGTCTTTCCCTTCACCCCCTGTGGGAGAAGGTGGCCGCGAAGCGGCCGGATGAGGGGTATTCCAGGGAACGCCAACGTCTCACTCCGTTGGAACGCCCCTCATCCGTCTTGGCGCTGCGCGCCAATCCACCTTCTCCCACAAGGGGAGAAGGTGAGGCGTCGCCCTACTTCACCGGCAAACCTGTCGCGGCGGCGATCTGCTTGGCGGCGTCGTCGAGCGCGGCCTTGGCGTCGGGATAGCCGTTGGCCAGATATTTGGTCTGCACGGCGCGGACGATGATCTCGGCGTCGCTCTGGAACTGCGTGCCGCGGCTCGGCACCACCTTGGGCAGCGTGGCGAGGATATCCTTCCAGACGGTCTGGCCGCCCCAATAGGGCTGCGGCTGCGAGACGTAAGGATCGTCGAGCGCCGAGATCAGCGACGGCACCAGGCCGAAATCCTTCAGCATGGTGATCTGGCCCTCATTGGTCTCCAGCGAGTATTTCAGATAGGCGTAGGCCGCTTCCTTGTTCTTCGAGGCCGAGGTGATGGCCAAGGACGAGCCGCCGAGATTGGCGGCGCGCGGGCCGTCGGCGGTCAGGCTCGGCATCAGATAGACGCCCCATTTGCCGCTTTCCTTCGGCGATTCGGTGCGGATCGTGCCTTCATACCAGCCGCCATAGACCTGGCTGGCGACCGTGCCGGCGGTGTTGTTGGTGATCTTCGTCGACCAGTCGGCCGACGACACGATGCCGGCGTCCTTCATTTCCTTGACCTTGGTCATGGCGTCGACGCATTTCGGCTCGGCCACGGTGATCGACTGGCCATCCTCGCCGAAATAGGCGCAGCCCTGCTCGTTGGAAATCATGCGGAAGAATTCGGTGTCGCCGTTGAAATCGGCATTGGTCATCGACACGCCCGGATTGGCGTCCTGGATTTTCTTGCCGGCGGCGATGAAATCGTCCCAGGTCTTGATCGAGGCGGGATCGATGCCGGCCTTCTCGTAGAAGTCGCGGCGGTAGAAGACGGCGACCGGGCCGGAATCCCAGGGCATGGCATAGGCCTTGTCGCCGACTTCGAGCTCGGTGCGCTTGAAATCGGGGAATTTCTTCTGGTCTTCCGCCGTGTAGCCCAGCGTGTGCAAGTCGACGAAGCAGTCCGGGAACTGGCTCCAGTAGTTTTCCGCCTCGCCATTCTCGATGGAGACGATATCGGGCAGGCCGACGCCGCCGGCAGCGCAGCCGGCGATCGATTTGTCATAGGTGGGCTGGTTGCCGAGGTCCTGAACCGTGACCTTGATATCGGGGTATTTCTTGTTGAAGCCCTCGACCGTCGCCTTCAGCGATGAGGCGGCGATGTTCCAGCTCCAGATGGTGATCTCGCCGGACTGCGCCAGGGCCGGGCCGGAACCCAGAGCAAGCATAAGCGCGGCGCAGGTCAGTGTAGTGCGCATTGAAATCCTCCCATTTCATTTGCTCTCTCACTGTGAGCGTGGCTAGACTATGCGGCGCGGAAGGCTTGTCCCCGTCGAAGGGAATGAGAAGTTGGCGGAAAGTAAGATGCCGGAGCGTCCGTTCTACCAGCCTGGCGCGAGCAGCGTCGAAGGACTGCCGCTCATGCTGCAGATGTTTTACAACCACCCGTTGGTGATGCTGAAGCCGCACTGGCACGCCCAGGTGGAGGTGAATTTCATTGTGCAGGGCCGCGTGCATTACCGCATGGCCGAGCACGAGATTTCGCTCTCGGCCGGCGAGATGTGCCTGTTCTGGGGCGGCCTGCCGCACCAGATGGACGATCTTTCCGACGACGCCATCTATGCCGGCGCGCATCTGCCGCTGGTGCATTTCTTCCGCCTGCACCTGCCGGCCGACATACGCCATCGGCTGATGACCGGCGCAACGCTGGTGACCAATGCGACCGACCAGTCGGACAACGACAATTTCAAGCGCTGGAACGAATATGCGCGCTCGGGTGATCCGGCCAGGGCCGAGCATGCTGTCAACGAGCTGCTGCTGCGGCTCGAGCGGGTGCGCTTCGAGCCTTACCGGCTGGTGCCGGAAAGGGTGGCTGGGCAAGGCGCCGGCAATGCCTTCGACCAGCAGTCCTCGCGCAATGTCGGGCGCATGTGCGATTTCATCGCCGAGAATTTCCTCTACGACATCGACTGCGTGACCATCGCCGCGGCTGCCGACATCCATCCCAAATACGCGATGAGCCTGTTCAAGAAATCGACCGGCATGACGCTCAACGAATATGTCAATCTGCTGCGGTTGAGCTACGCCCAGGCGCTCCTGATGCATGAGGACGCCAATGTCCTGAGGGTCGCCATGGACTCGGGCTTCGGCTCGCTCAGCGCCTTCAACAAATCGTTCCGCAAGCTCGCCGGCATGTCGCCTTCCGACTTCCGCCGGGCAGGCGGGGCGCGGTAGCGGATCTCGTTAGCGGGATCATCAGGCGGATGCGACGGCGGGAAAGCTGACGGTCACGCCGAGGCCCGGATCGCGGTCCTCGAGCGTTATCGCAGCGCCATGCAGGTCGGCCACCGCCTTGACCAGGCTGAGGCCCAGTCCGCTGCCGGGCGTCGTGCGGCTGGCATCGAGCCGATAGAGCCGGCGGAACACTTTTTCGCGCTCCTCGGCGGGGATGCCCAGGCCATTGTCGCGGACATGAATGAGCACATGGCCGCCTCCGCCGGTCACCGAGAGTTCGATCGCGGTGCCCGGCGGACAGTGTCTCAGCGCGTTTTCGACCAGATTGGCCAGCATTTGCATCAGCAGGTCGCGGTCGCCGTGCACAAACCATTTGGTATCCGGAACGATCCGAGTTGACAGGGACTTGCCGTCGTCCTCGGCGACATCGGCATAGACCTCGCCGATAGTTTCGACGACCGGCCCGACGTCGAGGTCGACGAAACGCGCCTTGCGGGCGCCGGCTTCGATCTGGGCGATGCGCAGCAAGGCGTCGAAGGTGCTGTTGATCTGCTGGCTTTCGGCGCGGGCGTCGGTCAGCTCGGTCGAGACATCCTCGCCCGACACCGTCTTGTCGGCGGCGGATTCCAGGATCATCTGCAGCCGGTTGAGCGGCGTCTTGAGATCATGGGCGATGTTGGCGCTCACCTCCCGCATGCCGTCGACTAGGGCAGACAAGCGATCGAGCGCGGAATTCACCTGGGCCGAGACGGCGTCGATGTCGTCGCCATTGCCGGTCAGCGGGATGCGGGCATCGAGACGCCCATGCGAGACGTCGACCATGGTGTTGGCGATGCCGTCGAGGCGGCGCTGGACGCGCGAGGCAAGCACGGCGCCGCCGCCGATCGCCAGGACGGTGATAAAGAGCGTGGCCCAGCCGAAGCTCATCAACACGATCCTTTCCAGATCCTCGGTTTCCGAAAGCGAGAAGGCGACCGTCAGCTTGTTGCCGCCGACCGTGCCCGAATAGGCGCGATATTGGGTATCGGGCGGCACGCCCGGCAAGTCGGCGGCGAACATGGAAAAGCCGTCCGGCAGGCTGGTGGCGGTGAAATCCCCGGCGAGGCGGTTGCCGTTCCGATCTGTGAGGGAAAAGATTTCGTCCTTGTCCTGGCTGAACTGGGCATGGTCCCTGACGGTTGAGACGAGATCCTCCTTGTCGCTCTCGGCATAGGTGACGGCGATGAGCGAATAGGTCTCCTTGATCGACTGATCGAGCTGCCTGGCGAGCGAAGCGCTCATCAGTTGATAGACGATCGCGCCGGACAGGATGAAAGCCAGCAGGAACAGGAAGGCGAAGGTCAGCGCCAGCCTGAACGGTGTGCTGCGCAGCAGGCTGGAGCGCGGCCCGTTCATGTGACTGCAAAGCCGGTTGGCCGACCCGCAATTGCGGATGCGAGATCAGGCCGGGACATGCAGGCTGTAGCCGGTGTTGCGCACGGTGTGGATCAGCGGCACGTCGAAGGGCCTATCGACCTTGGCGCGCAGCCGGCTGATATGCGTCTCGACGACGCTGGTCTTGGGGTCGAAGTGAAAATCCCAGACGCGCTCCAGGAGCATGGTGCGGGTGATGACGCGGCCCTCGCCGCGCATCAGCACTTCGAGCAGGCTGAACTCGCGCGGCTGCAGATCGATCGGCTGGCCTTGCCGGGTCACGCGGCGCTGGATCAGGTCCATTTCGAGATCGGCGACGCGTAAGCTGGTCTTCTGCTCCTGGGCCGCCGGCCGGCGGCCGAGCGCATGAATGCGGGCAAGCAGCTCGGAAAAGGCGAAGGGCTTGACCAGATAGTCGTCGCCACCCGCCTCGAGGCCCTCGACCCGATCGTCGACGCCGCCGATCGAGGTCAGGAAAATAGCCGGCGTACGGATGCCGGCGGCGCGCACCGCCTTGATCATCGATAGGCCGTCGAGGCCGGGCACCATGCGGTCGGCCACGATCACGTCATAGGCATTGCGGGTCGCGGCGAAGAGTCCGTCATGGCCGTCGCGCAGCAAATCGCAGACATGGCCGGCCTCGGTCAGCCCCCTGACGATATAGTCGGCGGTTCTCGGATCGTCTTCAACAAGCAGAAGTCGCATTCGCCCGGTGCCGTCCTTGCCACCTTGTTTCTACGAACTTTCAGACCGAACACCGCTACACATTTTTGCGAGAGGCGCTTAGGCTGACCTGAATCTCAACACACCCCAGGCCGACCTGATATCCGTCGCGAGCCGACGACGGCAGCGGCGAAGAACCAGGCGGCCGGCCGCGAGAGCGGCAATTTCATGGCCGTCCCGCGCTCGCGCCCAGGGTGAGGAGAAGCTCGTCCAGTTGCCCGAACGTCTCGTCCATCGCATCGGCCGCCCCGGTGCCGGCAGCGTCGAGAGCTTCTTTCGAGGGATAGAGCTCGTGCATGACCAGCAGCGTCTTGCCATCCTTTTCCTCGAAGGTCACCGTGGTGACGGGTCCACCGTCGCCGCCTTCGTCATTGGTCCAGGTGAGGCGCGAGTACGGTACCACTTCGATATACCTGCCGAAGAACTCGGCGGGGTTCGAGGCATCATGGCCGAACGCCAGACGGTACCCGCCCCCGACGCGAACATCCATCTCGCAGGAACGCAGGATCATGCCCATCGACTTCGGCGCCCACCACCGCTTGAACAGTTCAGGCTTGGTCCACGCCTCGAATACGATGCGCGCCGGGGCGTCGAAGGTTCGCGTAACGACCAGCTCACGGTCGGACCTCCGTTCCACCGTCGTGCGAGCGGGCTCACTCCGTTCTTCCATCGACTTCCTCCTTCCGTTTCAGTTCCTCGACAACCTTGTCCAGCTCTTCGAAGCGTGTGTCCCAAAGCCGGCGGTATCTCTCGATCCAAGCCGCCTCTTCCTCCAGTCCGCGCAGGCCGAGCTTGCAGGTCCGCACCCGCCCGGCTTTCCGGGTGGTGACGAGCCCTGCCTGTTCCAAGACGCCGATGTGCTTCTTCATGCCCGTGAGGGTCATGTGGAATTTCTCCGCAAGGTCCGTGATCGAGGCTTCCGCGCGTCCGAGTTGCTCCAGAACGCCGCGCCGGGTGCTGTCCGACAGCGCGGCGAACGAAACATCGAGGCGGGTTTTCGAATACTGAACCATTTGGTTCAGTATCTAGCGCATCGATGAACGGCGCGCAAGAGGACAGCGGGGCGTAGGACGCTGCCGGCCGTCTCCGCCCAAACCGAGCCCGTCTGGCTACTGTAACTTACGGTGAACCTCGACATGCCTTAGTCGAGGAGCGCCTGCTCGTCTTCTTCGATCAATTTTCTCAGCGTCATATGGAGAACGATGGCGAGGATGCAGCCGAGAAAGGTCAGGCTGGTGAAGGTGGTGCCGAAGCCCATGCCGCCATATTCCACCGGCTGCGAGAGCAGGTCGCCGAAGGAGGCGCCGAACGGCCGGGTCAGAATATAGGCGAGCCAGAAGGCCAGGACGGCGTTCAGGCCGAGGAAGAACCACGCAAGCGTGATCGCCGCGATCAGGCCGCCGAAGATGAGCCCGGTGGCGAGATAACCCAGGTCGAAGCGCTCGGCCACCAGATCGCCGGCCGCCGTTCCGAGCGAGAAGGTGAAGAGGATCGCCAGCCAGTAAAAGATCTCGCGCCTGGTGGTAAAGATGGTGTGGATCGACAGGGTCTTTTCGCTCGCGTACCAGGCGATGAAAGTCAGGGCCAGCATGACCGAGAAGACGATCGTCGTCGTCTCCAGCCGGACGCCGAAATTGTCTACCAGGTTGTCGGTGACCAACGTGCCGACGACGCTGATCAGGACAACCGCCAGCCAGTAGGCCCAGGGCACGTAGCGCTTCTGCGCGAATTGCAGGATGAGCGCGACGATCAGAATGCCGGCTATGATGAGCGACGTGGCGGTAAGGCCGAGGCCGAGATTGACAGCGAGATAATCGGCCGCCGTCTCGCCCATGGTGACTGCCATGATCTTGATCAGCCAGAAATCGATGGTGACGTCCGGGACCCGGTTCAATTCGGAGTCATGTTCAATGATTGCGGTCATGGCAATGTCCGTTTCCATTCGCGCCCGAAAAATTGCGTGCGGCGGCGATCGTCAGGCTAGGCAGGCGAATTCACCCCAGCCTGTCCGCGCCCTTACAAATTCGTAAGGTCGGTCAAAAACATACGTCCGGCCTCGCCATCACGCGGCAGAGAAGCTAGAGAAGTCTTGGGGCCCTTGCCGGCGCCGGAGCGGTGAGAAGGAATGGCCTACACGTCTCTCAAATCGGCGCCGAAAGCATTCGACCAGCACAAGCGCCTGATCGTCGTGCAGGTGGCCGCCGTGCTTGCCGTCATCCTGCTCCTGTTCAGCAAGCCGGCGCTGGCCGAAGGGTCGGACGGGCACGAAGTCTTGGAGACGATCGGCTTCGCGATGGTGCTGATCTGCTTCCTCGGCCGGCTGTGGAGCATCCTCTTCGTCGGCGGCAGGAAGAATGACGAGCTGATCGTGTCCGGCCCGTTCTCGATGACCCGGAACCCGCTCTATTTCTTTTCGACCGTCGGCACGGCTGGCATCGGGCTGATGTTCGGTTCGGTGCTGGCGGCCGTCATGCTCGGCCTGGCGAGCTTCCTCGTCTTCCGCTTCACCGCGCGCAAGGAGGCCGAGTATCTCGCCGGCAAATTCGGTGCGGCTTACGCGGCCTATGCCGAACGCACGCCGTCCTTCTGGCCGAATCCGCTGCTCTACCGCGACGAGGCGCAGTGGCTGTTCTCGACGGGCGCGCTGCGGAACACGTTCCGCGACGGGCTCTATTTCCTGGCGTTGTTTCCGGTGATCGAGGCGGTCGAGTATTTGCGCCTCAGCGGCGACCTGCCGACGCTTTTCACGGTTTATTAGTTTTCCGGTAAAACCGCTTTGTCTGCGTTGGCAGGCGGCATGCCTGAAGATTGGCTGACGCGCTTGTCAGGTCCTTTCGTGACGTCGAGGCGTTGCCACGGTGCAGAATTCTGCTTCGCTGCATTCCTCGGGCAAGATCACGGAATGGATCCTCGAGTCTGCGCTCCGCTTCGCGTCGCTCCGCCCGTGGATGACGAGGTTGAGAAGCTTCCGCCAGTCTCCAGCATTTGCGCTGATTTCCCAGAAAATGAACGCCCATCAACGCGCCTTGCCGCGCGCGGCGCGGCGTGTGCTCTCCAGGAGAATTGCCAGGCAACCGGCGAGAAGCAGGAAACCGCCGACGAGGGGCGGCAGCGCCAGCAATTTCACGGCGGCGGTGATCAGCGCGATCAGGATCAGCGCCAGCAGCGCCAAGCTGCCATCATCGACGAACATGCCGACGAGCTCCTTGAAGACGAGACGGATCATGGTCATCGGGCGACTCCTTCGGCAGGCGCCAGGTAAGCGCCGCGCAACCAGCGCACGATGGCGAAGGATGCAAGGGCAATGACGGCGAAGATGGCGAGCAGAGCGAGGTCGGCGCCCGGCCATTCGGCGCCGAGGCCTTCGCCGGTCCAGAACACGCCGAAGCTGGTCAGCATCAGCCCGACGATGAATTTCAGCGAGTTTTCGGGCACACGCGCCAGCGGCCGGTGCACGGCGAGGCCGATCAGCGTCACCAGCACGAAGGCCGCCAGCGCGCCAAGGCCGGCATAGAGCGTCTGGCCATGCGCGGCGCCGACGGCAATGACGATGAACACCACTTCGACGCCTTCGAGCAGCACCGCCTTGAACGACGCGACGGCCGCCAGATAGTCGGCGCGGCGGTCGGCGGCCTGCCGCTGCAAGGCGGCCGTCTCCTTGGAAAATGCCTGCTCCTCGTCATGCAGCGCGATGACGCCGACGCTGCGCAGGATCGCCTTTCTCAGCCAGCGCATGCCGAACAGGATCAAAAGCACGCCGACCACGAATTGCAGGACGGTGATGGGGACGAGCGCCAGCAGCGGCCCGAAAACAAGCACCAGCGCCGCCAGCAGGGCGAGCGCCAGCGCCGCACCGGTCAGCGCCGGGCGCCAGCTGCGCGTCACGCCGACGGCGAGCACGATGGTGAAGGCTTCGACCACCTCGACGAAGGAGGCCAGGAACGAGGCCGTCACGGTGGAAAATATGGGTGTCAGGCCATGCATGCAGGCGTCGTCCAATGCTCGGGAATCATCGGCTGGCGAGAACGATACAGCGCTCCGGCGCCGGCGAGAATGCCAGGGATGATCCTATCTGGTCCCGCGTGAGGCGAGGGCGACTGCAGCGGACTTTTGGAGAACTCATTGACGGTCTGTATCCGTTCGGTGTCCGTTGTATCGCGGCACTGCCCTGGCTATCTGCTGGAGCAACAAGGAGTTCGAGCGGTCAATGGCCGCTCCAGCAGGAACGGAGCCATGAAGAAGATCGGATTTCTGTCGTTCGGGCATTGGTCGCCCTCGCCGCAATCGGGCACGCGCTCGGGCGCCGACGCGCTGCTGCAGTCGATCGACCTCGCGGTCGCGGCCGAGGAACTTGGGGCCGACGGCGCCTATTACCGCGTCCACCATTTTGCCCGACAGCTCGCCTCGCCGTTTCCGTTGCTTGCCGCCGCGGGCGCCAAGACCAAGCGCATCGAGCTCGGCACCGCCGTCATCGACATGCGCTACGAGAACCCGCTCTATATGGCCGAGGATGCGGGCGCTGCTGACCTGATTGCCGGCGGGCGTTTGCAGCTCGGCATCAGCCGCGGCTCGCCCGAGCAGGTGATCGATGGCTGGCGCTATTTCGGCTACGTGCCGGAAGAGGGCAAGAGCGACGCCGACATGGCGCGCCGGCATTCGGAGATCTTCCTCGACCTGCTGCGCGGCGAAGGCTTTGCCCAACCCAATCCGCGGCCGATGTTCCCCAACCCACCCGGCCTGCTCAGGCTCGAGCCCTTCTCGGCTGGCCTGCGCGAGCGCATCTGGTGGGGCGCGGCCACCGACGCCACTGCGGTATGGGCGGCCAAGCTCGGCATGAATCTACAAAGCTCGACGCTGAAATTCGATGAAAGCGGCGAGCCGCTGCATGTCCAGCAAGCCAAGCAGATAAGAGCCTATCGCGCCGCCTGGAAGGAAGCAGGCCATGCCAGGGAGCCGCGCGTCTCGGTCAGCCGCAGCATTTTTGCCTTGGTCAACGACATGGACCGCGCCTATTTCGGCGGCAGCGAGGGCGAGGATCATTTTGGCTATATCGAACCGGAGAAGCGCGCCGTGTTCGGCCGCACCTATGCCGCCGAGCCGGACAAGCTGGTGGAGCAGCTCAAGGCGGACGAGGCGATCGCCGAGGCCGACACGCTGCTGCTCACCGTGCCCAACCAGTTGGGCGTCGACTACAACGCCCATGTCATCGAGTCGATCCTGAAGCATGTCGCGCCCGCGCTGGGCTGGCGGTGAGGTGGCGAAAACGGCAAAATGCGTAATCTCCCCCGCAAGGGGGGAGATCGGCAGCTTCGGCGCCGGCGTTCCTTCCGTCCTTACCCTCGATGTTGACATCTGATAAAATAGCAACCTACTTTGCCGCGTAATCGGTTACGTAACCGATTACGGCTCACTCAAGTGGAGGAGACTAATGAGCAAGATTCCGAACACGCATGGGCTCGACTTGGGCTCGTTCTCGCGCCGCCAGTTCCTGAAGACCAGCGCCTTGGCCGCCGGCGCGCTCGCTCTGCCGCTCGGCCCGGCTTTTGCCGTCGACAAGCCGAAGGTCGGCCTGGTGATGAAATCTTTAGCCAACGAGTTCTTCAAGCAGATGCAGGCCGGGGCGGAGGAGTATGCGGCCAAGAACAAGGACAAGTTCGATTTCGCCGCCGTCGGCATGAAGGACGAGCGCGACTTCGCTGCCCAGGTCGACGCGATCGAGAACTTCATCACCCAGAACTATAACATCATCGTGGTGGCGCCGGCAGATTCGAAAGCCATGGTCACGCCGATCGCCAAGGCGCTGAAGGCCGGCATCAAGGTCATCAACATCGACGTCGCGCTCGACGCCGAGGCCAAGAAGAAGGCCGGCATCGACCTCGCCTTCTTCGGCCCGGACAACCGCGCCGGCGCGAAGCTGGCCGGCGACGCGCTGGGCAAGGCGCTGGGCAAGGGCGGCAAGGTCGTCATCCTCGAGGGCAATCCCGAGGCCGACAATGCCAAGCAGCGCAAGCTCGGCTTCGACGATTCGGTGAAGGAGTACAAGCTGAAGCTGCTCGACTCCAAGACCGCGCATTGGGAGACCGAGGAAGCCAACACGCTGATGACGAACTTCCTCACCCAGCATCCCGACATCCAGGGCGTGATGGCGGCGAACGACTCCATGGCGCTCGGCGTCGTCAAGGCGATCGACGCTGCCGGCAAGTCCGGCCAGATCAAGGTCGTCGGCTTCGACAACATCCCGGCCGTCGGTCCGCTGCTGAAGGAAGGCAAGATGCTCGCCACCGTCGAGCAGTATGGCGCGAAGATGGCGGCGATGGGCATTGACTACGGCCTGCGCGAGCTAGCCGGCGAGAAATTCTCCGGCTGGGTCAAGACCGACGTCAAGCTGATCACCGCCTGAGGCGAGCCGAGGCGCCGGCAACTCCCTCCGGCGCCACGCTTCGCCTCTCTCGTCACCGCCGCCGGCAATTCCGGCGGCGGTGACGGAGCGCCCGCGCCGCTATCGCCGACGGGCACGGTTTAGGATTCTGCCGCCCATGGATACGATTCTCTCCCTTGAAGGGGTCGGAAAGATCTTTCCCGGCGCTGTCGCGCTGAGCGAGGTGTCGCTGTCGATCGCGCGCGGCGAGACCCACATCATCCTAGGCGAGAACGGCGCCGGCAAGTCGACGCTGATCAAGCTCTTGGCCGGCATCTACCAGCCGGATTCGGGCAGGATTGCCTTCAACGGCCAGCCCTACCAGCCGAAGACGCCGCATGATGCGCAGCAGAGCGGCATCCGCATCGTGCATCAGGAGCTCAATCTTCTGCCCTATCTCAGCATCGCCGAGAATCTGATGCTGGAAAGCCTGCCGCGCCGCGCCTTCGGCATCGTCGACCGCAAGGCGCTCAACAGCCGCGCCGTGGCGCTGCTCAAGGAAGTCGGCCTCGACATCGATCCGCGCACCAGGGTCGAGGCGCTGGGCGTGGCGCAGATGCAGCTGGTCGAGATCGCCAAGGCGCTGAGCTACGACTCGAAGCTGCTGGTGCTGGACGAGCCGACGGCGACGCTGACGCCGCCTGAGATCGAGCGGCTGTTTTCCATCATCAAGCGGCTGAAGGCCAAGGGCGTCACCATCATCTACATCTCGCACCGGCTGCATGAGGTGTTCGAGATCGGCGACCGGGTGACGGTGCTGCGCAACGGCAGGCTGGTCGCGACGCGCGACCTTCACGGTCTTTCCGTGCCGGATATCGTGCGCATGATGATCGGCCGCGACATCGCCGACGAATTCGGTTTCGATGCCAGGGTCGTGCCCGGCAAAGTCGCGCTCAGCGTCGCCAATCTGAAGCGCGATGCTTCCACCCCGGAGATCTCGTTCGCCGTGCGCCATGGCGAGATCCTCGGCGTCGCCGGCCTTGTCGGCAGCGGCCGCACGGAAGCCATGCGCGCGCTCTTCGGCGCCGACCCGAAGCTCGACGGAGTCGTCGAGATCGACGGCAAGCCGGTGGCGATCACAGCGCCCAAGGACGCCGTGCGGCATGGCCTGAGCCTGCTCACCGAGGACCGCAAAGGTCAGGGCCTGCTGCTCGACATGGCCGTCGACAAGAACATCACCATTACCGATCTCAGCAAGGTTTCGCGCAACGGGCTGCTCAACCGAAGGACGGAGGCTGCGGCCGCCAACGATCTCGTCGGCCAGCTGCGCGTCAAGGCGAGCTCGATCGAGCAGGCGGTGCGCAACCTCTCCGGCGGCAACCAGCAGAAGGTGGTGCTGGCGAAATGGCTGTTCCGCGGCACCTCGACGCTGATCCTCGACGAGCCGACGCGCGGCGTCGACATCGGCGCGCGGCGCGAGATCTATCAGCTGCTGTGGCTGCTGGCGGCGCAGCAGAAGGGCATCATCATGGTGTCGTCCGACCTGCCTGAATTGATGGGCATGTGCCACCGCATCATCGTCTTTTCGAAAAACAAGATCGTCGGCGAAGTGCCGCGATCCGAATTCGACCAGGAGCGCATCCTGTCGCTCGCCTATCAGGAGTATGTGCGACCATGAGCGAGACGACCGAAGCAGCCGTTGCGGCGCCTGTTTCTCCGGGCCGGGCAAAATTCCTGCGCTTCCTGGTGCGCGATGCCGGCGTGCTCTTGGCGCTGGTGCTGATCACGCTGTTCTTCTCGGCCACCGCGCCCTATTTCGCCACCTCGGGCAACGCGCTGAAGATCTTCGTGCAGATCGCCATCAACACGGTGCTGGCGGCCGGCATGACCTTCGTCATCCTCACCGGCGGCATCGACCTTTCGGTCGGCTCGGTGCTGGCGCTGTGCACCGTGGTCGGCGCCACCGTGATGATCAACGAGAGCCTGTCGCCGGCCGTGGCGATCACGCTGGCGCTGCTGGCGTGCATGGCGACGGGTGCGGTCTGCGGCTTCCTCAATGGCTGGATCTCGACGCGCTGGAAGATCCCTTCCTTCATCGTCACGCTGGGGATGCTCAATATGGCTGCCGGTGCGGCCCGTGTCGTCAGCGACAACTCCACCATCACCGGCCTGCCGCAGAGTTTCGTCGATTTCGGCAACCTCATCATTGGCGGCTTCCTGCCGTCGATCTTCCTGGTCGCCGTGCTGGTGATCGCGGCAGGCTGGTTCGTGCTTCGCTTCACCGTCTTCGGCCGCATGATCTTCGCCGTCGGCACCAATGATGAGGCGGTGCGGCTGTCGGGCCACAATCCTGATTTCTACAAGATCGCCGCCTTCACCATCAGCGGGCTCACCGCCGGCATCGCGGCCATGGTCTATCTGTTGCGCCTCAACATCGGCAGCCCGATCGCCGGCGTCGGCTACGAGCTCAACGCGATTGCCGCCGTCATCATCGGCGGCACCAGCCTCAGTGGCGGCAAAGGCTCGATCATCGGCACGCTGGTCGGCGCCTGCATCTTGCAGGTGCTCTCCACCGGATTGCAGCTGCTCGGCGTCGGCGACAATTTCAAACCGATCGTGATTGGCCTTGTCATCGTGCTCGCGGTCATCCTAGACGCGTACCGGGAGAGACTGTTGCGGAAAATCCGCTGAGGGGAACGGGCCATGACGACGATCGCCGATGTCGCACGCCATGCGGGGGTATCCGTCGCCACCGTCTCGCATGTGATGAACCATACGCGTCACGTCGAGCCGGAAACGGCCGAGCGCGTGCGCGCAGCGATCAGCGCACTGCGCTACAGCCCGAACTCTGTGGCGCGGAGTCTCAGGCGCGGCGAGACCAAGACCATCGGCCTGCTGCTCCCGGACAATTCCAATCCGTTCTTTGCCAGCGTCGCGCGGCAGATCGAGGATGCGGGCTTCGTCTCCGGCTACACCGTGATCCTGTGCAACTCCGACGGCAATGCCGAGAAGGAGGAGCGCTATCTTTCGGTGCTGATGGCCAAGCAGATCGACGGGCTGATCTTCGCCGGCTCGTCCGACCATGCGCGGGTCTTCGCGCGCCTCTTGCCCAGTGTGCCGGCAGTGCTGCTCGACCGCGAGATCCAGTCGGTCAATGTCGATTCGGTGCTGGTCGACCACGACCATGGCGGCTATCTCGCGGGGAAATACCTGGCCGGGCTCGGCCACAGGACGATCGGCGTCATCGGCGGTCCGCGCGATTCGAGCTCCAGCCCGGCCCGCCTGCGCGGTTTTGCCCGCGCGCTCGGCGAAGCAGGCGTGGAGCTGCCGGCCTCGTCGATCGTCGATTCCGATTATCATTTCGCCGGCGGCCGCCTGGCGATGGATCAGTTGATGGCGCAGGCCCCTGGCATCACCGCGGTATTCGCCTGCAACGACCTCATGGCCATAGGCGCGGTCACCGCGCTGCGCTCGCGCGGATTGCACGTTCCCGACGACATGTCGATGATCGGCTTCGACGACATTCCCTATGCCGTCACCACCTGGCCGCCGCTGACGACGATCGCGCAGCCGGTGGAAAAGATCGGCACGCTGGCGGTGAGCCTGCTCCTCGAGAGGCTGGCCGAGCCGGAAGCGCCTTCAAGGCGCGAGGTGCTGGCGCCGGTGCTGGTGGAGAGGGAAAGCTGCGCGGCGCGGCGGTAGTGCTGGCAATTGTTGTCGTCGGTGCTGCCCCTCATCTGCCTGCCGGCATCTTCTCCCCGTGAAACGGGGAGAAGGGAAAGACTTCACGCCGCCGGCTGTATGGCCGCCCTCTCCAGCATGCCGAACAGGTCGCGCGGCTCGTCGGGGTCGGCGAGCAGGTCGAGCTCCTCATAGAGGCCGGTGGCCTGAAGCTGGTCGCGGACGTAGCGCAGCGCGGAAAAATCTTCCGTGGCGAAGCCGACGGAATCGAATAGCGTTATCTGCTCCGCCGTCTTGCGGCCCTCGGCCTTTCCGGTCATCACCTGCCACAGCTCGGTCACCGGATGGTCGGCCTCGAGCTGCTGGATCTCGCCCTCGATGCGGGTCTGCGGCGGAAACTCGACGAAGATGTCGGAGCGCAGAAGGATGTCGCGGTGCAGCTCGGTCTTGCCGGGACAGTCGCCGCCGACCGCATTGATGTGGACGCCGGCGCCGACCATGTTGTCGGTGAGGATGGTGGCGTACTGCTTGTCGGCCGTCACTGTGGTGATGATGTCGACGCCTTCCACCGCATCCTGCCCGGTCGAACAGATGGTGATATCAAAACCCTTGCCGGCGAGGTTGCGGGCGCATTTTTCGGAGGCCGAACGGTCGATGTCGTGGAGCCGCAGCCGGTCGATGCCGAGCAGCGCCTTAAAGGCGATGGCCTGGAACTCGGACTGGGCGCCGTTGCCGATGATGGCCATGGCTTGGCTGCCCTTGGGCGCCAGGTATTTTGCCGCCACCGCCGAGGTGGCCGCCGTGCGCAGCGCCGTCAGGATGGTCATTTCGGTGAGCAGCATCGGATAGCCGGAGCCGACATCGGCGAGCACGCCGAAGGCGGTGACGGTCTGGCGTCCCTCGCGCATGTTCTTCGGATGGCCGTTGACATATTTGAAGCCGTACATCTTGCCGTCGCTGGTCGGCATCAGCTCGATGACGCCGTCATGGCTGTGCGAGGCGATGCGCGGCGTCTTGTCGAACAGCTCCCAACGGCGGAAATCCTCCTCGATATAGGCGGCGAGCTCGGTGAGGAAGCGCTCGACGCCGATGGCGAGCACAAGCTTCATCATGCGGTCGACGCTGACGAAGGGAACGATGGCAAGGCGCGAAGGCTGGGTCATGATCAGAGGCTTCCGGAGTGGCTGCGGGTCGGGCGGTCCATGATGCGGCGGCCCATCAGGCTGGCGGTGAGGTCGACCATCAGCGTCGCGGTGCGGCCGCGCTCGTCGAGGAAGGGGTTCAATTCGACAAGGTCGAGGCTCGAGACCAGGACTGAGTCGGACAGCATCTCCATCACCAGATGCGCCTCGCGGAAAGTGGCGCCGCCGGGCACGGTGGTGCCGACGGCCGGCGCGATCGAAGGATCGAGAAAATCGACGTCGAGGCTGACATGCAGGAGGCCGTTCTCCTTCTCGACGCGGGCCAGGAAGGCGCGCAGCAAAGGCGCGATGCCGTGCTCGTCGATGGCGCGCATGTCGTGGACGGTGACGCCGGCTTCAGTGAGCGCGCGGCGCTCGGCCGGATCGACGCTGCGCAGGCCGATGGCGCAGATTCGGGCCGGGTCGACCGCTTGCGGCAGATCCGGGAAATAGCCCTGAAAACCCGCCTGCCCGCTGGCATAGGCGAGCGGCACGCCGTGCAGATTGCCGCTGGTGGTGGTGTCGAGCGTGTGGAAATCGGGATGCGCGTCGAGCCACAGCACGAAAAGCGACCGGCCGCGCTCCGCGGCGCGGCGCGCCACGCCCGACACCGTGCCGGCCGAGATCGAATGGTCGCCGCCGAGGAAGATCGGCATGGCGTCCCTGGAAGCCGCGTAGGCGGTCTCGGCGATCGCCGCCGTCCAGGCGGAGATCTCCGGCAGCGCCTTCAGCGCCAGATTGCCGTGCACCACGGGCGGCGCCACGGCCTTCTCGACCGCGCCCCAGTCCTCGACCTCATGGCCGAGTTCGGCCAGCACCGAGACGAGGCCTGCCGTGCGCAGCGCGCTCGGCCCCATCTCGCATCCCATCCTGCCCGCGCCGTCCTGCACCGGCGCGCCGACGATCCTGCAGCGCATTTTTTCTCACCTTTGATTGATCGGAGGAGTGAACCATCAGCCGCTGGCGGTTTGAACAGCGAAAATTGGCATTTCGAAAAGACTGATCTATCATATTGCTCAGCAGATTTGATCGAAATGGAAAGCCATGGACGCGCTCGACGAGAAATTGGTGACGCTGCTCAGGCACGATGCGCGGCGCAGCGTCTCCGACCTTGCCGTCGATCTCGGCGTCTCGCGCGCCACGGTCCGGGCGCGCATGGAGCGGCTGGAAAAATCCGGTGAGATCATCGGCTACACGGTGGTGCTGCGCGCCGACGCGGTCGATCAGAGGATACGCGGCGTCATGATGATCGAGATCGAGGGCCACGCCGCCGACCGCGTCGTCAAGGCGCTGGGCGGCCTCGCCGAGGTCTCGACCATCCACACCACCAACGGCCGCTGGGACCTGGTGGTCGAGCTCGGCACCGCCACGCTGACGGATTTCGACGCGGTGCTGCGCCGAATCCGGCTGATCCCCGGCATAACGGGCAGCGAGACCAGCCTGTTGCTGGCGACACCGCGGACGACGCGGGCGCGGCTGGCGTAGTTGCACGGTCGGTCACGGCGGCGGTGAAGCGTGAAGCGGTTCGGCGATTTTGCGAAACGCCGGGCCGCTTCACGTCCTTGTTGTCGTGCGACCCGGGCCGAAGACGACGGCGCCGGGCCGGATCGCGAGCCAGCCTTCCCCGAATTGCTCCAGGATTGCCGCACGTATCGCCCAAGCAGGTGATCAGCCGTTCGGATAGTAGCCGCCGTCGGAGCCGTCGCCCATATAGGTCCCCTGGCCGGTGGCATCCCGAAGCCGCTGATCCAGATCGTTGATCTGCCTGATCGCCGAACGGCCTCCGGTGGGCTTGATGGCATCGGCCTGCCGCATCAGGTCGCGGGCCTGGTCCTGTGTGATCTTGCCGGCCTGCCTGGCTGTGCGGATGCCTTGTTTCACGCCAAGCAGTTGCTCCGTCGCGGCTCTCGCTTCCGGGTCCGCCGGCACCGACGCCGTGGTCATGATGTCGACCGCCGCTCTATGGTGGCGATGCACGGCATAGGCGCTCGAAAGCGGTATGGCCGCTAAGATCGAGGCGGCCGCGATGATTTTAGGGGTGAAAGAACGCAGGATGACATCTCTTCGGGATGGAGAAAGCGGCAAAGCCGCTTTTTCCGAAACGGGCCGTCCGGTCGCATCGTGTCGCGGTGCAGGCCATCCACCGCCGGCGGTCCTCGGCCCAGGGAGGAGATATAGAAACCGCCGCGGCATTGAAATGGAGTGGCACGCAAACGTTATCCGATGTGATCTGCGGTTGAATCGCCGATGCGCCGCGGCGAGGCGGTCGCCGAAGGCCGGACGTCTTCAGGCGACGCCGGCGAATGGGACCGGCGAATAGCCAGCCAGCCCGCCAATTGCGGCATTGACCCGATCGGCCAGATGCTCGGCTTCGCTGCGCGTCAGCCCGATCAACGGCCGGCCGTCCATCTCCTCACCGGAGATTAGGCGCACTCTGGAGTTCTTCGGGCTTGGGCGTGCTTGCAAACCTTAAACGCGAAAAAGCCGCGGAGACCGCGGCTTTTCGTTTGCTTGATCCTCGGTGAGGAAACTGGAGCGGGTGAGGCGATTCGAACGCCCGACCCCAACCTTGGCAAGGTTGTGCTCTACCCCTGAGCTACACCCGCTCGTGCGGCCTCGGGCCGCAAGCCGCGCCTATATGGCCGAAGAGCGCGGCGATTGCAACAGGGAAATGACGGTCTTTTTGGAGCGAATTTCTTCCCGCGGCGACGTTCGCGTCGAAGCATCGAAGCGGCGCGGAACCGGACCGATCGCAAATCAGCAGGCAAAGCCGTCGCCGGCTTTTCCTGGAATTGTTCCGGCGGCCTTGCCCCGATGGCACCGTTGGCCGTAAACGGCATGAGCCCTGTTCGACCGTGCGAGGACCGATGCCGAAGACCGAAGCCGAGCTCAATGAATTTCTTGCCGATCTCGGCATTTCCGTCTCGACGGTCAGGCACCCGCCGCTGTTCACGGTCGCCGATTCGCAAGGCCTGCGCGGCGAGATTCCCGGCGGCCACACCAAGAACCTGTTCCTCAAGGACAAGAAGGACAATTATTTCCTCGTCACCGTCGGCGAGGACGCCGTGGTCGACCTGAAGCAGATCCACCACCTGATCGGCGCCGCCAGCCGGGTGTCATTCGGCAAGCCGGAGATGCTGATGGAGCTGCTCGGCGTCATCCCCGGCGCGGTAACCGTCTTCGGCCTGATCAACGACACGGAAGGGAAGGTCAAGGTGGTGCTCGACCAGGCCTTGATGAGCCATGACGTCATCAACGGCCATCCGCTGACCAATGAGGCGACGACCTCGATCGCCGCCGCCGACCTGATCAGATTCGTCGAGGCAACCGGCCACGATCCTGTTATCCTGAAAGTCTCATAATCTTGAAAGTCGGGGCTTGATCGCCACATGGAAGGCGGTTCCAAAATCCGACAATGATGCGCCGGGCGCCGACGCCTGGAGCGCGACCGAAAGGGCGACACGATGAGCGACAACAATCCGTATAGCGGCGCGTTTGGCGGCAATGGCGGCCAGTACGCCCAGACGGTGCAATATGGCGGCGGCGACCGCCCCAAGGTTTCGCTGGGCGACGCGCCGGCGGCGGCCGACCTGATCAAGGAGACGACAACAGCCGCCTTCGCCGCCGACGTCATCCAGGAATCGCGCCGCCAGCCGGTGCTGGTCGACTTCTGGGCGCCATGGTGCGGGCCCTGCAAGCAGCTGACGCCGCAGCTCGAAAAGGCGGTGCAGGCCGCCGGCGGCAAGGTCAAGCTGGTCAAGATGAACATCGACGAACATCCCTCGATCGCCGGCCAGCTCGGCATTCAGTCGATCCCCGCGGTCATCGCCTTCAAGGACGGCCAGCCTGTCGACGGCTTCATGGGCGCTATCCCCGAAAGCCAGATAGCCCAGTTCATCCAGAAGGTCGGCGGCAAGGGCGGCGGCGCGCCGCAGATCGCGGACGCGCTTGCGGCGGCCGCCGAGGCGCGCACGGCCGGCGACGCGCAGACCGCGGCCGACATTTACGATGCGATCCTCGAGCAGGCGCCCGAGACGCTCGAGGCGATCGCCGGCTTGGGCGAGATCCTGTTTGACGCTGGCGATGCGGAAGGCGCCAAGGCCGTGCTCGCCCGGGCGCCCGAGGATAAGAAGGACGCGCCCGCACTGGCGGCGCTGCGCGCCAAGATGACGCTGGCGGCGGAAGCGGCGGCGCTCGGCGATCCGGCCGAGCTCGAGCGCCGGCTGGCCGCCAACCCCGCCGACCATCAGGCGCGCTTCGACCTGGCGATGATCCAGAACGCGCGTGGCGAGCGGAATGCCGCCGCCGACAATCTGCTGGCGATCGTCAAGGCCGACCGGAGCTGGAATGACGATGGCGCCAGGGCGCAGCTGTTGAAGTTCTTCGAGGCGTGGGGAATGACCGACGAGGCGACGCTCGCGGCACGCCGCAAGCTCTCGTCGCTGCTGTTCTCGTAGCGCGGCTCGGCGTTTCACGGACTCGCCTGACCGCTGCAATGTTGTTCTGACGCAATTCCGGACGGAAAACCGTTTCACACTTTTCCTGGAATTGCTCTAGGCTTGTTCTTTGCGCAATTCTGGGCGGAAACTGCTGGTTTTTCGGAATTGCCCCGAATTTTTGCCGGCTGTCGCGGCCGGCAGGCTTGAGCGGCGGAGCGCCAGCGCCAGATAAGGGCAGGCTGGCGGTTTGCCGCCAAACGAAGACGAGTTGCCGGGCGAGAGGAGATTGCAGGTGATGCGCTTGCCGGCGTTGCTTTGGGAGGGTTGCGGTGCGCGTCGGTAACGCACTCTACCGGCTTGCCAAGGATCTGCCATCGGCAATCCCGGTGTTCCCGCTCGCCGGAGCGCTGCTTCTGCCCGGCGGCCGCATGCCGCTCAACGTCTTCGAGCCGCGCTATCTGCAGATGATCGACCAGGCGATGGCCGGCTCCCGGCTGATCGGCATGATCCAGCCGAGCCTCGACGGCGCTTTGCGCGACGACGGCGAACCGGAGCTGTGCAGCGTCGGTTGCGCGGGACGCATCATCTCGCTCGCCGAGACGGGCGACGGCCGCTATCTGATCTCGCTGCAGGGCGTGTGCCGGTTCCGCATCGTGCAGGAGCTCGCAGCAAAGGCGCCGTTCCGGCAGTGCAAGATGATGCCGTTTCTCGCCGACCTCGAGGAGGATGCGGCCGGCGCCGAGGTCGACCGGCCGGCGCTGCTCAAGGCGTTTCGCGCCTATCTGCAGGCCAACGATCTCGAGGCCGATTGGGAGAGCGTCAGCCGCGCCGAAAACGGCATGCTGGTCAACGCGCTCTCGATGATGGCGCCCTATGGACCGGCCGAAAAGCAGGCGCTCTTGGAAGCGCCGGACCTGAAGACGCGCGCCGAGACGCTGATCGCCATCACCGAAATGACACTGGCGCGCGAGGATGACGAGTTTGGGCCAAGCCTGCAATAGTTTGCCGACACGGGGTGAGTTCTATGACGGACGGACGTGACGGACGAAAAGCCGAGGTTGACCCGAAACTTCTTGAATTGCTGGCTTGCCCGCTTACCAAGGGGCCGCTGACCTGGGACCCCGAGCGCAGCGAGCTGGTCTCGCGCGTGGCGAAGCTCGCCTATCCGGTGCGCGACGGCATCCCGATCATGCTGCCCTCGGAGGCGCGCACGATCTCGGCCGAGGACATGCTGACGCCGCCGCCGCCGCGGCTCGGCGGGCCGTCGTGAGTGGGCTTACGCCAACGGCGATCACGCGACTTTCGAGATTGGCAGCAAGGCGTCGGCGACTGCATAACGCCGCTGCAGCGGGGAAATCCGAAATGCTGTCCCGCCGACATCAAAGTTGTGCATCGGGACGGCACACGCAGTCGGGCGTATGCTTCCCAGTGTCATCCTACTGAAAATTCCGCCCTTTCGGCATGACCTGTTGCGCGGCGCTCGATAGCGTCGCGACGTCCTGATGGACCGGCTGGCCACGGCTTGCGGCGGATCCAATCGGCCGTTCGGCGGGATTATGCTCGATGACCGGTCGATTGGCGGATTCCAGCAGCACGCTCAGCCAGGACGTCAAATCCTCGACCCTGTCGGCGACGATGTGGATGACGTCCGATTCGTGCTGCAGCTTGCCGGTGACGCGGATGAAGCGGGCGCCCATGACGATGGAGCGGAAACGGTCGAAGACGCGCGGCCAGATGATCACATTGGCGATCGACTTCTCATCCTCCAGCGTGAGGAAGATGGCATTGCCCTTGCCGGGACGCTGGCGCACCAGAACGAGGCCGGCGACGGAGACGCGGCGGCCATCGCGCACCGACGGCAGGCGGGCATTGGGGGTGACGCCGGCGCGATCCAGCCTTTCGCGCAGGAAGGTGACGGGATGCTCCTTCAGCGACAGGCCGAGCGAGCGGTAGTCGTGGACGACATGCTCACCGAGCGGCATTTTCGGCAGTTTCGTTTCCGGCTCCAGCTCGCGCAAGCGAAGCGAGGGCTGGTCGAACAGCGGCAGTTTTTCGGCGGCGCTTTTGCCGTCGAGCGCCCGCACCTCCCAGAGCGCGGCACGGCGGTCGAGACCGATCGAGCGGAAGGCGTCCGCCTCGGCCAGTCTTTCGATCTCGCCGACATCGAGACCCGAGCGCAGCCAGACGTCCCTGACCGAACGATAGCCGTCGCCGCGCTGCGCGACGACTGTATCCATGCGCTCTTCGGACAGGCCCTTGATCTGGCGGAAGCCAAGCCGCACGGCATGCGCCGTTTCGATGACGCCGCGCATCGAGGCGTGACGCTCGAGGATGCGTGACGGATCGAAGGCGGTGGCCTCCAGCGTGCAGTCCCAGACGGAATGGTTGATGTCGACCTCGCGTATCTCGACGCCATGATCGCGCGCGTCGCGCACGAGCTGGGCCGGCTGGTAGAAACCCATCGGCTGGGAATTCAAGATCGCGGCGCAGAACACATCCGGATAAAAGGTCTTGAACCAGCAGGAGGCATAGACCAACAGCGCGAAGGATGCGGCGTGGCTCTCGGGAAAGCCATATTCGCCAAAGCCCTCGATCTGCTTGAAGCAGCGCTCGGCGAACTCCCTGGGATAGCCTTTCTCGACCATCCCTTCGACCATCCGCGTCTCATAGTTGCCGATCGTGCCGGTGCGCTTGAAGGTCGCCATGGCGCGGCGCAGTTCGTCGGCTTCGCCCGGCCGGAAGCCCCCGGCGACAATGGCGATCTTCATCGCCTGCTCTTGGAACAAAGGCACGCCGAGCGTCTTGCCAAGGATCTCTTCCAGCTCAGGCTTGGGGTATTCGGCCTTCTCCTTGCCCTGTCGTCTACGCAGATAGGGATGCACCATGTCGCCCTGGATCGGACCGGGCCGCACGATCGCCACCTCGATGACGAGATCATAGAATTCGCGGGGCTTAAGCCGCGGCAGCATCGACATCTGAGCGCGGGATTCAATCTGGAAGACGCCCAGCGTATCCGCCCGGCAGATCATGTCGTAGACGCGAGGGTGTTCCGGTGGCAGCGAGTTCAGGCTATAGGGCCGGCCGTAATCGTCCCGCGCCTGCGGATAATGATGCGTAAGCAAGGTTAGAGCGCGCTTCAGGCAAGTCAGCATGCCGAGCGCCAGCACGTCCACTTTAAGGATCTTCACCGCGTCGAGATCGTCCTTGTCCCATTCGACCATCTTGCGCTCCTCCATCGCCGTCTTGACGATGGGCACGACCTCGTCGAGCCGGTCGCGGGTGATGACGAAGCCGCCGACATGCTGGGAAAGATGGCGGGGAAAGCCCATGATCTCGTTGGCGCGCTCCAGCACCTGCCTGGACAGCGGATCGGTGCGGTCGAGGCCGCCGGCATTGGCTTCCCTTTCGCCAAGCTCGGAGGTCGACCAACCCCAGATGGTGCTCGACAGCGCGCTCCTGACGTCTTCCGACAGGCCCATGGCCTTGGCCACTTCGCGCAGGGCGGAGCGGCCGCGATAGCTGATGACGGCGGCAGCCAAGGCGGTGCGCTTGGCGCTGTATTTCGTATATATGTACTGAATGACCTCTTCGCGCCGTTCATGCTCGAAATCGACGTCGATGTCGGGCGGCTCGTTGCGCTCCTCGGAGATGAAGCGCTCGAACAGCGCATCGATCCGGTCGGGGCCGACTTCGGTGATGCCGATGCAGAAGCAGATGACCGAATTGGCGGCAGAGCCGCGCCCCTGGCAGAGGATGTCCTTGCTGCGGGCGAATTTCACGATGTCGTAGACGGTCAGGAAATAGCGCGCATAGTTCAGGCGCTCGATCAGGGCGAGTTCTTCTTCGATGCGTTGCGTGACATGCGAAGGCACGCCGGCCGGGTAGCGCCTTACCGCCCCTTCATAGGCCAAACGCGCGAGCTCGGCCTGCGGTCCAAGCCCGGATTCGGTCGGCTCGTCCGGATAATTGTATTCGAGGTCGCTGAGCGAGAAGGTGAGCTCCTCGGCGAAGCGCAGCGTCTCCGCCAGCGCCTGCGGGTGTCGGCGGAAAAGACGTGCCATCTCCAGCGGCGGTTTCAGATGACGCTCGGCATTGGCGGTCAGCTCCAGCCCGACCTCGGAAACCGGCGTGTTGAGGCGGATCGCGGTGAGCACGTCCTGCAGCGGACGGCGATCGGCGGCATGGTAGAGCACGTCATTGGTCGCCATCAGCGGAACGCGCGCATGCTCGGCCATCGCCGCGGCCTGCTCGATGCGGAAACGGTCGTTGCCGCCATAGTCCGGCGCCACGGCAAGACGGAGCGCGGCGCCGAAGCGATCCTTAAGCCGGCTAATGAATGCCAGATTATCTTCCGCGTGGCCAGACAGATCGGGCAGGATCGCCAGCGACATCCGATCGCCCCATTCGAGCAGGTCGTCAAGCTCAAGCAGCGTCGCGCCCTTCTCGTTCTCGTCGCGCAGATTGGCCTGGGTCAGCATGCGGCAGAGATGCCCCCAGCCCTGACGGTCGCGGGGATAGGCGAGGATGTCCGGCGTGCCGTCGCCGAACACCAGGCGGCAGCCGGGATGATAGGCCATCTTCTCCACCTTGGCCTGCTGCCAGGCGCGCACGACGCCGGCGACCGTGTTCCTGTCGGCAAGCCCGATCGAGGCAAAGCCGTAGAATTTCGCCGTGACCACCAGCTCCTCGGGCTTGGAGGCGCCGCGCAGGAAGGAGAAGTTCGACTGGATGCCGAATTCGGCATAGGGGATGACGGTCAGCGCGTTCATGCGAACACTCCATGCATGAACCAGCGCGGCGGCGCGGCCTGCGGCGCGCTGTTGTAGAGGCCCTGGCGGTAGAGCCAGTAGCGGCGTCCCTCGCTGTCCTCGATGCGGTAATAGTCGCGGGTCGGCGCCTCCTCCTCGCCGGGCAGCTGCCGCCACCATTCGGCGGCGATGCGTTCCGGCCCCTCGGCGCGGGCGACACGGTAGAGCGCGCGCCGCCAGCGGAAATTCATCGGCGGGCCTTCGGGGATCTCGGTCGCCGGCACCTCGATCGGCTCGGGCGAGCGGAACAGGCGCACCGGCCGCTCCGGCGGGTAGACGGTCATCGGTGGTGCTGTTCGGGGCGGCGCCGCCCGGCCGGCCGCCGGGGCGCGCCTTTGCGGCGCTTCGGCGAAAGGCACAGCTTTGACGGCCCGTTCCGGCAGATGGCTTTCGACGACCACCGGCTTCAGCACAGCGGCCTCGCCGAGACGGGCGCGGACGCGGTCGGCAAAAAGCGCGATGTCGGCGTCATCATCGGCCGTATCGCCGGTGAGGTCGCCCTGAACCAAGTCGAAGGCGGCGACCGACAGCGCGGACAGCCGCACGAGGTCGAAGCCGAAGCCGGTGTCGATGCTCTGCTCCAGCGCGGTGAGCCGCTCATGGAAAAGTCTTTGGATCAGCCGCGGCTCGCGCATCGGGCGCGAGGTGCCGACGGCGATGCGGCTGACGGCGCCGTCGACGCGGAAGAGAAGCAGCGCCAGCGTCCTTGCGCCCTCGCCACGGCGTTCGAGGTCGGTCTTCAAGGCGATCGCCAGTCGGCTCACCAGCCGCTCGATGTCGTCGGTGAGCATGACCGGCTCGGCAAGATGGCGCTCGACCGAGAGCGGCGCGACGGGAAGGCGCGGCGACACCGCCTCGTCGAGGCGGCCGAGCGCCTGGTCGAGGCGCAGAAGCAAGGTGGCGCCGAAACGGCGGGCAAGCGGCGCGCGCGGTGCTGCCATCACCGCGCTGGCGGTGCGCAGGCCCACGCTTTCGAGGCCGGCGCGGGTCTCCGGCGCGATGCGCAGCGCCGACAAGGGCAGCGGCGAAAGCAGCGCTTCTTCCTCGCCGCCGGCCACGATGCGGTCGCCATGGAAGCGCGCCGCCGCCCAGGCGGCGCCCGGCGTCGAGGCCAGCCCGGCGCGGACATCGAAGCCCTGCTGAAAGAAGCGGGTGAGGATCTCGTCCTGCATGGCGCGCTCGCCGCCGAACAGATGCGTGCAGCCGGTGACGTCGAGGAACAGCCCGTCCTCGCCGTCGATCGCCACCAAAGGCGTGTAGCGGTCGCACCAATCGGCAAGGCCTTCGAGCAGGCGGCGGTCGGCTTCCGCATCGGCCTCCACCACATCGATCGAAGGGTGCATGGCGCGGGCATCGGCAATGCCCATGCCGCGCTTCAGCTTCAGCGCCTCAGCCCGCTCGTCGAGGGCTGCGATGCGCTGGGTGTTGTTGTCGCGATGGCTGATCACCAGAGGCAGGTGATGCGAGGACCGGGAACGCCAGGACCGCCCCAGACGCTGGCGCAGGATCCGCTCCGCGGCCAGATGCGGGAACCACAGCGACAGAATTCTCTGTTCTTTCTGCAAAAGCGTGCTCATCGGGGTTCCACTCCAGTGTGAATTGTCCGGGCAGGGCCGTGCGGCTCTTGCCGATATCGATTTTGAAAGCGGGGCGGCCGATCGAGCCGGCGAGCGGCCCGGCGACCGTCTCGCGGCTTGCCGAAGGTGCTGCCGAAACGATGAGGCGCACCGGGGCGGCGGTGGGATCGGTCTCGCCGGCCTGGCGCAGCAAAAGCAGCGGACGGCCGGCATTCCGGGCGCGGGCGTGGAGCCGGCGCGTGGCGGTGAGGTCGAGAAGCCGCGGACTGCCGCGGATTTCGAGGATGACCGCGGCGAAGGCGGTCATGCGGGCCGCCTCCTCGGCGATCCAGAGCGCGTCGAGCAGTTTCGGCGCCTCGGAAAACAGCAATTGCTCCGGCTCGATGCCGAACAGGGCGTGAAGGCCCCTGGCATAGGGCAGGCCGGCCTCGTGAAAGATTTCCGCCGTGCCGACCCAGAGAATCGGCAAGCCCTGCTTCTCCTTGAGGACCAGGCTTATGAGCGAGAGCGCGAAACCGGCGACGGCACCGGCATCGCGGGTCTCCAGGCCATGGATTTCGCTGAGCGCCGCCTTGGGCAGGCCGCCGCCAAGGGCGGTGTCGAGACGATCGATGCCGGTATGCAGGAAGGCATCCGCCGAAGCCACGGCAAGACCGCGCCGGACAATCGTCATATCCGACTTGGCGATATCGTCGGGCGCGCTTCCCGCAGGCGCCTGCAGGCGCTCGGGCAGCGTTCCCTCGATCTTCGCGATCTGGCGGCGCAGGGCAAAAACAGTTTCCCGCGCCACGGCGCTTATCGCCATGACGTTCACTTCCGGCAGCAGTTGTTCCTGTTATGTTCTTATAGATTCCAGAGGCGACCGGAAGAGTCAAGCAGACTCGCAAGGAATTTATTCCTTCGCCTTTTACCCTGAAAGCGAACGGCCAGCCGGCCCATTTGCCTCTATCGGCGCGAAAGCCTATATGCCGGGATCAAAGGACAGTTCATGGCCCGCATCTACAAGACACGCAGCTGGCACGACCAGCTTTCTCCGTCGATGGACGAGATGGAGTTTCTGGCGCTGGAGACCTACGCCCATCTGCCGGACGAGTTCCGCAAGCTCACCGGCGAGATCATCATCCAGATCGCCGAGTTCCCGACCGACGAGATCATGGACGACCTGTCGCTGGAGACGCCCTTCGATCTGCTCGGCCTGTTCGAGGGACGCGGCATCGCCGAGCGCTGGAACCCACAGACCGGCGAGGGCCCGAATCGCGTCACGCTCTACCGCCGCGCCATCCTCGACTACTGGGCCGAGAACGAGGAGACGCTGGGCGACATCGTCACCCATGTGCTGATCCACGAGATCGGCCACCATTTCGGCCTGTCGGACGACGACATGGAGCGGATCGAGGAGGCGGCCGAGCAGGCGGCGCCGGGCTGAGTGCGCACCACCCTAGGGCGAAGCAAGGAGCGAAGCGACGCGCGTAGACCCTAGGATCCATGCCATTCCATCAACACCAAGCCCGCGGTGCAGAACGGAACGCTTGCCCGACACCCGCAAACGTCCCCTATATTCTGACTCGCTGCGCCTTTCGGCTCAGGTAACGGCATGGCAACTGTGTTCACACGAATGCGGTTTTGTCGCGCATGATGGCGTTGAGGACGACCAGGAGCTTCCTTGCGACGGCGATGATAGCCAGTTTCTTGGAGCCTGACCGGGCTGCAAGTGCGGTGTAGAAGGTCTTGAAGCGCTCACAGGTTCGAATGGCCGTGAGGGCTGCCATATAGAGGGCGCGGCGCACGCGTGATCGCCCGCCCTGGATCTGGCTCCTGCGGTTGAGCTTGCCGCTCTTGTTGTCGAACGGGGCAAGGCCGACCAGTGCCGCGATCGCCTTGGGCGAGCGCTGGCCGAGCTCGGGCAGGAGCGCCAGCAGCGAGAGCGCGCCAACCTTGGAGACGCCGGGCACGGAGACCATCAGCGCATGGTCGCGAGCGGCGTCCTGGTTTTGACGAATGACTTCGGCAATCTGGCTTTCGAACGCCTTGATGCGAGCATCGAGGCCGGCGATCAGGTCTTTGAGGCTGGTGATGACGATCGCCTCGAAAGCCTCGCCGAGTTGCTTCTTCAGCGTTGCCCGCATCGCGACCAGTTGATCGCGGTGGCCGGCAAGCGACTGAAGCCGCTCACCTTCTTCGCGTGGCGCCGGCTCGGCCTCAGGCTGATAGCGACGGCCATAGTCGCTCAGCATCCTGGTGTCGAGAGGATCGGTCTTGGCGCGCCGTCTGGTCGACTTGGCATAGTGGTGGGTGTGCGCCGGGTTGTGCCGCGAGAACGGCACGCCGGCCTTGGCCAGCGCATGGCGCAGCAGCCGGTCATGGACCCCTGTCGCCTCCATGACGACGAAGTCCCGGCTGGGATCAAGCCCTGCCACATAGGCCGCGATCGCATCGGCCTGGTTGTCGACGCGCCGAAGACGGCCGCTTGTCTCATCAAAAAAGTCCAGCCACTGCTTGGAGATGTCGCAGCCGACATAGTTCTGGGCTATCATGTCCACGCCTCTTCCTGTGGTGCGGGGTCTGCTTGGAACAGCCCCGTGCAACTGTTCAGGTTGATGGTTCATCGGTGGGAAGGGACCGGGCCATGCCACGGCCTGTCCGAAAGGACGACCAGGATCCACTCGGCCTCCTTCCCACTTCAACCATACACCAGAACCAACACACAGGATCCTCGGGTCTGCGCGTCGCTTCGCTCCTTGCTCGGCCCGTGGATGACGAAGTTACCGCCCTCCCCTACCAGTCGCTGAGCTTGGTATCCGGCGTGTAGTCCTGGCCTTCGACATCCTTCACCACGGCCTGGCCACATCGCATCGATTTCGTCTGCTGGTCAAAGCCATAGGTCGGCGAGCCGAACAGGTGCCAGCCCTTGTTCAGCGCCGCGGTCACCTTGTGGCAGAAGGTGGCGTCGTCCGGGCCGGTGAGGAAGCGGTAGAGTTTCATGGATTGATCCTGTCGTGCCTAATCTGTCGTAACTAATTTGTAGTGATTGGCGAAAAGCCGGGCTGAAAAATCGTGTTTCGTCCGACATCATGCGCCGATGATCGCGGCCTTCGCCAGAAGTTTCTCGGCTTCCGCCAGGTGCAGTCGCTCGACCATGCGGCCGTCCAGCGCAATCACCCCTTTGCCGGCATTTTCGGGCCGCGCGAACGCCTCCCGGATCGCGCGGGCCCTGGCCAGCGCCTCGGGCGACGGTGAAAAGGCGCGGTTCGCCGGTTCGATCTGGGCGGGGTGGATCAGCGACTTGCCGTCGAAACCCATGGCGGCGGCTTCCGCGCATTCGCCGGCAAAAGCGTCGAGATCGCGAAAATCATTGGCAACGCCATCGATGACGTCGAGGCCACCGGCCCGCGCCGCAAGCACCAGTTGCATCAGCCAGGGCATCAGATAGCGCCGGTCGGGCGTCGCCAGGATGCCGGTCGCCTTCACCAGGTCGTTCGTTCCGGTCACGAAACAAGCCAGCCTCGAAGCAGGATCGCGGCCAAGCTCGGCGATGGCGCCGATGTTGAGCAGCACCCTGGGCGTCTCGATCATTGCCCATAGCTTCACGCTGTCCGGCGCGAAATTGTCGTCGAGCAGGTCGCCGGCTTCGAGGATGTCGCGCGGCGTGCCGATCTTGGGCAGAAGAATGCCGTCGGGCTCGGCCTTGGCCACGGCCAGCAGGTCCTCGGTGCCCCATTCGCTTGCCAAAGGATTGATGCGAACCACCATCTCGCAGCTTTTCTCGCGCCGGGCGAGAATGCCTGCGACCTTGTCGCGCGCCGCTTTTTTGTCGGCGGGCAGGACGGCATCTTCGAGATCGATGATGACGGCGTCGCAGGCCAGGGAGCCGATCTTGGCGAGCGCCTTGTCATTCGAGGCAGGAATGTAAAGCACCGAGCGGCGCGGTCGGTAAGTGTCGACGGTCATGGCCGATCTATGCCGGGTGATGGCGGATGAGGCAAGACGCAGGTCAATCTCCCCCTCAAGGGGGAGAGGATGTCGGCTCCTGCACCAAATCTGCAAATCCTTGCTGAAAAGCTCCGGGATTCCGCCGCGCGCTTTCCGCATGGGCCGGCGAAACCGGCCGCATGCGAACACCTCACACATCCCGCTGGTCCCTGCCGCGCCGGCTCCGCAATGAAGGCTGGTGGCTCGTCGAGCCGCAAAGGCGGTGCCATGAGGCGGCCATCCTGCCTTTCGCCCCGAGGTCGCTCCACATGGTGGGAGCGGACACGCCGGGGACGGTTCGGCGATGACGCTCCTTGCCGACCCCGCCATGGGCTCTGCCCAGGCATGCGCCAATGCCCGAGGCCCTTGTCGGTTCATCTCCTTGCCCCGATGCAGCTCCGGATCGAAAACAATTTCGCACTTCTCCATGGAATTGCTCTAATCCTGCCGTCACCGAACCCTACGCATCGGGCCGCTGATTTCATGCCGCACAACATACTCGTCGCCGACGACGACCCGCATATCCGCGAGATCATCTGCTTCGCGCTGGAAAAGGCCGGCATGACGACGGCCGCTGTCGCCAACGGCGCAGCGGCGCTCCAGGCGGTCGAGCGCCGCGCGCCCGACCTCATCGTGCTCGACATCGGCATGCCGGAGATGGACGGGCTGGAGGTCTGCCGCAGGCTGAGGCAGAAATCCGACGTCCCGGTGCTGTTTTTGTCCGCGCGCGACGAGGAGATCGACCGCGTGCTCGGGCTGGAGATGGGCGGCGACGATTATGTGACCAAGCCGTTCAGCCCGCGCGAGCTGGTCGCTCGTGTCAACGTCATCCTGCGGCGAGCGCGTCCGGCACCGGTCGAAGAAGAGGCCGACGACCGGGCGTTCGCGCATGGCAAGCTCATGCTTGTCCCGGCAAGCCATGAGGCGAGTTTCGACGGCAAGCCGCTCATCCTGACCGCGATCGAATTCGCCATTTTGAAGGGCTTCCTCACCCGCCCGCAGCACGTGCTTGGCCGCGACGCGGTGATGGCCAATGCCTATGCCTCCAACATCCATGTCTCGGAACGCACGGTCGACAGCCATATCCGCAACGTGCGGGCCAAGCTGGCGGCGGTCGGCTGTCTCGACGCGATCGCGACGGTGCATGGCGTCGGCTTCCGGCTCGGCCGATGCGGTGGTTGAGCAAGGAAAGGTGGCGGCCGCGGCTTGCCACCGTCGTCGTAGTCATCCTCATCCTGGTGATGGCGCTGCCGCTGGTCGGGCTGTTCTTCTTCCGGCTCTATGAGAACCAGCTGATCCGCCAGACCGAGGGCGAGCTGATCGCGCAGGGCGCGGTCGTTGCCGCTGTCTACGCCCAGGAGGTGCGCGCGGCCGGCATTCCCCAGGACAGGCTGGGTTCGCCGATCTCGGCCGATCCGGCGAGGGACAGCAATTATCCCTATGATCCGGTCGAGCCGCGGCTCGACCTTGCCTCCGACGATGTCATGCCGATGCGCCCCGCGGCGCTTCCCGCCGCCCCCGACCCGGCCTTCGCGGCCATCGGCGCCCGGCTCGACGGCATTCTCGATGAAACGCAGAAAACGACGCTTGCCGGCTTCCGCCTGCTTGATCCGCGCGGCGTGGTGATTGCCGGCGGCGACGAGGTCGGCCGGTCGCTAGGCGATGTCGAGGAGGTACGGACCGCGCTTTCAGGTCATTATGCCAGCGAACTGCGCTTGCGGATCCCCGACCAGCCGGCGCCGCCGCTCTATTCGGTCAGCCGCGGCACCAGGGTGCGCGTCTTCGTCGCCATGCCGGTCGAGCTCGACGGCCGGGTCGCGGGCGTCGTCTATCTGTCGCGAACGCCGAACAACATCGTCAAGCACCTCTATGGCGAGCGCGGCAAGGTGACGTTGGCGGCAATCACGATCGTCGGAGGCACGCTCTTGATCGCGCTGGTGTTCATCCGCACCGTCAGCCGGCCGATCTACGCGCTGATCGAGCGGACGAAGCGCATCGCCGCCGGCGACCGCGAGGCGATCAGGCCGCTCGCCCATCATGGCACGCGCGAGATGGCGGCGCTGTCGGCGGCGTTCCTCGACATGGCGCAAAAACTGCAGGCGCGCTCCGACAGCATCCAGACCTTCGCCACCCATGTCTCGCATGAATTGAAATCGCCGCTGACGGCGATCCAGGGCGCGGCGGAGCTGCTGAGGGATTCCGGCGGTGCGATGGACGAGGCCGAGCGGCGGCGTTTCTCCAACAACATCGTCACCGACGCCGGGCGGCTGAATCTCCTGGTGCGGCGGCTGCTCGACCTGGCGCGCGCTGAAAATCTGGAACCGAGCGGCGAAAGCACGACGCTTCATGCGGCGTTGGCATCCTTGCCGATCGACACAAGGCTGGAAGCGCAGCTTGAAGGCGGCGGCGATATCAGGCTCGGCATCTCGGCCGAGAATCTCGGCATCGTGCTCGCCAATCTCATCGACAATTCGGCAAGGCATGGCGCCCGACAGGTGGCGATCCACGCCTCAGCCGATGGCGAGCGCGCGTCGGTCCGGATCGGCGACGACGGCGAGGGAATCTCGGCCCCCAACCGCGCCAGGATCTTCGAACCGTTCTTCACCACGCGGCGCGAATCCGGCGGCACCGGCATGGGGCTCGGCATCGTGCTGGCCCTCCTGAAAGCGCATGATGGCACGATCAGGCTGGTTGACTCCGAGCGCGGCACGCGCTTCGAGATCGATCTTCCTGCATTGATTTGAGCGTGCGAACCCGAGCGTCGGGACCATGCTCTGGAGTCGGAGAACCAAAAGCGTGCGCTATGACATCGTCATCATCGGCGGGGCCATCGTCGGGTCCTCGGTCGCCTATTACCTCCGCGAGGAGGGCTTTACCGGCTCGATCGCGCTGATCGAACGCGATCCACAGTTCTCCCATGCGGCGACGACCTTGTCCTGCGCCTCGATCCGCCAGCAATTCTCGATCCCCGAAAACATCCGCCTGTCGCAGTTCACGCTGAAACTGTTCCGGCGGCTGAAGGAAACCTTCGGCGCCGATGCCGATATCGGTTTTCGCGAGGGCGGCTATCTCATCCTCGCCGGCGAGGCCGGGCTGCCGATCCTCAAGGCCAATCACGAGACGCAGGTCGCCGAAGGCGCCGACATCGTGCTGGAGGATGCCGGCCAGCTGACGCAGCGTTTTTCCTGGCTGTCGGCCGAAGGCATTTCCGCCGGCGCCTATGGCCGAACCGGCGAGGGCTGGTTCGACGCGCATGCCATGCTGATGCTGTTCCGCAAGGCGCTGCGCGACAAGAAGATCGATCTCATCACCGCTTCCGCCATCGGCATCGCGCGCGACGGCGATCGCGTCACCAGCGTAAGCCTCGACAATGGCGAGACGATTGCTGCGGGCACCGTCATCAACGCCGCCGGGCCGAATGCCGGCAAGGTCGCCGCCTTGGCCGGGCTGGCGCTGCCGGTCGAGCCGCGCAAGCGCAATGTCTTCGTCTTCGAAGCGCGCGAGAAATTCGCCGACATGCCGCTGCTGGTGGATCCGTCCGGCATCTATGTGCGGCCCGAAGGCTCGGTCTACATCACCGGCGGCGCCGAGCCGGAGGAAGGCGATCATGCGCCCGATCCGACGGATTTCGACGTAAACTGGCCGCTGTTCGAAGAGGTGATCTGGCCGGTTTTAGCCACCCGCATCCCGGCCTTCGAGGCGATCAAGCCGACGCGCGCCTGGGTCGGGCATTATGACTACAACACGCTCGACCAGAATGCGGTGATCGGCCCGCATCCGGAGGTCGACAATTTCCTGTTCGCCAACGGCTTCTCCGGCCACGGCCTGCAGCAGGCGCCGGCGGTCGGCAAGGCCCTCGCGGAGCTCATCGTGCATGGCGGCTACCGCACGATCGACTGTACGGCATTTGGATATGAGCGTGTGGCGGAAGGACGGGCGTTCCGGGAGCTGAACGTCATCTGACGGACGGCTGCATCGACCGAAAGCGCATTGCCGAGCGCATGGCCTCGTGCCGTGTTGTTGAAGATGCACCAGACCTCCGATACGCTGGCTTCGGCAAGCCGCCTGCCGATATCCAGAAGCTGACCGGCCTCGTAGTCCGAATAGTAGACGCGCGGCGCGCCATGGAATCGGAAGTAGGCGAGATCGCGCCAGCCGCCGGGCATAGCGGCGGCAGGCACGGGAGCGGGATCGGCCGCAACGCGCCCAACTTGAAAGCGGCTCAGCAAGGCCCCGGCTTCCGGCTCGAACCAGCTGGGGTGACGCGGTTCGCAAACCAGGCGCCGGTCGCTCTTTACACGCAGCATCGTGAAGAAGTTTTCGGCTGTTTGGGGCTCGAATTGCAGACTGGGCGGCAGTTGCACCAGGAGCACGGAAAGCTTGGTACCGAGGCCGCCGATCTGACCCAAAAACGCGTCCAGAAGATCATCGCAATCTTCGAGGCGGCGCTCATGCGTCACGGCTCTGGGGATTTTTGCGGAAAAGCGAAAATGATTCGGGACCGAGCGCGCCCATCGCTCATAGGTTTGCCGCCGATGCGGCTTGTGGAATGAGGAATTGATCTCCACGATCGAAAGCCGTGCCGCATAACGTTCGAGCTGCGAGCCGGAACCGGGGAAAGAAGGTTTATGCGCTGCCGGTATGCTCCATCCGGCGGTTCCCACGACACGGCGGCTGTTCTCCATCCCCCAAAAATCTGAACGGGTGCGATTGCGAGTCAAGGGAGATCTTTCAGGTAGCCGGCCGAGCGCCGAAATACCCCTGCAGCCACCCAAGCACCCGCGCCCAGCCCTCGGCATGTTCCGCTGCCGCGTCCGGGAAACCCGCGAAGCCGCCGTGGCAGATGGTGAGCCGCGTGCCGCCGGCGATCGGCTCCAGCAGATAGGCGACCGTCGTTTCGCGCCGGCCGAGCGCCGGATGGTCCCAGTCGTAACGCCGCGTCTGTACGATCCGACGCGGCATTTCGATTTCGAGAAACTCTCCGCCGGCGGGCAGGCGCCTGCCGTCGGCGGTTCGCACCGTGACACGCCAGCTTCCGCCGACGCGCAGATCCGCGTTCCAACCGGTCATGCGGTAGGTTTCGGGCGAACCCCACCAGCGCTCGACCTCGCTGGTGACCAGCGCCGCGCCAACCTCGTCGGGCGAGGCGGGAAGCTCGGCCGCGGCCATGACCGTGTCCGCGTTCGCCATGGCTTGCGGTAAGGACAGTTGCAGCATCGCATACACCTCCGGCGAAATCGTCTCATATCCGAAACGAATACTCATCCCTTTGACGGCGGGCGCTCGAAACCCTTGCCGGTTTCGAGCAGGCTCTTGAGGCTGGCGAGCACCAGCGGCCAGCCTTTGGAGACGTTCGGGATCAGCCTGTGGGGGCCGTCGGCCTCATGGGTGACGGCGAGCTTCATCAATTCGCCGTCGGGCTCGATGGTGAAGGTGCAGCGCGTATAGCCGTCCTCCTTAACCTCGGGCATCCATTCGTTGCGCCATTTGATGACGAGGCGTTTCGGCGGGTCGATTTCGAGGATCTCGCCGGAGTCGGCGATGCGCCCGTCGGGGAAGACCAGCTTCCAGCTCGAGCCGACCTTCCAGTCGCTCTCCTGATGGGAGCAGAGGAAGAACTGCCGGTTGAATTCCGGATCCGTCAGCGCTTCCCAAAGTTTTTCAGGCGTCGTGCGGATATAGGTGACATAGACAAAGCTGTTCTCGCTCACGGCTCTTCCCTTTCAAGACGTTGCTTCAGGTCACTGAGGGCAGCAAGCCGCCCCCGCTCGAACTTGCCGATCCAGCGCTCGGCGATCTCGTTGATCGGAACGGGGTTGAGGTAGTGCTCCTTCTCGCGACCCCGGCGCATTGTGGTGACGAGGTTCGCCTCCTCGAGGATCGCCAGGTGCTTGGTCACCGCCTGGCGCGTCATCTCCATGTTCTCGCAGAGCGCGTTCAGCGTCTGCCCGTTCCGGGCATGGAGGCTGTCCAGCAATTGCCGGCGGGTCGGGTCGGCCAAAGCGCGAAACACAGCATCCATGCTCATGGCTTTAATATGCAACCATTTGGTTGCATGTCAAGTTCAAAAAAAGAGCTGGCGACTACAGCAGCCCAGAAAGGCCATGAGGCCGTCAGGAGGTCAGCGCTTGCGGGAGAACCAGAAAGCGTCGGTCATGCGCGTCATGCCGATGCGCTCGTAGAAGCCGACGGCGTCGGGCATCGAGATCAGGCTGATGGCGACCGAAGGCCCGAGCTGCCGCTGCGCCTCGTCCATCAAGCCCTTGCCGACGCCGAGCCCTTGCGCCGAGGCGGATACGGCGAGTTCGGAGATGTAGCAGACCCAGGAGAAATCGGTGATGCCGCGCGCGACGCCGATCAGCGGCTTGCCCTCGATGTCGAGCCGCGCTGTCAGCACCAGATTGGCATTGCCGAGCATTGTCTTCAGGCGCGCTTCATCGTCGACGGGCCGTGTTGCACCGAGGCCGGATTCGACCAGCACGCGGCGGAATTCGGCGACATCGAGCGCGGGTTCGCTGGCGTAAAGGACTTTTGAAGGATCGGCCATGGCCGCAGATTGCACCAGCCGGCCAGGATTTCGAAGCCGTTTTTTGAGGTGTTCCAGCTCCGGCGCGCATGCCAGCTCGACATTGGCCCAAGGCCCGCGCACGAACAGTTGCCTTTCATTTGCCGCCGGCCTTGTGTAAACCGTCCGGCAAAATTCCCCGCAAGCCACGAAGAAGACGGGCAAGGACCATGGATAAATTCACCAAGCTCACCGGCGTCGCCGCGCCCATGCCGATTGTCAATGTCGACACCGACATGATCATCCCCAAGGATTATCTCAAGACGATCAAGCGCACCGGGCTCGGCACCGGGCTTTTCGCCGAGATGCGCTACAATGAGGACGGCTCGGAGAACCCGGATTTCGTGCTCAACAAGCCGGCCTACCGCAAGGCGCAGATCCTGGTCGCCGGCGACAATTTCGGCTGCGGTTCGAGCCGCGAGCATGCGCCCTGGGCGCTGCTCGATTTCGGCATCCGTTGCGTGATCTCGACCTCATTCGCCGACATCTTCTACAACAACTGTTTCAAGAACGGCATCCTGCCGATCACAGTCAGCCCGGAAGACCTCGACAAGCTGATGGACGACGCTTCGCGCGGCTCCAATGCGACGCTGTCGATCGACCTCGAGGCGAAGGAAATCCGCGGGCCGGATGGCGGCGTGGTCAAATTCGACCTCGACGATTTCAAGCGCCACTGCCTCTTGAACGGCCTCGACGACATCGGGCTCACCATGGAGAAGGCCGGCGCCATTGCGTCCTTCGAGAAGAAGAATGCCGAGCAGCGTCCCTGGGCCTGAGAGACCGTTTGGAAATTCTACTCCGGCGGCCATCTGATGGCGGTTTCTGCGCTTCCGTTGCTCACGGACCAAATGTCCGCTGCGCTACGGTTCTCGAAACCACCACCATATGACTCGCCAGTGCGAATTTCGAAACAGTCTCTGGGCGGCATGGCTTTAAATCAATAGGCTCCGGCCTTCGCAGGCCGGGTTCGTGACGGCTGAATGGAGGGAGAGTCATGACACGCTTGCTTCTGGCCGCATCGGCGGCAATCCTTCTCGCCACGGTCAGCGCCAATGCGCAGACCACGGCGCCGGCCACGCAGCCGGCGCCCGCCGCGTCCGACCAGCCGGCTGCCGATCAAGGCGCGGCCGACCAGGGATTGAGCAGCGACCAGGCCGCTCCAGATGACGACAAGCAGGCGCCGATCCCCTTCGAAGGCGGGCAGCTCACCATCACGCAGCCGGAGCAGGACGGCGAGAAGGTGCTGGCTTATGATGGCAAGCAGCTCGCCAGCAATTACGACGTCTTCTTCGACAAGATCGTCAAGATCGGCGACGTCAACGTAGCGCTGGTCGATGTCGGCGACGGCGGCAACCAGTGCGGGCCGGCCAAGGTCATCGTCTGGAAGCCGAAGGACGGCGAGATCCAGACCACCACGGTCGAGCAGGACGAATGCGGCGCGCCGCCGGCAGCAGTCTCCGACAGCGCCATCTATTTCGTGCCCTACCTGCTGCCGGGCGAGTCCAAGCCGGCGCTGCAATGGGCGCCCGCGGAAGGGCTGACCACCTCCGGCAACCTGACCTACACGCCCGAACCCGGCACCGGCTGGAAGGATGTCGACCCGTCGAAATTGGACAACATCATCGATGCCTTTCACAACGAGGCTGTCTACAAGGCCGGACAGGCGTTGCTGGGCAATGACATGCCCGACATGGCGACCAGCCTTCTGGTCGGCGGCGGCACCGAAAAGACGGCATCCGGCGCCTTTTACGCCACCGGCTGCGTGCCGCATGACTGCGGCGGCAATGACGGCTTCATGGCCGTCGACCCCGCCAAGCAGAAGGTCTATTTCGCCCGCCGCGGCGACAATGGCGAGCCGCAGGCCTGGCCGCCGATGAAGGACTGGCCGGACGACGTCAAGAAGGCGTATGTCGACGCGCAGGGGTCAGGGAATTAAGGTATGCTGATATTCAGGTGAGGCCGGCCTGCAAGTGGTGTTTCCTGCGCTTCCGGTGCTCACGTACTTCAAGTATGCCCCGCTCCGGTTCTCGGCAGCCACCACTTTCGACCCGGCCTGACCTGAAGCTCAACATACCTTAGGCCGGTGTCTTGCTGACCACCCGTCAGCTTCGTCATCCACGGGCGGAGCGACGCGAAGCGGAGCGCAGACCCGAGGATCCATTCCGTGACCGCTGCCGTAGAATGGGGCGGGGCAAATTTCTGCACCGCCAGCGGCGCCTCGGCGTAACGGCATGGATTCCAGGGTCTGCGCGCGTCGCTTCGCTCCTTACTCCACCCTGGAGTGACGACGGGAGGAAGCAGCAGCCAATCTCCGAGGCCTGCGCTTGCCTTCGTGACAATCGTCCGTCCGGCTTGGCCCACGACCTGACCGGTCTTCCCCTGCTAGACCGATGCAACCAACGCGAGGCCACCCCATGCGCAAGCTCATCTCCACCGGTTCGCCCTTCGAGAAAACCGCGGGCTATTCGCGCGCGGTGGTGCAGGGCGACTGGTGTTTTGTCTCCGGCACGACCGGCTATGATTATGCCACCATGACCATGCCCGACACGGTCGAGGCGCAGACGCGCAATTGCCTTGCCACCATCGCCAAGGCGCTGGCCGAGGGCGGGTTCGACTTGGCCGATGTGGTGCGGGCGCACTACTACATCACCGACCAGGCCCATGTTGACGTCGTCTTCCCGATCCTCGGCGAGGCGTTCGGTGACACCCGCCCGGCGGCGACGATGATCGTGTGCCAGCTCAACAAGCCGGAGATGAAGATCGAGATCGAGGTGACGGCGCTGAGGCGCACGGCGTAGGGATTGGTTGCCGGCACTGGGAAGCGCGCGCAAAGCAGGGGTCAACCTATGGTGAAAGTCAGGCGCATCGTCGCCAACATCGCCACATCCGACATCGCCGCGGCCAAGCGCTTTTATCAGGACGTGCTCGGACTTGATCTGCTCATGGATATGGGCTGGATCGCCACCTACGGGGCCGAGGAACGCATGCAGGTGCAGGTGAGCTTCATGGCGCAAGGCGGATCCGGCACGCCGGTGCCGGACCTGTCGATCGAGGTCGACGATGTGGACGCGGCGCTCGCGGGTATGAAGACCGCTGGCTTCGCCATCGAATACGGTCCGGCCGACGAGCCTTGGGGCGTGCGGCGCTTCTATGTGCGCGATCCGTTCGGCAGGCTGGTGAATATTCTGTCGCATCGGTAGGGCTCTTCCAGCTTGGGTTCCTCGCCCCCACGAAGTGGGGGAGAGGTGGCTCGGCGAAGCCGAGACGGAGAGGGGGAGTGCCCTACGAAGGCCCCCTCTCCGTCCGCTTCGCGGACACCTCTCCCCCGCCTTCGGCAGGCGCGAGGAACCGGAGCCACACCTGCCGAGCGCCGCAGTATTTCTCCGTCCCCTTGCGCCGCAAGCGCTTGGCGTTTAGCAAGACGCCGGCCGCACAGCGCCGCGCGCCTCTTCGGCGCGCAAGGATGCTGTGCAAACAGAAACTCATTCTTTCCGGACGGTTCTCCATGGCTTCGAAAAATCTCTTCCTGCTCGCCGGCGACGGCATCGGCCCAGAGGCCATGGCCGAGGTGAAGAAGCTGATCAAGGCCATGAACGATAAGCTGGGCAGCGGCTTTGCCACCGATGAGGGCCTGGTCGGCGGCTGCGCCTATGACGCGCATGGCGCGGCAATCTCCGATGCCGACATGGCTAAGGCGATGGCGGCGGACGCGGTGCTGTTCGGCGCCGTCGGCGGGCCGAAATGGGATGCCGTGCCTTACGAGGTGCGCCCCGAGGCTGGCCTGCTGCGGCTGCGCAAGGACATGGAGCTGTTCGCCAACCTCCGGCCGGCGATCTGCTACCCGGCTTTGGCCGCTTCTTCCTCGCTCAAGCAGGAGGTGGTCGAGGGCCTGGATATCCTTATCGTGCGCGAGCTGACCGGCGGCGTTTATTTTGGCGAGCCGAAGCAGATCATCGATCTCGGCAACGGCCAGAAGCGCGGCATCGACACCCAGGTCTACGACACGTTCGAGATCGAGCGCATTTCGGGCGTCGCCTTCGAGCTGGCGCGCACGCGTAAGAACCGCGTCACCTCGATGGAAAAGCGCAACGTCATGAAGTCGGGCGTTTTGTGGAACGAGGTCGTCTCGCAGACCCACAAGGCGCGCTATTCCGACGTTAAGCTCGACCATATGCTGGCCGATGCCGGCGGCATGCAGCTGGTGCGCTGGCCAAAACAGTTCGACGTCATCGTCACCGACAATCTGTTCGGCGACATGCTCTCCGACATCGCCGCCATGCTCACCGGCTCGATCGGCATGTTGCCGTCGGCCTCGCTCGGCGCGCCGGATGCCAAGACCAAGAAGCGCAAGGCGCTCTACGAGCCGGTGCACGGCTCGGCGCCCGACATCGCCGGCAAGGGCATCGCAAACCCGATCGCCATGATCGCCTCCTTCGCCATGTGCCTGCGCTATTCCTTCGGCATGGTGGCCGAGGCCGACAGACTGGAAGCGTCGATCGCCGCCGTGCTCGACGACGGCCTGCGTACCAAGGACATTCTTTCCCCGGGCATGAAGGAAGTCGGCACCACCGAAATGGGCGACGCCATCATCGCCAAGTTCCTGGGATGATCGTATGACTGTCGACATTCGCTAGGCGAGGGTCGACATTGCGCACCCCACGCGTTCGTCATTCTATGGCGGAGCAAAGAGCCAAGCGACGCCGCGCAGACCATAGAATCCGTGACCTATATGAGCGTCGCAGCGGTTCAGAACGGCTCCCTGTTCTGCGTCGTCCCTATTCTTCGCGCGAGGTCACGGAATGGATCCTCGGGTCTACGCGTCCGCTTCGCCCGTGGATGACGAAGTTCGGACGCTTCGGCCAATCTCGGAGGTTGCGATTTGCCGCTGAAAAGAACGCCGGCGCTCGCCGCGGGCCTGCCTTCCGTCGCGATCCTACGCTGGCCGCTTCTTCTGCTTCTTGCGCTTTGCCGGCTGGTCGGGTTTCGGCCCCTCGAACTTTGGCTTGTCGAACTTCGCCTTTGCCGGCTTCTTCGCCCAGGATTTTGACCCCGGCGCCGCGGCAGGCTGACGCTCGCCTGGCGCCCGCTTCTCGAATCCGGGCGCGCCCTGGTCGAAAGACCGCTTGCCGCGATGCGGCTTTTTCTCCGGCCTCTGTGGCTGGTAGCCAGCGCGCGACAAGTCCGGCGTGCCATCGATCCGCCTGACCGCGATGCTGCCTTGCAGCTTGCGGTCGGGGCCGATCGCGGCGACGAACCGGTCGGCCCAGTCTGCGGCGATCTGCACGAAGGTTTCCTCCGGCTGCATCTTGATGGCGCCGATCTCGCGCTTGGACATGCCGGCACTGCGGCACAGCATCGGGATCAGCCAGCGCGGCTCGGCATTCTGCCGCCGGCCAACCGACAGCGAGAACCAGACGCTGTCGCCGAAATCGTCGCGGCGGCCCGATGTTTCTTCCCGGCGCGCGAACTTCTCCTTTGACGGCGCGAATGGCGCGACATCGATCAGGTCCTCGGGCGCCGACCTGCTTGCCCGGCAAAGCCGTACGAAGGCGGCCGCCACCAATTCGGCGCCATGCCGCTCCAGAAGCGCCGCGGCGAAGTCGCGCTCCTCGTCCTTCACCGGCTCGCCGAAGGAAGAGTCGGCCAGGATGCGCTCGTCATCGCGCCGCAGCACCTCGTCGGCCGAGGGCGGGCTTGCCCAGGCCGCGGTCAGGCCGGCATTGGCGAGCAGCCGCTCGGCTCGCCGGCGGGCATTGCCCGGCACGATCAGCGCGCTCACTCCCTTGCGCCCGGCGCGGCCGGTGCGGCCGCTGCGATGCAGCAGCGTCTCCGGGTTGCTTGGCAGGTCGGCGTGGATGACGAGATCGAGATTGGGCAGATCGATGCCGCGCGCGGCGACGTCCGTCGCGATGCAGACCTTCGCGCGGCCGTCGCGCATCGCCTGCAGGGCGTGGCTGCGCTCGTTCTGGCTGAGCTCGCCGGACAGCGCCACCACCGCAAAATTGCGGTTGTTGAAGCGCGCGGTGAGATGGTTGACAGCGGCACGCGTGTTGCAGAACACCATCGCGTTGCCCGCCTCGTAATAGCGCAGCACGTTGATGATGGCGTTCTCGCGATCGGCGGGCGCGACGGAGAGCGCCCGGTATTCGATGTCGAGATGCTGCTTTGCCTCGCCGCCCGCCGAGATGCGCACGGCGTCGCGCTGGTAGCTCTTCGCCAGCGTGGCGATGGAGCGCGGCACGGTGGCGGAAAACATCAGCGTGCGGCGCCCGGCGGGTGCTGCGTCGAGAATGAATTCCAGGTCCTCGCGGAAGCCCAGATCGAGCATCTCGTCGGCCTCGTCGAGCACTACCGCCTTCAGCTCCGACATGTCGAGCGCGCCGCGCGTGATGTGGTCGCGCAGCCGGCCCGGCGTACCGACAACGACGTGAGCGCCGCGCTCCAGCGCTCGCCGCTCCGTGCGCATGTCCATGCCGCCGACGCAGGAGGCGATCTCAGCGCCGGTCAGCTCGTAAAGCCATTCCAGCTCGCGCCGCACCTGCAGCGCCAGCTCGCGCGTCGGCGCCACGACCAGTCCGAGAGGCGCGCCGGCCTGGGCAAACCGCTCAGCGCCGCCAAGCAGGGTCGGCGCCACGGCAAGGCCGAAGGCGACGGTCTTGCCGGAGCCGGTCTGCGCCGACACCAGCGCGTCGGCCTCGCCGAGCTCAGGCCCAAGCACCGCCTTCTGCACCGGCGTCAGCGCCGAATAACCGCGCTTTTCCAGCGCCTGCGCCAGCGCAGGAACAATCGTTTCGAAACTGGACATTTTCTTCTTTCGGAATTCGGTTTCTGCGCTCGTCATGGAGCACAAGGCCGGCACCGCGCCAGCCAAGAGAGTTGGGCGTTCGTACTTCCTGCGGCCGTTATTGTACAGAGCAGACGGCACCGCCTTTCCCTTCTCCCCGTGTGGGAGAAGGTGGATCGGCGCGCAGCGCCGAGACGGATGAGGGGTGTTCCAGCGGAGTGAAACGCTGGCATTCCCTGGAGCACCCCTCATCCGGCCGCTTCGCGGCCACCTTCCCCCACAAGGGGGAAGGGACGAGCTGCGCCAATTGACTCTTTTACCAAACCGCGTAAAAGCCCGCGTCGAACGGGATCGTTTTTCGATGCGCGGCCTTTTGGTGGCTCTTCTTGCATTCGATGCCCCCAGCCACAATGTAACGCATTGGGCTGGGCGCTTAGATGCGTCCGTCCGTTCCAGCAAAACTACGGCCAAAAAAACCACCACCAAAACGGTGTGATTCCCTTGGCCTAACCACCCTCTCCCGGGTACGGCCCGGGGGACGAAACCCGCATGAGGCCGGCGGGTTTTCTCCAATAACCAAGCGGAGAGGGACAGGAGATATCAATGAGTTTCAAGGTTGCGGTAGTCGGCGCCACGGGCAATGTGGGTCGCGAAATGCTCAACATTCTGGACGAGCGCGGCTTCCCGGTGAGCGAGGTGGTGGCGCTGGCGTCGCGGCGCAGCCAAGGCACCGAAGTGTCCTTCGGCGACCGCACGCTGAAGGTCAAGGCGCTCGACCAGTATGATTTTTCCGACACCGACATCTGCGTCATGTCGGCGGGCGGCAATGTATCGAAGGAATGGTCGCCGAAGATCGGCAAGCAGGGCTGCGTCGTCATCGATAATTCGTCGGCCTTCCGCTACGATCAGGACGTGCCGCTGATCGTGCCGGAGGTGAACCCGGACGCGATCTCGCTGTTCACGCGCAAGAATATCATCGCCAACCCGAACTGCTCGACGGCGCAACTGGTGGTGGCGCTGAAGCCGCTGCATGACGTCGCCACCATCAAGCGCGTCGTCGTCGCCACCTACCAGTCGGTCTCCGGCGCCGGCAAGGAAGGCATGGACGAGCTCTTCACCCAGACCCGCGCGGTCTTCGTCGCCGACCAGGTCGACGTCAAGAAGTTCACCAAGCGCATCGCCTTCAACGTCATCCCGCATATCGACGTCTTCCTCGATGACGGCTTCACCAAGGAAGAGTGGAAGATGGTGGCCGAGACCAAGAAGATGCTCGACCCCAAGATCAAGCTGACGGCGACCTGCGTGCGCGTGCCGGTGTTCATCGGCCATTCGGAAGCGGTCAACATCGAGTTCGAAAAGCCGATCACGGCGGATGAGGCGCGCGACATCCTGCGCGAGGCGCCCGGATGCCAGGTGCTCGATAAGCGCGAGAACGGCGGCTACATCACGCCGCTGGAATCGGCCGGCGAGGACGCCACCTTCATCTCGCGCATCCGTGAGGATTCGACCGTCGACAACGGCCTGTCGATGTGGGTGGTCTCCGACAATCTGCGCAAGGGCGCGGCGCTGAACGCCGTGCAGATCGCCGAGCTCCTGGTCGAGCGCGGCCTGATCCAGCCGAAGAAAAAGGCGGCCTGACGGCAGTTTGTTTTCGCTCACGGGCCGCGCCGCCGCTGCCGCGGCTGGCCCTGCGCGGGCGCGCCGGAAGGCCGGCGGCCCGCAGTCGCAGGCTCGGCCTTCGGCAGTTGAATTTCGCTCACGGGCCGTATCGCCGCTGCGCGGCTGGCCCTGCGCGGGCGCGCCGGAAAGCCGGCGGCCTGCCGTCGCAGGCTCGGCCTTCGGCCGTGGCGCTTCTTCCTTCTCCCCGTTCAACGGGGAGAAGGTGCCCGAAGGGCGGATGAGGGGCAGCGCCGGCCTATGAACGATCGCACCAAAGTTATCCTACGCCCAGCCGCAAGCTCGGACGCCGCCGCCATCACAATCACGATATGCGCGTCGCTCAATGCCTTCGATTGGATGCCGTTGCTGCACACGCCGGAGGAGGACCTCTTCTTCATCCGCGACATCCTGCTGCCCACTCAGCAGGTGACGGTCGCCGATGCTGGCGGCCGGATCGTCGGCTTCATCGCCATCGGCGGCGAATGGGTCGAGCAGCTCTATCTCGATCCGGCCCGGACCGGGCAAGGCATCGGCAGCCGGCTGCTTGCCCAAGCCACCGCCGGCATGCCTCTGGTCAAGCTTCATTGCTTCCAGGCTAACACCGGCGCGCGCCGTTTCTACGAACGCCACGGTTTTCGCGCTGAAGCCTTCGGCGACGGCTCGGCCAATGAGGAAGGCTTGCCGGATATTCTCTATGTCCTCCGTCGCTGAGCCAAGCCGCCGCTTTCCGTCGCCAGGCCGCGCAAAATCGCCAGTGCTTCCTCCGCCCGCTCCGCCGGCACGAACAGATGGTCGTGATAGAAGGCCGACACCGGATTGACGCCCATGCCGGCCGCCGCGAGCCGCGTCGTGATGGCGGCAAGGAAACCGACGGCTTCGAGCGAGGAGTGGATGTCGAGCGTGATCATCCGGCAGCGGAAAATGCCGGTAAGACTGGCTGCCTTCGCCTGGCTTTCGGCCAGGATCAGCGTCGCGCCCTCGCGCTCGATGAAGCGCATGACCGGCTCCAAGCCCTCCGGCAAGGCTGCGCCGGGCGGCAAGGTCGCGAAGACATAGACTTCCGGGTAAAGCTGCGGCGTCATCGATGCCAGCAGCTTTTGCAGGTCCGTCTCGCCGCTCATGGTTTCCTTCCCCGGAATGCGCGTGGCGCTGTTCTTCTGTCTTGACGCAATTCCGGACGCGTGACTACGGCGAAGGCGCCGAGCCCAACCGCTTACACTTTTCCTGGAAATTGCTTTCGGGAGGAAGTCCCGGAACATGTTCCCGGCCGTCAGGCTGGGTCGCCTAACGTTCCGGATATCCTAAGGGTGGCCCGGTAATCTCCATGTCGAACTGGGTGGCGATCGCCTTGATTGCGGCCACGTCTCGCGGAATCTCCAGTCCCTGCGCGGCGACCGCCGGGAAAAAGCCTTCGAGACCCCCCGGGGACAGGATGGCGATCCATCGCGCAGGCTCGACGACGACGAACGCGTGCTCAATGCCAGCGGGAACGTGGAATATTTCTCCGGCGCTGCGTTCGGAAGTTTCCCCGGCGCGCCAGAAGCGCAACCGCCCTTGGAGAATGACGAAGATTTCGTCGGCCTCGAGATGGCGATGGCGTGGCGGTCCGTCGCCCGGACCAGCATCGGATGCAAATGCCCCGAGCTTGCCGCCGGTCTCGCGCGCCGTCAGAAGCGTTTCGTAGTGCGTACCGTTCCAATCGGTCTGAGTGCCAGGTGCTGCCCGCGTTTGCATCTTCGCCACATGTGGTTGGAGTGAACCTTGATGGCATCACAATAGCTACACGCTGACCCCGGGCGGTCGCCTCGTATGAACATATGAGATGCGGGGGCGAATGGTTGTCAGCAAAGCCGGCTTCCGGCAAACTGCAGATCCCTTCAGGTGAGGGAGCTTTGGAACCGGCACGCATGCACGACTTCGACGGCATGGTCGGGCAGATTTATGATGCGGCGGTCGAACCCGGCCGCTGGCCGCAGGTTCTCGAGACGCTGTCGGATTTCCTCGAAGGCGCCGCCACCAAGCTGACGTTCCAGAACGCAAGGACGTTGCGCAGCGAAGCGAGTTCGGTGCGCATGCCGCCCGAGGCGGACCTCACCTACGCGCAGTATTACTACAAGACCAATGTGTTCCTGCCGCGCATCGCCAGGCTGCGCGCCGGCGCATTGATTCCCGTGTGGGACCTCCTGCCGCGCGAAGTCTACCAGCGCTCCGAGTTCTATAACGACTTCTGCCGGCCCGGCGACATGTGCCACCCGATCGGGGTCGTGCTGGCCAACGAACCGGACATGCGCGTCGTGTTCACCTGTGGACGCGCCAGGACAGCCGGCGAGTTCGAGCCCGAGCATCTCGACCGGCTGCGCCGCGTCGGGCCGCATCTGGTTCGCGCGGCGAGTGTGGGGTTGCGCCTCTCGCGTTCGGAGCTCGCCAGGAGTGCCAATGTCGAGGCGCTCGACCACGTCGCCCAGGGCGTGCTGATCGTGGCGGCGAATGGCGAAATCCTGTTCGCCAACCGGGCGGCCGAAGCGCTGCTCATCGAAGCCGACGGAATCAGGATCGAGAAATCGGCGCTGCGCGCAAATAAGCAAGCAGATGCCGCGAAATTTCGCCGGTTGATTGCCACGGCCGCGGAGCAGTCGGACACCGCAGGCGGCGTGATGGCGCTCGCGCGGCCGGCGCCGCGTCGACCGCTGAGCGTGCTGGTGTCGCCTCTGAAGATCGAGTGGACGTGGTTCGTGGCCGGCCGCCCCGCCGCAATCGTGTTCGTGGCCGATCCGGACAGCGCGCCGCGGACCATGCAGGCACAGTTGCGCAACCTCTATCGACTGACCCCGGCCGAGGCGGCCGTGGCCATTGCGATCGCCCGCGGCGAAGGACTGCAGGCGGTCGCAGACGAGCTCGGCATCAGCCTGACTACGGCGCGCACCCACCTGCAGCACGTTTTCGAAAAGACGGAGACGCGGCGGCAGGCGGAGCTGGTGCGCCTCATTGCGGCGAGTGGCGTTTACGACCGGTTGGCGGAACCTGCGCCGAAAGGACTCCGGACCCTGTAGGATCGCGGCCCCATAGCGCGTCCTTGGTTCGACCTCGGCAGAGGGATCGAACCATCAGGAGGAACACCCATGAGCATTTCCGAAGCCGTGCCTGTCTCGAACGGCGCCTTGTGGACCGGGCGCGCGCTCAGCGCCGCCGTCGTCCTGTTCATGATCTTCGACGGCGTCATCAAGCTGCCGCCGCTGGATGTCGTTACCCGGACGATGACCGAACTCGGCTGGCCGGCCGACGCCAATGTCGCGCGCCTGATCGGGGTCATCGGGCTGATCTCGACCGCGCTCTATGCCATCCCGCGCACCTCGGTGCTCGGCGCCATCCTGCTCACCGCCTATATGGGCGGCGCGATTTCGACCCATGTGCGGATCGGCAACCCGCTCTTCTCGCACACCTTGTTCGGCGTCTATCTCGGCATCATCCTGTGGGGCGGGCTCTATCTGCGCGACCAAAGGGTGCGCGCGTTGATCCCGTTCTCGCGATAGGGAGAGAAAAATGCTCACCACCATCCTCATCATCCTGGTCGTCATCATCGCCGCCGTGCTGATCTATGCCGCGGCCCGGCCGAACGATTTCGTCGTAACCCGCTCGGCCAGCATCAAGGCGCCGGCCGAGACGATCTTTCCGCTGATCAACGATTTCCGGCGCTGGCCCGAATGGTCGCCCTTCGAAAAACTCGACCCCCAGATGCAGCGCACGCTGTCCGGCACCGACAGCGGCAAGGGCGCGGCCTATGCCTGGGAAGGCAACTCCAAGGCCGGCAAGGGCCGCATGGAGATCACAAATTCGGTGCCCTCATCGCTGGTTTCGCTCAAGCTCGACTTCGAAAGGCCATTCCGGGCCAACAACACGGTCGACTTCTCGCTCTCGCCGTCCGGCGACGGCACCACGGTCACCAGGGCAATGCGCGGCGCAAGGCCTTTCATTGCCAAGCTGATGGGCCTGTTCATGATTTCGACACGCTGATCGGCAAGGATTTCGAGGCCGGGCTCGACAAGCTGAGACGCCTTACCGAGCGGTAAAAAACCACGATAATTCAATGAGTTCATGCCCGGCGCCATAAATTCGGCCGGCACGTAGTCGGCCAATCTTCATCATTGCCGGGATCAATTTAGCTGTTTGTGAGTTTAGGGCATGGCGGCGAGGACGGCGCTTGAGAGAGGAACAGCAATGAAGAAAGCAATTACCATCCTGGTGCTGACGGTCGCCCTCGGCGCCTGCTCGCAAACGGAAAAGGGTGCTGCGATCGGCGGCCTTGGCGGTGCGGCGGTCGGAGCCGCGGTGGCCAACGATCCGGTGGAGGGCGCGGTGGTCGGCGGCGCGGTCGGCGCCGTGGCCGGCGCACTGATCGGACATGCCAGCGAAAGCGGCAAGTGCCGGTATCGCGACCGCTACGGCCGCGTCTATATCGCAAGATGCCCGGCGGGATATTGAGGCTGCAAAGCCGGCAAAGAAAAACGGCGGGTCCATGCCCGCCGTTTTTGTAAGCGAAAAGGCCGGGACTACTCGGCGGTGGCGGCTTCGGCCGGAGCGGCGGTCGCCGCGGCGGCGGCAGCCGCCGCGTCTTCCTGGGCCTTCTTCAGCAGCGCGGCGCGTTCCTGCGCCTTCTTGCCAGGCAGGGCCTTGTTCGGGTTCGAACGGGCTTCGCGCTTGGCGAGGCCGGCTTCGTCGAGGAAGCGCAGCACGCGGTCGGTCGGCTGAGCGCCGTGCGACAGCCAGTGCTTGACGCGCTCGGCATCAACCTTGACGCGTTCGCCGTCCTTCGGCAGCAGCGGGTTCCAGGACCCCAGCGATTCGATGAAACGGCCGTCGCGCGGCGAACGGGCGTCGGCGACGACGACGTGGTAGTAGGGACGCTTCTTCGAGCCCGCACGGGCCAGTCTGATTTTCAGTGCCATTGTTTTCTCCTAAAAGCTCTGATTTCGTTTGATTGATGTCGTCTTTGCTTGCGCATGTCGTTGCCCAAAACCGCTGCGCAGTTTGAGCGACACGCGCCGGGCTTCACCCGGTTTTCATCACGCCGTTATCAGCGGCGATCTGTTCGTGATGGCGGATGACTTCGCGGACGACGAAGTTCAGGAACTTCTCCGCGAAATCGGGATCGAGGTTCGCATCCTTCGCCAGCTGGCGAAGGCGGGCGATCTGCTGCTGCTCGCGCGACGGGTCCGCGGGCGGCAGGCCATGCTCGGCCTTCAGAACGCCGACCGCCTTGGTGCAGCGGAAGCGTTCGGCCAGCATATGGATGAGGGCGGCGTCGATGTTGTCGATCGAAGCGCGGTAGCCGGCCAGGATGGCGCGTGCTTCGGCCATGTCTTTCTCCTCGTTCATCGCCCCCTCACTTCTTCTTGCCCAAACCGGGCAGCCCGCCACCGCCCAGGCCGGGAAGACCAGGAAGCTTCATGCCGCCGGGCAAGCCCGGCAGTCCGCCGCCAGGAAGTCCACCGGGCAAGCCGCCGGGAAGGCCCTTGCCGAGGCCGGCGGCCTGCGCCTGTTTTTGCAAGGCTTCGAGCTGCTTGGGATCCATCTTCGACAGGTCGGGCATGCCGCCGCCCGGCATCATGCCGCCAAGGCCCATTTTCGAGGCAAGGCCGCCCATCATGCCGCGCATGAGGCCGCCGCCTTTGCCCTTGCCGCCCATCGCCTTCATCATGTCGGCCATGCCGCGATGCATCTTCAAGAGCTTGTTGATCTCGGCAGCGTCGGTGCCGGAACCGGCGGCGATGCGCTTCTTGCGCGAGTGCTTGAGGATATCGGGATTGGCGCGCTCGGCCTTGGTCATCGATGAGATGATGGCGAGCTGGCGGCCGAACATCTTGTCGTCGAGGCCGGCGGCGGCCATCTGGTCCTTCATCTTGCCCATGCCGGGCATCATGCCCATGATGCCGCCCATGCCGCCCATTTTCGACATCTGCTGAAGCTGCTGGGCGAGGTCGTTCAGGTCGAACTTGCCCGACTGCATCTTCTTGGCCATCGCCGCCGCCTGCTCGGCGTCAATGGTCTCGGCAGCTTTCTCGACGAGGCTGACGATGTCGCCCATGCCGAGGATCCGGTCGGCGATGCGCTTGGGGTGGAATTCCTCCAGCCCGTCCATCTTTTCGCCGGTGCCGATGAGCTTGATCGGCTTGCCGGTGACGGCGCGCATGGAAAGCGCGGCACCGCCGCGGCCGTCGCCGTCCATGCGGGTCAGCACAAGGCCGGTGATGCCGACGCGTTCGTCGAAGCTTTTGGCGAGGTTCACGGCGTCCTGGCCGGTCAGCGAGTCCGCGACCAGCAGGATCTCGTGCGGGTTCGACACCTTCTTGATGTCGGCCATCTCGATCATCAGCGGCTCGTCGATATGGGTCCGGCCGGCGGTGTCGAGGATGACGACGTCATGGCCGCCGAGTCTGGCCGCCTGCACGGCGCGCTTGGCGATATCGACCGGGCTCTGACCGACGATGATCGGCAGCGTCGCCACCTTGGTCTGCTCGCCGAGCTGGCGCAGCTGCTCCTGCGCGGCGGGACGCCGCGTGTCGAGCGAGGCCATCAGGACCTTCTTGTTCTGGCGCTCGGTCAGGCGCTTGGCGATCTTGGCCGAGGTGGTCGTCTTGCCGGAGCCCTGCAGGCCGACCATCATGACGACGACGGGCGCTGGCGCATTGAGGTCAATGGCCACGCCCTCGGCGCCGAGCATGTCGACCAGCTCGTCATGGACGATCTTGACGACCATCTGTCCGGGCTTGATCGACTTCAGCACCGCGGCGCCGACCGCCTTCTCGCGCACCTTGTCGGTGAAGGAACGCACCACCTCCAGCGCCACGTCGGCCTCGAGCAGGGCGCGGCGCACCTCGCGCAGCGCCGCCGAGACATCCGCCTCGGACAGCGCGCCGCGGCCGGTCAGGCCGTTCAGGATGGAGCCAAGGCGCTCTTGCAGGGACTCAAACATTCTTCTTCCTTTTCTCTGGCACCTGTGGATGCCCGAGAGGTAGTGCGTTCGCGCCGGGCCGCCAAGCAAAAGCGCAAAGCCAAAAAGCACCCGGGGGCGCATCGCGCTGCCGGGTGTTGGCCTCCAGGATCTCTTTACAGCACCCGCCTCAAAGAGGCTTCGGCGTCCTGGTCGGCTTTCGCGAAAGAAAACTCGTCGCGGAATTCAGCGGCTCTAGACAGGAAATCGGCCGCGGAGTCAAGGCCAATGCATGTCGCGCAAAGGTGCGCAGCGGTTTTGCGGCAACGACATGCATAGGGAAACAAAGCCCAAATCCGGGCCAAAACGCCGCGATTGGGGTAGCTTAGCCCAAGCTTTGCTTGCTCGTACCGACCCGCAGCGGCGAGCGCCGGTGCAAAAGCAGCAGCATCGTGAGAAGCGTGCTGACGATGCCGATCGCCGCGATCAGAATGGCGTCCCAATTGGTCCAGCCGGGACCTTCGAGGGGCTTCGCATTGAGCAGCGCGAAGGAATTATAGGCTTCCTGGTGCGAGATCAGCAGGAAGCCGGTGAGATTGTTGCCGAGGTGGGCGCCGAAACCGGCGCCGAGATTGCCGGTGACGTAGACCAGGAGTGTGAGCAACAGCGCAAAGGTGCCGATCGAGATGAAGACACTGGCATTGATGGCCAGCGTCGAGGCCGTGTTCCAGTGCAGCGACGTGAACAGCAGGCCCGGCAGCACCGCCCAAACAAGAGGGCTCCTGAAGCGATAGGCGAGCGCGCGCAGCAGATAGCCGCGAAACAGCATTTCTTCCGACGAGGTCTGCAGGAAGGCGAGCAGCGCAATCGGCACCAGGAAAAGCAGCCAGGACGAGAGGGCGATCGGTCCGCGCGCGATCTCCGGCTGCAGCCAATAGAGCAGCACTTCGGAAAACAGCGAGGTGATCAGCACCGCAACCAGGCCTTTGAGGAAATCGCCGCCCGCGATGCGGCGGCTGACGCCAAAAAGGCCGGCGAGCGGCTTGCCATGCAGGAAACGCATCGCCACCCAAAGGCCGATCCAGATGCCGGCAAAGGAGCTCAGCGCGCTCAGAATGCCGATGGGCGATGCCAGGAAATCCTGCATGTACTGCCCGGTCGAAGGTCCGGGAAGGCGCCAGACGATGTAGACATAGGTGCCGGCAAACAGCACCAGGGCCGTCATCGCCATCCAGAAGGCGATGACGATCGCCGTGCCAAAGAATAGGCGCGGCAAATTGGTCTTTTCGTTCGGCGAGCGGCGATAGCGCTCGAAGGCGACACTTTCTATCGTCACGCGGCTCCCCTGCCGAAGGCTTCGCCACATGGGTATTAGGAGATCGGCAGTTAGCACGCAATTACCGCCCCCAGGGTTGCCGCGCGCAGACATAAAAAAACGGCCGCCATTGCTGGCGACCGTTCTTCTCAGGCGATCAAGCCCGATCAGCGCATCACATAAACGATGCGCCGAGTGCCGGGGTCGACCAGCGCGGGCTGGTTGTTCACATAGACATAACGATACCGGTAATCGGGGATCTCGCGCAGCTCGACCGTGTCGGGCAGCGTGGCGCCGGTCACCACCTCGCCCTCGAGATAGACCGGATCGACCCGATGCGTGGTGACATAGGTGCCGACCTCGGCCGGCGGTCTGCCGATCGACTCGATGGCGTCGTCGCTCGAAACGATGGCGCCGGTGTAGCTGTTGGTGGTGTAGACATCATCGGTCGGCGGGGACACGACGGCGATATCGGCATTGGCCGGGCGGCGGGTCACGACGACGCGGCTGCCGCCGAAATCGCCCGTCACATAGTCGGAATAGACCCAACCCTTGCCGCCGGCTTCGGCGATCGTGCACCACTTGCTGCCTTCGATGCAGCCGTTGAGCGTGGCCGACTGACCGGCCGCCAGCACGCCGATGACCGGATATTGCGGTCCGGGGCCGGCGCGGACGTTCAAGTCGGTCACCGCCTGGACGGGGGTATCGGCGAAAGCGGCGCCCGAGATAGTGAGCAGCGCACCGGCCAGCGCCGGAAACAATACGCGTGTCATGGTTTTCTCTCCGTTTCAACGCTCCCTCGGGCTCGGAAACGAAACAGCGGCTTATGCGTTCCGGCTAAAGTCCTTGTTCCCACTCACGAATTGTTCCAGGTCTTTTTTGGCGCGCCGGTCAAAAGCTCGTGCACGAAGGCCAATTTCCGCGCCGCCACCTCGGAAATCACGAAAGGGTAGAGGTCCGGCAGGCCCATGCAGCGGTTGATCGAGTTGGACGCCTCCGACAGCACAAGCCAGCGGGCCAGGATCCTTTCGAATGGCTCGGGAGCCGGGTCGGGATCGGCGGGCGCCGGCTGCAAATGCCCGCCAGTATCGCCGCGCGGCAGGTCGCCGACCTCCACGGTCTCCAGCCGGCCAAGCGGGAAGTTCAGCGAATGAACCATCTCAAGCGTGTCGGTGATGTGGAGATGGTGCGCCCAAGTCTCGGCCCAGTCCTCCCACGGATGGGATGCGGCGTAGGCGGAGATGTGGCGTTGCTGCCAGTCCGGCGGCGCGCCCTTGGCGTAGTAAGCTTTCAGGGCCTGCTCGTAATCGGCACGCTCGTCGCCGAAGAGGGCGCGGACGGCAGAAAGGCGCGCGGGATCGTCACGGATCAGCCGATCCCAATAATAGTGGCCGAGCTCGTGGCGGAAATGGCCAAGCAGTGTGCGGTAGTTCTCGCCCATCTCGACGCGCCGCCGTTCACGCTCGGCGGAATCGGCCTCGGCAACATTGAGCGTGATCAAGCCGTTGTCATGGCCGGTCAGGATGCGCTCGCCGCCCGGACCGGCGCCGATCGGGTCGGCGAGAAAGTCGAAGGCAAGGCCGGTCTCGTCTTTCGCATCGACCTTGGGCACGACCGGCAGGCCGAAGGCGAGCAGAGAATAGACCACGCGCTTCTTCGCCGCTTCGACCCGGATCCAGCGCCGGCGGTTGCCGTCGATGGAAAGGTCGGGAATGACCTGGTTGAGGGCGCAGGCGCGGCAGAAAGTCCGGCCGCCCTCGGCCCGCCAGTTGCAGGCGCATTCATCGGCATTGCCGCACGGAAGAATGCCGCCCTTGCCGCTGAGCACGAAGCTCGCCTGCGCCGGGTCATAGAGCACCAGGCTGGAACAGTTCAGGCACTGGGCATTCTCGAAATAGAGGCGATGGCCGCAATTGGGGCAGTCGAACAGCTTCATGCGTGATCAACCCATGGATCGGAGCGTGGATGCAGGCTCCGTCTTGGAGCGGGATGACTTTTCCCTGGGATCGTCAACTCGCTCCAAGATCTTTTGTGAAGCATGCCCTAACGCCTGCCGGCTTCCGGCGTTCCGGCGCTATTTCGCCGCGAGCTGGGCATTGACCGGCCAACACACGCCAATCCGGTCCATCGCCTCGAGCAGAAGGACGGAAAGCCCGGCCGCTCGAAGGGCTTTCGGCGCGGCAAGCTCGCCGAACCGGCGCCAATGATCACGACGTTAACGTCATTCATGAGGCAAGCCCGCCACAGCTGATCGCTGATCGTAGGCAGATTGCCCTTCTTTCGCCAGTGTCGGGTGTCACTTCCCGCGAGGGCGGTGACAACCGGACGTTTCGCTGGCAAATTCGCAACCGGGACGTGATTCAAGGCAACCAGGAGAGAAGGACATGGCATTTTTTGCCAAAGGAAGGATTTTCGCGGCCGCCGCGGCGGTGGTGGCGATGCTTGGGCTGGCGACAGGCGCCGAGGCCGCGGCCAGCTGTGGCAAGAACGGCGCCGGCTTCGAGGCCTGGAAGCAGGACTTTGCAGCCGAGGCCAAGGCCAACGGCGTCGGCCAAAGGGGGCTTTCGGCGCTGGCGGGGGCGACTTACGCTACGAGGACGATCGCCGCCGACCGCGCCATCCATAAGGCTTTCAGCGGCTCGGTGGAGGCCTTCATGCAGCGCCGCGGGGCGTCCGCGATCATCTCGAGAGGCCGCGCGCTGAAAAAGGCCAACGCGGCGATGTTCGCCAATATCGAGCGGACTTATGGCGTGCCGCCGGGCGTGCTGCTCGCCATCTGGGGCATGGAGACCGGTTTCGGCGCCTCGATGGGCAACCAGAACACGGTGTCGGCCATCCTGACGCTCGCCTATGACTGCCGCCGCCCCGACTATTTCACCCCGCATGCCATCGCGGCGCTGAAGCTGGTCGATCGCGGCGCGCTGAGCGCCTCCTCGGTCGGCGCCATGCATGGCGAGATCGGCCACACCCAGTTCCTGCCCGGAAACGTGCTGAAATACGGCGTCGGCAGCGGAAACCTGCGCGACCGCAACACGGCGCTCGCCTCGACCGCCAACTATCTCAAGGCGCATGGCTGGCAAGCCGGCGCGAGCTACGAGGCCAATATGGGCGCGATTGCCGGCTGGAACTCGGCAAGCGTCTATCAGCAGGCCATCGCCCGTATCGCCGAAGCGATCGACGCGGACTGATTGAGATCGTCATTTCACGGAAAAGCCCGGCCATGCGCCGGGCTTTTTTGTTGGGCTTGGAGATTGGCGAAAGCCGGGAAAGTGGGAATCTCCCCCCTTGAGGGGGAGATGGCCGGCAGGCCAGAAGGGGTCGTCTCACACAGAACGTCGACGCTCTTTCTTGTCGCGCAGGGCGTCGGCGCTTCACGCGCAGCGACCCCCTCTGTCGCCTTCGGCGACATCTCCCCCTCGAGGGGGGAGATCAGCAGGTTCAGCGTCGGTTCCTTGCCGCCAGTGTCCTGAGCCGCAGCCCGTTCAGCCGGATAAAACCTTCGGCATCCTTCTGGTCGTAGGCGCCGCGGTCGTCCTCGAAGGTGACCAGCGCATCCGAGTAGAGCGTCTTCTTCGACTTGCGGCCGGTGACGATGACATTGCCCTTGTAGAGCTTAAGCCGCACCGTGCCTTCGACGTCGTCCTGGCTCTTGTCGATCATCGCCTGCAGCATGACGCGCTCGGGCGAGAACCAGAAGCCGTTGTAGATGAGCTCGGCATAGCGCGGCATCAGCTCGTCCTTGAGGTGGGCGGCACCCCGGTCGAGCGTGATCGATTCGATCGCGCGGTGGGCGGCGATCAGGATGGTGCCGCCGGGGGTCTCGTAGACGCCGCGCGACTTCATGCCGACGAAACGGTTCTCGACGAGGTCGAGGCGGCCGATGCCGTTGTCGCGGCCGAGGTCGTTGAGCGCCGCCAGCATGGTGGCCGGCGACAGTTTCTTGCCGTTGAGCGCGACCGGGTCGCCTTTGAGGAACTCGATCTCGATCTCGGTGGCGACATCGGGCGCATCCATCGGCGAGACGGTGCGCTGATGCACGAATTCCGGCGGCTCGCTCCACGGATCCTCCAGCACCTTGCCCTCGGAAGAAGAGTGCAAAAGATTGGCGTCGACCGAGAAGGGCGCGTCGCCGCGCTTGTCCTTCGGCACCGGGATCTGGTGCTGCTCGGCGAAGTTGAGAAGGTCGGTGCGCGACTTGAACGACCAATCGCGCCACGGCGCGATGACCTTGATGTCGGGGTTCAGCGCATAGGCGGACAATTCGAAGCGGACCTGATCGTTGCCCTTGCCGGTGGCGCCATGCGCGATGGCGTCGGCGCCAGTCTCCCTGGCGATCTCGACCAGATGCTTGGAGATCAGTGGCCGGGCGATCGAGGTGCCGAGCAGGTAGGTGCCTTCATAGACGGCGTTGGCGCGGAACATCGGGAAGACGAAGTCGGCGACGAATTCCTCGCGCACGTCGACGATGCGGATGTCCTTGATGCCCATCATCTCGGCCTTGCGGCGCGCCGGCTCTAGCTCGCCGCCCTGGCCGAGATCGGCGGTGAAGGTGACGACTTCGGCGCCGAGCTCGGTCTGCAGCCATTTCAGGATGATTGAGGTGTCGAGGCCGCCGGAATAGGCGAGCACGACTTTCTTGACGTTCTTGGTCTTGGACATTTTTGGCGGTTCCGCGGGAAAATAGCTTCGCGGGCGAGGTATCACGGCCTTTCCGGGCGGCGCAAGAGACAGGAGAAGCCAATCGCCGCGCCAAATCTCCCCCTCGAGGGCATAGGCGCTAAGATAGGGTATTGCGGCGCGGAATCGGTTGTGATTCTACGCTGGGGATGACACACGAATCGCTTGTTGATGATGGCTGGGCCGAGACAGTTAAGCTTCT
>NZ_JAPYKO010000035.1:0-62122 GCF_037179585.1 Mesorhizobium argentiipisi (SeqCode)
CGCCACCAGCCTGACGGCCAACCTGATCCAGCTGACGGCGACGGTGACCGACGGCGACGGCGACAAGGCCTCGCAGTCGCTCAACATCGGCAACGCGCTGAGCATCAAGGACGACGGCCCCTCGATCGCGCTGAGCGGCACGGCTGCGCCGACGCTGAACGTCGATGAAAGCTACTTGCCGAATGGCTCAACGCCGAACGCAGCGCTGACGGCAGCTACGGCCGCCTTTGCGGGAATGTTCACTGTGGTACAGGGTGCCGACGGCGCCACCACCAGCTACGGTGTAAGCGTCTCCTCGCAGGGTGTGACTTCGAACCTGATCGACTCGGCGACCGGCCAGGCAGTGGTGCTGACGCAAAGCGGCGGCACAGTTTCGGGTTACGTGACCGGCCACAGCGGCGATGCAGCCTATCTGGTGTTCACACTCGCGGTGAACACCACAAGCGGCCAGACGACGCTAACGGAGTTCCGCGCCGTACACGAGAACACCGCGGACAATCCAACGGACACGTCCGAAGGCATCAGCCTGACCTCAGGCCTGGTGACGCTGACGGCAACGGTGACGGATGGGGACGGCGACAAGGCTTCCCAGTCGCTCGATCTCGGCTCCAAGGCCACCTTCCATGACGACGGTCCGTCGCTGGGCTCCTTCACGTCGGGCACCATCCCGAACGAGGTTGGATCGGTAGCGGGCTTCTTCTCGCTGGTACCGGGAGCGGACGGCATCGATCACTTCAACATCGTAGGGCCTGCGATTGCCGGCATCACGTACAACACCACGATCGCCGCGGACGGCACAACGGTTCTCCACGCGATGTCGGGGTCGACGGAAGTGTTCGACCTCGCCGTGAGGATCGATGGGACTTACGAGTTCGACCTTATCAAGCCCGATGCTGGTACTACAGTCACCTATTCGCTGCAGAACCTGCCCGCGGGCGGACCGAATTGGCGCGAAACCAGTGACGGCCATATCGAATTTTCAAGCCCCGATGGCATCAACTCCAACAATAACGGATTTGGCGTCGCGAACACCTTCGTCGGTGGCAATGAATCCTTCACTATGGAGTTCCACACACCGGGGACTGGGATCGGCGTCGACAACACGCCCAACACCAACGCCGAGTTGAACGACTCGGTTAGTTTGGTCGTTAATTCGCTGAACGGCGCGGGCGGAACCTATCACTGGGTTGCGACGAACACTCTCACCAACACGTCGGTGTCCGGTGATATCTCGATCACATCGACCGGCACATTCGTGATCGATCCGTCGATCAGCTTCAACCAGTTGCAGGTCAGCGCAGTCAACATTTCCGGGCAAGGCGCCCAGTTCTCCAACATTTCATTGACACACAACGTCCTACCCCAAGATCAGAACCTGGCGTTCACAGTGTCGGCGACCGACAAAGACGGCGACACGACAGGTACACAGTCGGTCGCCGTCCATGTTGTGGCGGCTGACGGGTCCGGCAACTACACGCTGACCGGAACGGCAGGCAACGACGTGCTTGCCGGCAGCACCCACGCCGACACGATCTCCGGCGGAGGCGGCACCGACATAGTCGACTATACCGGCAGCATCGCTGCGATCTCGATCCACCTTTCCGACGACGGTCATGCATCGGGCGCGTCAGTGACGTTCATCAATCCTGCCGCCGGGACGATCGGCGGCGGCGACGCCACTGGCGATACGCTTACCGGCATCGAAGGGCTGATCGGCGGCTCCGGAAACGACTATCTCTTCGGGAATGCCGGCGACAACTATCTCGCGGGGGGCGTCGGTAACGACACGCTGAATGGCGGCGGCGGCAACGATACCCTGATTGGCGGCCTCGGCCAGGACACGTTGACGGGCGGCACAGGAGCCGACACATTCAAGCTCGATCACCTGGAACTGAACATCAAGGATCTCATTACCGACTACAACGGCGCGGAGGGCGACAAGATCGACTTGACGTCGCTGTTCGACACCGCGCCGGCCGGCAACATCAACAACTATGTGCACTATGACAGCGGCACCGGTAACCTGAGCGTCGACACCAGTGGTTCCGGCAACAATTTCGTCAACGTGGCGCAATTGACGAACACACCTGCCGCCGGAACGATCACGATCCTTTACGACGACAACACTCATGCGCAGCACACGGCCACCATTTAGCACTTATGCGCCACCACGCTTCCGTGCTAAACATCAGCAAAGCATGAATTCGCAATTCGAAGAGGGGCTTACATGAAACATTCCGTAAGATTGCTGGCTTCGGCCGCGGCGCTGCTCGTGGCCGGGTCGACGGGCTTTGCCGCCGACATCATCGGCGAGCCGGCGGTGAATTATTGCCGCGCCGTCGGCACCTCGGACCTGGTGCTGACCGACAACATGGTCGAGCTCAAAGACCATGTGGTGAAGCTGATGGACGAATCGGTCGCCGTCGCCAACAGCCCTGAATGGATCAACTCGTCGCGTCCCGCCTTCGTCTGGGCCTCGGAAGCCAAGGTCGCCTGCGGCATGGCCTATGGCTACCTCAAGACGAACTACAAGGACGAAGACACGCTCAACAAATGCGAGTGCTTCCACGACCGCATGGTCGAGTACATGCACTGAGCTGACGGCCCATCGAGCACCAGCTGGCTGCGATGGTGGCCAACGGAAAGCCAGCGAAGGCGATCGCCTTCGACTGTTTCGCCGTTTCACGGAAACGGCAAACCGGTCTGTCTCTTTGTTTTGACGCAATTCCGAACGGAAAACCGCTACGCACTTTTCCTGGAGTTGCTCTAGCGGTCGCCCTGCTTGGCCTGGGCAAACACCTATCCACGCCAACTGGCTGGAACGACCGCGGCCGCAACGGTCGCTGCCCGTGCGCTGCGACGCGGCGCCCGAGCGGATCCGCGCGACATTCAAGGCATTCGCCACCTGCCAGGCATCGCTCTACGGCCTCGAGCCGGTGCTTGGAGATCGAAAGCGGCTTCGATCCCGGCGTGCGCGGCGCGCCGACGGCGAGGTCGGCCTGATGCAGGTCATGCCGGCAACGGCGCGAATGCTCCGCTTTCGCGGTTCGCTCGAAGAGCTCGGCGAGCCGGCCACCCACATTGCTTTTGGCGTCAGATATCTTGCACAGGCAAACAGGCTCGCCGCGGGCGATCTTTGCACCACCGTCATGAAATACCGGGCTGGGCACGGGGGAACCCGCTTCTCGGTCCGCTTGGTCAACTACTGCCAGCGCGCACGCGCGATCCTGGCACGGGAAGGCCTCGACGTGACCGGGCCGCTGCCGGTGGCGACGATCGGCTTGTCCGCTTCCCTGGACGGCGCCGTCACCGGCCAGCAGAAACGCGTCTGCGTGCGCCGTTCGTTCGTGCCCGGGCCGCGCTGCATGAAATGCGCCGAGTACCTCAGCCCGGCGCAAGCAAGGGTGGTACAGGCGCTGAGGGCGCGGCTCTTCGATGGCGAAGCCGCGGCGCGGGAAAAGATGCGGTACGGCGGCGAGCAAGACGTTAAGGTCAAATTTAAGATAGACCGGGATAATAGCTGGCGGCACATGGTGGAAGCGGCATGAAATGTGAGCGACACGAACCGCGTTTACGGGCCATTGTTCTGGCGCTGGTCGCGACGCTGTGCGGATGCCAGTCCAAGAGCGGCGCGTCGGACGTGCTCGATCCGTCGGCGATCGCGGCACCCGCCGGCCAGACGGGCGCCGCCGCGGCGCCCGCCCAGCAGGCAAGCGGTCAGACCCTGGCCAGCGCGACGTCGGCCGGCCCGACTTCGGCTGCCGCCGCCAAGGCCCAGCTGACGCTCGGCTCGGGGCCGACCAAGGTGGCCATGCTGCTGCCGCTTTCGGCGCCCGGAAGCACCGGCGAGAACGGCCGGAAAATGTATGACGGCGCGCGCTTGGCGATGGCCGATCTCGGCGCCAAGCTTCTGACGCTGACGATCGAGGATACGCGCGGCGACAGCGGTTACGCGAAGGACCTTGCGGTGAAAGCGATCACCTCGGGCACGGCGAAGGCGGTTATCGGGCCGTCCGAGCTTGCGGCCGCGCAGCACCTTGCCAAGCTCTCGGGCTCCAAGCGACCGCCGGTGCTGGCGCTGGCCGACAATTTCGCCGGCGGCCCCGGCGTCTATTCCGTGCGGCTCAGCGAAGCCGACAGCGCAGCGGCGGGCGCCGCGGCAATCGCCGGCAAGGGCGCCAGGAAATTCGTGCTGCTGGTGCCGGCGGGCGCGGACTCGAGCCCCATTGAATCTCGCGTGGCCAACGCGCTCAGCATCTATGGCGCCACGCCTGCGGTGACGCTGCCCTATTCGCCGACCGACGGCGGCGCCAAGGTGGTGTCGGATATGGGATCGCTGGTCGAGGCGCCCGACGCCGTGATCGTCGCCAGCGGCGGCGGCAGCCCGACGGCGGTGCTGGCGGCTCTCAAAGCGAAAGGGATTCCCGGCAAGGCCGTGACGCTGATCGGCACCGACCGCTGGCTCGAGCGCCCGATGGATCCGCTCTACGAGGGCGCCTACATCGCCACGCTCGACGAGAGCGAGACCGGGCCGATCGCCGACCGCTTCAAGGCGACCTACAAGTACCAGCCCGACGTCAACGTCGCCTACGTCTACGACATGGTGGCGCTGAGCGCGGGCATAGCGAGTTCGGCCGGCCCCGACGGCTTCAACAAGCAGGTGCTGGAGAACACGACTGGCTTCCGCGGCTCGACCGGCCTGTTCCGCTTCCGCAGCGACGGCTCGAGCCAAAGGTCGATGCCCTTCTTCAGGGTGGAAAAGGGCCAGCTTAAGCTGGTGGAGAAGTCGACTTCGGGGTTTTAGAAATTTGCTACTGTTGAGTAGACGCTTCTGGCGAGCGGAGGAACCGCGGCACCAACATCGGCACCCGCCGGGCATATTCATCATATTCCGGAAAAACTTGCCTCAATATCGCTTCTTCGTTTCTGGCGCGCCGATACTGGAAAATACATTGAACGACGCCCAGCGCCACCATCAGCATAGAGAAGTGGGAAATTATCATTCCCGAAACGAAGACAGCCTCACATATGTAAAGCGGATGCCGGACAACGGAGTAAGGCCCTGACGTTACAAGACGCCTTGCAGTTGCCATGAGTGAAAAGGACCTACCAAGCCAATAAATACAGAAAATTGAACAGGAAGTTCCAACAAGGATGGCACAAAGCGCCAACAACTGGACAGACGCGTTTTCGACAGGGCGGGTCAGCATCATTGCCACCAGAATTAAAAAGGTCCCGGCCACCGAGGTGACCCTCGGCGCTATCCCCTTGGCGGTTCCTTGTGCGGGAAGCCGACTAATCGTCATGAAGAGCTGAAGCAAGAGAAATATGGTTGAGCTCAGCTGGGTGACGACCGCCAGCGTCATCGGATAGGAACCGTTCTGGAAATAGAGAACCAGGGGAATTGCGCTAAACGTCGCAAGCACCGCCATGACAATGACGATCGACATACGCCCTAAGAAATCCTCTGTGAACATGTCTTTGGCCCCTCTCCCGGCGGCAATTCAATCAGTTCTTCATCGTCCGCACAAGAAAATGGTTTCGAAAGAGTTAACGGCTAGCTGCATATACGCGCGGTTAATCTGTTCAATCTAACCTTTGTGTATGCCAAACAGTCTTGTTGTGCTTCGTACCGTGGCGGCAATCATGGCAACCTCCTCGGTGATCGCGATACTGGCGCTCAACCCACATAGCGCCATGTTTGCCTTTTGGTTGACGTTGCCGATAAACGCTGTCGGATGGCGAAACTCCCACTCCTAGCGGACGCCTCCAAGGTGCGAAACAGAACTGGATGCTAGGCTAGCTTGACGTCTGGGTTTTAGAACGAGCGGCGTATGGCGCAGGCAGCATACCGACAGTGACCGGGCCATATCCAGCGACAAATCTCACGGCGAGGATGGAGACCGCGGCCACCACCACGCCGACAATTACATCGATCAGATGGTGTCCGCCTTCTGGAAGTGTGCTGACGATCATCACGGCGTTCAGGCACGCTACAGGCCAGAATAGCCAGCGATAGCCACGAAGCGCGTAGACTACCATGATGCCTAGCGCCGTATGATAGGAGGGGAAGGTAACGAGACCTTCAGCCCTCGTAACTAGGAGATCAAACGGCTCGCCCGAACGGAGCTTCATCAGTTCGGTGAAGTGCCACATACCCGCCCGTGCGGTGAAATTGCCGAAAACATTTGGCTCCGGATGGAAGTAAGCATAAGCCCCAGCCGCCGGAACGAGCGACATTAAGGTGCCGGTCAACGCCGAGGAAACTGCCAGGAAGGCAATAAACTCTGTGAGGCGGGGACGCTTTGCGAATGCCAACAAAATGAACAGTAGCGGAAGCTGCCGGCCAAGCGCGTGATAGGCGAAAACGAGCGTGTTGGCGACGAGAGGCTGCCTATTCGCGAGATCGAGAAAGGCTCGCCAGTCGAAACCGATCACGGCGTCTATCGCTGCCAAAGTCTGGTCCATTAGCGGTCTGTCGGTCGCCGAAGCCAGATACATGAACCAGACCGATGCGAAACTGAGAGGTACAAACAGAAAAACATTTGCAGACAGCAAACGAACGGCGATGGCGCTGCTCGTGATCAATCGTCCCATCCGTGACGTGTCGTGTTCGATTCGCCATTCCACAAGCCGCATGGCGGCGAAGATTGCTGCGAGCACCATCAAAACTTTGGCAAGATCTAACCAACTGCGCAGATCGAGAGTGACGTTGGAATTTTGAGAATAGAAAAGGTCCGCGGCAAGAAAACCGAGTGTGACAACCGCAATGACTGCGGCCAGCCTGAACTCGCTTCTGAGCATGTTATTCGTCCCACCTCTCCGCCGGTCGACGCGTTTGGCTTTCGAGGCTGACAACAGCTTTACCACTTTGCCTTTGGATCATTTCTTTGACAGTGGGGAGCGGGTTTCTACCCCGGTCAGTTGAGCTGTTCCAATATCCCGGAACTGGTTGCCACGATAATGGCGTGATAGATTTGCAGAGCCATCGCGCAGATGGCAGCGGCAGATATCGGCACGCCAAACGGCACGACACCATTTCGATCCATATGCTGGACGTAATGGCGGAACATTCCAGCTGGCAGCAGGAATGGATTTTTGACCAAGGCCGCCGTGGCCACCGCAAAAACCAACAGCAATACCGAGAAGACCAAGAGATTGCTTCCGCCAATCAGGAACGGTGTGACGCTCATCAGCTTGACGTCGCCTGCACCAATCTTCCGCAAGAGCCAGAACGGAAAAAGGGCGAGGAACAGCATGGCTCCCGCAAATGTGCTTAGGCCCATTTCCAACCACGAGTGGGCCTGCAACGATTGGAATTGCAAGGCTCCGAGGCCAAGGCAAAGCAACAACATGACATCACGGTTGGTTATCCGCTGCGTGGAAAAGTCGGTCCAGGCAATACGCCCGAGCAGCAGGATTGCCACTGCCTTGAACACAAGCGAGGCGGCGAGCAGGAGACTCATGAGCGCTCGATGTTCCGCACGCTGGACGACAGCAGCTTCAGATTGTTGGCCACGGTCGGATCGTTTGGCGCCAGCTCATAGGCTTTCAGAAAGTTGCTGCGCGCCTCCTGCAGCTTGCCGCGTAGCAGGTAGGAGTAGCCGAGGTTGTTGTAATATTCCGGCGTCGCGCCAAGCAGTCGGTAGGCCCGGCCATAGGCCATATCGGCAAGATCGAAGCGACGGATGCGGTCGCAGGAAGCGGCGAGGCCCAGCCAGGCGACGCCGTCGTTCGGAGCGAGTCGAGTGGCCTTGTAGAACAAGGCGCCGGCATTGCCGTAATTTTCGGAACGGAACTGCGTCTTCGCTTCGGTGATCGCCTGGTCCGAGGCGTAGTAGTCAACGTCGCTTATCGTCTTCAGCCCGTCGAAGGTATCGCCGAAGGCCGTGTAGTCGCCTTTGGCCGGCTCGTTGGTGCGGACCACCCCGCCGGTGGTGTCGTGCGTCTGGCATCCGGCCAGGAAGATCAGCAGCAGGCTGGTCGCGACAGCGAGGCGCTTTGTCATTGTGTGTCCCACGAGTCCCCGACTCTGTTTTAGAACCTAATCATATGACGGACTAGAAGAAAACGCCCTTCATGCGGATGATCAGCGGCAGCATGATGATCATCAGCACCACCGGGAAAATGCAGAGGCCAAGGGGTATCGTCATTTTGACCGGCAGTGCATTGGCGCGCTCCTCCGCTAGCAGAATGCGCTGATCGCGCATTTCCGCGCTGTAGACGCGTAAGGCGGCGGTGAGACTGGTTCCGAGCTCTTCAGATTGCCGGAACAGAACCGCCAAAGCCTTCGCTTCATCCAGTCCGACACGATCGGCTAGCTCACGCAACGCCTCGCGCAACGGTTTACCCGCCCGCAATTGCAGGTTCATAATGGTGAGCTGAATACCCAGCCATTTGTGGGTGCCAGCCAGCTCTTGGCTCACACGTTCGACGGCCGCCTCCAGACTCATGCCGGCATCGGCACAGGTTATCATCATGTCCATGAAATCCGGAAAGGCGCGGCGATAGATCTGTTTCTGCTTGCTCTCAAACCGATCAAGCATGATGCTCGGGATAACGATACAGCCGAGGCCGATCAGGCCAGCGCCTGTAAAGGCGAAGAACCCGGGGACTCTCGCTGGCAATATTTTCGACAGCAATGCGTACATAAGCAGAAAGCCTATGGCGACACACCCCAGCCGGCACAGCGTGTAGATGAGAGGCGCACTTGCGCTATGGAAACCTGCGCGAAAGAGCTTAGCCTCGAGAGCGTCAGGCTCGTTGCGCTCCTTCTCCATCGATTTGAAATACGCTTCCACCGGCCTTTGCGCCGCGGTCTTGGTAAGTTGATCCTGTGCCAGGATCGATCGACGATCCAAAGGCCTGTCGCCGACGAGACTGTCCGTCACCAGCCGGCGCGTCTGTAGCGCGGGGAGGAACATCAGCGCGGCGAAGAGGAACAGGGCTGTCGCCGCGACGAAAACCGCCAGAGAGACGAGGAAGGTCAGGTCATTGAGGCTGGAAAGCAGGCTCATGGTCGCTCCTAGAAATCGAAAGTGACCATGCGGTACATGATGTAGACGCCAAGCAGCGCCCATGTACCGAACGACAGGAACGCCGGGAAGATCAATGGATTGCCCCAGATCTGACCGTAGTAGGACGGCGCCACGAGCATCAGGATCAGAAACATGACAACCGGAAACAGCGAGATGATCCACGCCGACACCCGGCCCTCAGCCGATAGCGCCCTGATCTTCAATTTGAGCTTCTGCCTTTCGCGCAACACGGATGACAGGTTCGCCAGGATCTCGGTGAGGTTGCCGCCAGTCTTGGCCTGGATCGACAGAGACACCGACAGAAGGTGCAGGCCTTCGAAGCCGACCCGCTCCGACAGTTTCCGCACCGCCTGCTCCATACTGAGTCCGAAGGTGATCTCGTCGGCGACGATGCCGAATTCCGTGCCGAGTGGATCAGGCATTTCACGAGCGACAAGCCCGAGCGCCACCGTGGCGGGATGACCGGCGCGGAGAGAACGGACGATCATGTCGAGTGCGTCGGGCAATTGCCCCGCGAACTTCAGAATCCGTTTGTTGCAGGCCCGGCGTAAGATGAGAAGCGGTAGCACAAAGCTAACCGCGAGGAAAACAAGGATCGCCACCGATGCAGAGAAGCGTAGGAGGAGCCAAGAAATCAACGCTAGCGCTAGGCCGGCGAGAAGGAAAGACGTCGCGAAGGTTACCGGGTTTCCGGTGATGCCGGACCGGGTATAGAGCCGGTTCAACCAGACAAAGCCGGAGACGAAGTCCCCGGAATCGGTCAGACCGCGTTCGCGCAGTAGGCTCTGCAGCGTCTGTTCCGCCGGCGCATCGTCGGCGAGACGACGAAGCCGGTGGTTGACCGTGAGCAGGTGCGAACGCCTGCGCGTAAGCGAAAGATACAACGCCTCACCGGCAAGAACGACGGAAGCTGCCGCAAGCACATAGATGAAATAGAGTAGCGCCTGCCCCGTCAGCATTATAATGGTACCTGGGGATTAAAGGCATCCTTTGCAAAATGCAGACCGAGTGTCGCGGCCTCACTGGCGAAACGCGGGCGAACGCCGGTGGCCCGGAAATCGCCGACTATCGTGCCATCGGCGGCGACATCGCGCCTGACAAAGTGATAGATTTCCTGCAGTTGGACGACATTGCCTTCCATGCCGGTGATCTCGGAGATGGAGACGACGCGCCTGCCGCCATCGGACAGTCGTTGCGTCTGCACGATGATGTCGATGGCCGACGCGATCTGCGCGCGGATCGAGTCATGCGTCATCGGCAAACCGGCCATGCCGACCATCTGCTCCAGGCGCGAGATTGCGTCGCGCGGCGTGTTGGCGTGGATGGTGGTCATCGAGCCTTCATGGCCGGTGTTCATGGCCTGCAGCATGTCGAAGGCTTCCTCGCCGCGCACTTCGCCGACGATGATGCGGTCGGGCCGCATGCGCAACGCGTTCTTCACCAGCTCGCGCTGGCGGATCTCGCCTTTGCCCTCGACATTGGGTGGGCGCGTTTCCAGCCGGCCAACATGCGGCTGCTGCAGTTGCAGTTCCGCGGCATCCTCGATGGTGACCAGGCGCTCCTTCGACGGGATGTAGCTCGACAGCGCATTGAGCAACGTCGTCTTGCCGCTGCCGGTGCCGCCTGAAACCAGGATCGATTTGCGCGCCTGCACCGCGATCCGCAGCATGTCGATCATCGGCTGACGGATCGAATTGAACGCCATCAGGCGTTCCAGCGAATAAGGGTTCTTGGAGAATTTGCGGATCGACACCAGTGGGCCATCAATAGAAACCGGCCGCACGGCAATGTTGACGCGTGAGCCGTCTGCCAGGCGCGCATCAGCCATCGGGACCGATTCATCGACCCGACGGCCAATGGCCGAAACGATCTTGTTGATGATACGCAGCAAATGTGCCTCGTCGCGGAAACGGATCGAGGTTTCCTCGATCGTGCCGCGGCGTTCTATAAAGACGCGCTCGTGGGTATTGATCATGATATCGGCAATCGAATCGTCCTTGAGCAAAGGTTCGATCGGACCGAGGCCCAACATCTCGTCGGCGGTGTCGGTGGTCAGCTGATCGAGCTCGCGGGCATTCAAGGGAACGTTGCGGCTCCGCACGAACTCGCGCACGATCGGCCGAATCTCATTCAGGATCTCGTCCTTGGACGCGCTTTCCAGCGCCGTCAGGTTGAAACGATCGATGAGATGGCGGTGCAGCTCGACTTTAAGGGTCAGAAAATCATCGCCCTGTGGCTCGGCTTCGGCCACGGGAGCAGCAGCCGCTCCATTCGGTGCAGCGGCGGCGACCGGCGCCAGCTGCATCTTCTGTTCGTTCGACCCTTTGATGAAGCGACCCAACATGCCGCTTACCCCTTTATAATTTCCCCAGATAGAAACTATGCGTTAACCACGAGAGGCACAAGCGGCCTGCAAGCCACACGGCGTATATTACTTGCGACATAGTTAAGAGATGAAGATTCGGAAAATCGTTTTATTTCTCGGTGCATTCCACTGACCGACCAAAGTCCTACGACCTTTGCCGTCAGATATGCGGCATTGGTCGCTAAGCCGTTAGATATAATGAGATATGTATTGTTTCTAATGTGTCCTGGGGAAGGTATGGCTGCGGCGGAATTGTGAACGAATGGTTAAGATCACTTGAAAAACGAGGCGAATCAAGCTGTTGTGGAAATTCAGAAAGCGCTTGAGCGAGTATTGAAAGGTTAAGGGGCTGTTAATCCATTTGACTCGGCTTTTTTGCGGGACCTAGGATTGAACGTGACGGGGGATGCTTGGGTATGGGGTTCATCCTTGGCTCTGTCTCGTCGGGTTCAAACCTCCAAGGGGAGAAATTGACATGAAGAAGCTCATGACGATGACCCGGCAGTTCCGCGACGATGAAAACGGTGCTGCTATGGTCGAATATTCGGTTCTGATCGGCATCATCACCGCTGCGGCGATCGCTATCATCCTTGCGGTTGGCACGTTCGTGACGGGCGCGTGGTCCACGCTCTGCACCGCGCTGGCCGCTTCGACGCCTGGTTGCACGATGCCGGCTGCCGGCTGACCGGAAAGAACTTACCAAGCCCGGCAATTGCCGGGCTTGGTCCCCAATAAAATTGCTAAAGCTAGTGGGGCGGGGTTTCATGCGTGCCAATACCCTTATTATGATCGTGCTCGCCGGGATATTCGGTGTGCTTGCGGTTGTGCTCGTTAACATCTGGCTGGCTGGTCAGCGCAATGCCTTAGCTCAATCCAACGGTGTGCAGGCCAGTTCGGTAGTGGTCGCGGCAGTGCCCTTGAAATTCGGCGACGCGCTGAGCGCCGACAATCTGCGTGAGATTGCGTGGCCTGCGGGATCGGTGCCGGCTGGCGCCTTCAAAACGGTCAAAGAAGCAATGACCGGCAACGGTGTGCGCCAGGCTCTGCAGTCCATCAGCGCCAACGAACCCGTCCTTGCCACCAAGATCACCGGCCCAGGCCAACGCGCCACGCTGTCGGCCGTTCTTGACGAGGGCATGAAGGCCGTTTCCATCAGGGTCAATGACGTGCTCGGTGTCGCGGGATTTGTTTTTCCGGGCGACAGGGTCGACGTGCTTCTGAGCCGGAACGTGCGTGGCGACGACGGCGCCGACAAGAGTTTCGTCGATGTGTTGCTGCAGAGCGTCAAGGTGCTTGCCGTCGACCAGGTCGCCGATGCGACCAAAGATAATCCGACTGTCGTCAAAGCGGTGACCGTGGAGGTGAGCACGAAAGATGCGCAGAAGCTCACCTTGGCCGCGGGCGCCGGCCAATTGTCCCTGGCCTTGCGCCAGGCTGCCGGCAGCAAGGGTGAGGCGAATGAGAGGGTCACGCTGGCGGATCTAACCGCCGAAACGCCTGAGGATGTCGCCAAGCGCCAGGCCGAGCTGGACAGGCAGGCTGCGGAAGAAGCGGCGCGCAAACAGGCCGACCAAAGGATTGACGGCCTCGCCAAGGCGGTGGAACGGGTCGGCAGTCAACTCGACCAGATGAGCAAGGTAAAGCCTGAGCCGGCGGCCGCCACGCCGCAGCCGGCGAAGGAAGTGATCAAATACGTTCAGCCGGAACCGCCGAAGCTGGCGACGATCGGGGTGTTCCGTGGTATCAAGCTGGAATCGTACGAAGTGCCGCGACAAGACTGACGAGGGTCGGCGCGGCGGAGGCTGCCCTTGGGCAGCAAGCGGGGAGACGGGGAATGAAGGGGTTTTGGGTCAGGATAGCGGCGGCCGCGCTATCCGTGTTGGGCGTATCGGCGATCTCTGGGCATCCGGCTGCCGCGGCTGACCGCTTCATCGACGTGTCGAGCCCGTCGCTGCACCGAGTCTTCGTGCCTGTTTCCCAATCCGCCACCATCCAGGTGAACGCCACTTTGGGTGACATCGTCGTCGGCGACGAAAAGATCGCCGACGCGCAGCCCATGACCGACAAGACGCTCTATATCATCGGCAAGAGCGTCGGCACCACCACGGTCAACCTGTTTTCCGAGGACAAGCGCTCTCTGGGCGCCATCCAGATCGAGGTCGGCCAGGATGTCAGCGACATGGCGGTAGCCATTCGCCAGGTGGCGCCGAAGGCGCGGATCGAGATCGGTTCGATCAACGGCAAGGTTCGCCTGAGCGGCCACGTCAAGGACGCCGCGACGCTGGCATCGATCGTGGAGGTCACGCAGCAATATGGCCCCGACGCCATCATCAACGCCGTGACCATCGACGACAGCGAGCAGGTCAATCTTTCGGTGCGCATTCTGGAAGCCAAGCGCAATGCTGGCCGCGATCTCGGCGTGTCGCTCAAAGGCTCTAACCGCAGTGGCAAAACTATCTGGGGAACCGGCGATGCTACTGTCGACAAGGACGGGACCGTGCTCGGGGCGGGCGAGCTGATTAGCGGACTTCTCTCGCATTCAAGCCCGTTTGCGGCACTGATCACTCGGGTCATCGACAGTAACGTCAAAGTCGATCTGATTATCCAGGCACTCGAGTCCAAAGGGGTCGTGCGGCTTTTGGCTGAACCAAACCTCACCACTGTTTCCGGCGAGACCGCTAGCTTTAACGCCGGTGGCGAACTCCCGATTCGAAGCGTCGACAAAAATGGCGAGGTCGTCGTCGAGTTCAAGCAGTTCGGCGTCAATCTGAACTTCACCCCGGTGGTGCTCGACGACGGCAAGATCCACATCAAGCTGGCGCCCGAAGTGAGCGACCTAACTGGCTTCACTCCCGCCGGCGATCCGATCTTCACCAACCGCAAGCTGGCAACCGTCGTCGACCTGCGCGACGGCCAGAGCTTTGCCGTGGGCGGTCTGCTCTCCAGCAAGAACACCAGGCTGCAGGACCAGGTGCCTTGGCTCGGCCAGGTGCCGATCATCGGCGCGCTGTTCCACAATTCGAGCACACAGAAGGAAGAAACGGAGCTGGTCGTTATCGTCACGCCGCATCTGGTGCGGCCGGTGAAACCCGGCGAGCAACTGGCGACGCCCTTCGACAAGACGAAGCCCGCCAACGACCCAGAGCTCATGCTGCTCGGCCAGCTCGAAGTCAACAAGGACATGATCCGCATGTACGAGCATGGCGAAGGCGTCACCGGCCCCTACGGCCACATGCTGGATGTGAAATCGAAGGACAAGCTGGTCTATGTCAAGAAATAAGCTCTTGCTCGTCCTTCTCGGCACCAGCCTGCTCACGGGCTGCGCGGCCGACTATCTGAACAATTACGACACGATGACGCTGGCGTCGGGCGACACGCAGAAAGCAAATCAGCTGCTGCAGACGGTAGACCCGTACAACCCGGCTTCGAATAATACCAAGATCGAAGGCGACGGCGCGCGGTCCGTCGGCGTCGTCCAGAAATACAAGCTTCCGGCAGGCGGGTCGGCGCCGGCAACCAACATGACGGTCAATGTCGGCCCGTCGAGCGAGACCAGCGCAGCGAAGTAGAAGGATGCGGTTCGTCAGGCGAGCGAGGACGCCTGGCACGAATGGAACAGAGAGTAAGATCATGTTGAGGACCATTCGTGAATTCTGGAACGATCAGCGCGGCATAGCGATGATCCTCGTTTCCATTATGCTGCCGGTTCTGGTCGGCTTTGCATTGCTGGCCATCGACATGAGCCGCGCCAACGGACTGCACAGCGACCTGCAGAAGGGCGTCGACGCGCTGGCGCTTGCGGCTGCCGCGGAGCTCGACGGCAATCCGGACGCAATCACTCGGGCCAACCGAGCCGTCGCAAATCTTATTGCCAACAGAACGCGGTTTTCGACACTAGGCGATCATCAGATCGCATTGGCCGACGTGACTGTGAAGTACCTTACGGGTATCCCGGCGAGCGACAGCACGGCGCTGACTGCAGCCGGCGTAGATTCCAATGGCGTGAACTGGGCCAGCACGGATCCGAAGCTTGTAAAATTCGCGGAAGTCACCGTGAACGCCTCCGGTGCGACAACCGACGGGGCCGGCGCTTTCGTGACTCTTTTTCCGGTCAGCTTATCCAACAGAAGCAGGATGGACATGCGGCCGCAGGCAGTGGCGGGATTCACAAACGCGCTCTGCCAATTCACGCCAATGTTCATCTGCAATCCCTACACCTCCCTCGGCGCGCTTCAGACGGCCGTTTCGGGAACGAGCAAGCCGATGATCCTGCTCAAGGAGCAGACCGGCGGAAACAACGCCCAATATCTCCCCGGCAATTACGGGTTCCTGTCTTCGCCGGAGGGTGACAAGTCCACGGCGACTCTGACCGAGATGTTCGCCGTGACGAACCCACCGGCTTGTTACGGTCAAAACGGGGTTACAACGCGTCCGGGCAACATTCCGCCCGTCGACGCCGGCATCAACACTCGCTTCGATCTTTACGACAACAGCGGGCCCTACAAGACCGATCCGACCGTCAACCCGCCAGCGCCTAATGTCCGCAAAGGCATGGCTGTCTCCAATGCCGGTAAGAAGAGTTGCGCCTATGCCGTGCCGGATATCAATCAGGCCAGCAAATACATGGCGCTTCCACATGACACCGGCTGCTGCGCGCAGGCCGGAGTGCCTGGCAGCGGTCTATGGAATTTCACCGGTTATTGGAGCGTCAATCACGGCACTGCGAGCACTTCCGGAGTGCTGACCGCGTGCGGCGCAAATCCCAGCCGCTATTGCGTCTACAATTACGAGGTCAACAATCCAACGCTGAAGAGCGGCCAGGAGAAGACTGCGCCACAGTGCAACACGACGACGCAGGGCGCCGACAGGCGGCTTCTCTACGTCGCGATTGTCGACTGCGTCAACAACAACGTCAAAGGCGGCAACCAGACGTTGCCGGTGCAGGCTTTCGCCAGCATGTTCGTCACCGAACCGGCGGGAGGGCCGCCCGACGCCAATATATACGCCGAGTTCGAGGACATCAGTACATCGGTCGGCCAAGGCACGCTGAAGAAACTTCAGCGTAACGAAGCGCAGCTCTACCGGTAGAGCCATGCTGGCCGCGCTCAGACAAATCCTCCACCAGTTCAAGCGCGACGACGATGGCGCCATCTTAGTCGAGATGACTCTTGTGACGCCTTTCGTGTTGCTGTTGTCGGCCGGCGTCTTTGAGTTCGGGAACATACTGAACACACGCATGCTACTCGACGCCGGTGTCAGGGACGCAGCTCGCTATATGGCGCGTTGCAGCAGCGATTGGAACACTTGTTCGGGATTGGCAAAAAACCTTGCGGTGAAGGGAGCAGTGACCGGCGGCAGCGCAAGGGTCACGGGGTGGACCGTCAACCAGGTTACCATCATCCCGGCATTATCCACTCCAGCAATCGACCTCGCCACCGGTACCGAACTTTATCTTAGCAGCACCGCCAACGTCGTTGTCGTAGAGGTCAGCACCTCATACCCTTACACTGGCGTCGGGCTGTGGTCCTATCTTGGTTTCGGTCAACTCAACCTGACCGTAGCCCATCAGGAGCGCGTCCTCGGATGGTGAAGCTGGGCCGCAAGTTCTGGGCGACAGAGTCCGGTGCCGCGATGGTCGAAGCAGCGATAGTCATGCCGCTGCTGCTGACCCTTCTGCTCGGCTTCGTCGACTTCGGCTATGCCTTCTACCAATGGAACGCGGCCAACAAAGCCGTGCAGGCCGGAGCAAGGCTGGCGCAGATTTCCAGCCCCGTCGCCACCGGGCTGGTCCTCGAGGCAAAGACACCCAGCAATTCGCTCGATGTCGGCGCCGCTGTCCCGGCCAACACCTATAATTACATCTGCACCGCCAATGCGGCGGGAGCTGCTTCCTGCACGTGCGGAACGGGCGCTACATGCCTAGATCTCACGGCAAGTCAGGCCGCTTTTGACTTTATTTTCAGCGGCAGCGCCGGCCGGGCTGGAATGCACTCATACCTGCCGATGCTGACGAAGTCCCAGGTCCGGATACAGTATCAAGCTTCGGGTCTTGGCTACTGGACCCGACCCAACGGTCCCGTTCCGACCATCACGGTCAGCATCGTCGGCCATCAATTCCAATTCTTCTTCCTCGGCGGATTGCTCGGATTTGCCAACATCACCATGCCTTCCATGCTGAGTACTGTAACGGGTGAAGATTTAAAGAGTACCTTCCCATGAACGCCATCGACACCAGAGTACTCCCAACCAAGCGCAAGCAGGTGGCGCTGTTTTCGGCGGACGCGAATTTCAAGCGCGACGTCACCACGCGGCTCGACGCGCTGGCGATCTATGACGTCAAGGTCTCGGATGCGGCGGAGTTCCTCAAGGGGCCGCCTGTCGACAGCCGGCCCGGCATCATCATCCTCGATCTCGCCAATGGCGAGCTGCTCGGCAATCCGGCGATCGTCGAGGCGCGCGCGGCCTGGGCGTCGGTGCCGCTGATCGCGATCTCCGACGAGCTCACCTCCGAGCAGACGCGCGTTCTGGTGCGCATGAACGCGTCCGACTGGCTGCACAAGCCGCTCGACGCCAAGGAACTGCTCAACGCCGTCACCTTCCACGACACCGGCAGCCAAGGCACCAAAAGCCGCATCGTCACCTTCATCGCTGCCAGCGGCGGCGCGGGCGCCACTACCCTGGCGATCTCGGCGGCGGAGCACCTCGCCTCGAAATCGGCCGAGCGGGCGGCCTCGACCTGCCTCGTCGACCTCGATTTCCAGAGCGCCAATTGCGGCGCCTATCTCAACCAGTTCAACCAATTCGACCTCTCCGGCATCATCGGCCAGCCGGACCGGCTCGACGTCGAGCTGATGGACGTCATCAAATTGTCGCGGCCTTCCGGCCTGACGCTCTATTCCTTCGAGCGGCCGCAACTGCCGTTCGAGCCGCGCGGTTCCGACTTCGTCTTTAGGCTGCTCGATCTCGTTGCCTACCGCTTCGACGACATCGTCATCGACCTGCCCAATATCGAGACGCCGTGGCACGATTCGGTGCTGCGCACGAGCGACGAGATCTTCATCGTCTTCGAGCTCAACGTCGCTTCGCTCAGGCAAGGTAAGCGGCTCTACAAGAAGATCCGCGAATTGCGCGGCAACAAGGTCAGCATCACGCTGGTCGCCAACAAGCACAAGCGCAAATTGTTCGGCAACCACTTCTCGCGCAGCGAGCTGGAGAAGATCTTCAAGGAGCCGCATATCAAGTCGCTGGCTCTGGACAACGCGCTTCTGGCCGACGCGCTGAACCGCGCCATCCTGCCTTCCGAGGTGGACGGCCGGGCGCGCTTCAACAAGGACCTGAAACGCATGTTCAAGGAGCGGCTGGACAATGCCCCGCGCTAGAGCAATTCCAGGAAAAGTGCGAAGCGGTCGGGCTCGGCGACTTCGCCGTAGCCTTCCGTCCGGAATTGCGGCAAAGCAAATGCTTCGCATGGTCGGGCGTCTTGCCGCGACCGGCCTGATCGGCATCGCGCTGGCGTCGGCCTGCGACGTGGCGATGGCCGGGTCAAGTCTGCCGCCGCTGCCGGCCATGGGGCCTAGCCTGCGCAAGGTGGTCGCCTTCGAGACCCGCGAGCAGCCGGGAACGATCGTCATCCGCAAAAGCGAGAAAGCGCTCTATCTGGTGGCGGGCCAGGGCCAGGCGCTGCGTTACCAGATCAGCGTCGGCCGCGACGGCTTCGGCTGGACCGGAACGGTGAAGATCGCGTCAAAGACCGAATGGCCGCAATGGCGCCCGCCCAAGGAGATGCGCGCGCGCCAGCCCGAACTGCCGGCGATTGTGCCTGCCGGTCCCTACAATCCGCTCGGCGCCCGAGCGCTATACCTTTCGCGCGAGGGGCGGGACACGCTCTATCGCATCCATGGCACCAACGACCCCAAGGGTGTCGGTTTCGACGGCACGTCCGGGTGCTTCCGGCTGACGAACACCGATGTGATCGATCTCTTCAAACGCGTCGCGGTGGGCGCAAAGGTGGTGGTTGAATGACGATGATCAGCGAGCCGGACGCTCCGGCAATCGAACTCGGTCAACGGGAAGCCGCTCCGGGAAAACCCAGCCGGGCCAAGATAATCGGCGTCATCGCGGCCGGCGCATTGCTTGTCACCGTCGTCAATGTGACAGCCGCGGTCTATCTCTATCGCGGCGTCAGCAACCTCAGGGTGATGGAGGTGCGGCTGGAAAAGCTCGGCCAGTTCGAGCAGCGCATCGGCGCCCGCATCGACACCGTCAACAACGGTTTCCAGAGCCGATTCGAGACGCTGGACCGCCAGTTGCAGGCGAGTTTCGGCCAGATCAACGGCAATATCGCCAGACTGGAGCAAGGCCAGCTGGTCGCAGCCAGCGAACCGGCGTCCGGCGCGACGCAGCCGGCCTTGCTCGACAACACCAGGGTGGCGGACGCGTCCGCGGCCGATGAAGGCGGCGCCGACCCCGCCGCCACGCAACCTTCGTTCAAGCGTAAGGCCGCGCCTCCCGGCCCCAATCCGTCCTATCAACGCATCCAGCAGCCCGACGGCAAGGTCTATTACAAGAAGATCAACTAGCCCGCGGGCCCTCGCCGCCGACTGAGCCAGCCGGTTACAGATCGCGCTGCAGTGAAAGAATGCGGATCGCGCGGGCTTCGGCGCGCCGCCTTGCCTCGCGCAGGAAAGCGACGTGGCAATAGGCGCAGGCCGCGAGACCGAGGCACAGCACCAGGCAATTTTCGGCGTTGAAATCGAGCATCAGTGAGAAGTGCAAGCCGTTCGGTATGGTGAAGGCGGCAATGGTGCTCGCTGTTTCCGCATTGCTGCTCAGCGCCATCATCTTGCCTGCAAAGATCAGCGCGGCGTGATTGGCCAGGAAGAAGCCGGCGGACCTTTTTGCGTGGCAAATCATCCAGCAGGCGCCTGCCGCAAAGACGACAATGGCCGCATCGAGCGCCATCGACCCGCCGAGATAGACATGCGCCTGCTGCCAGAACATGGTCGAGAACGGGCGCAGCTCGAGCCAGGCGTGCCACACAGCGGGGCTCGCCGGATAGAAGCCGAGCAGCAGCGCCGCCATCCGCTCCGCCGCCAGCAGAAGCAGCATTAGGGCAGGAAAAGCAAAAAGCAGTATCGGCTTGCGCATCATGTCATCCCCTCGACGTCCGTTGAGCGATTCTAGGCCGCATTGGTTGCGCGACGCTTAACGCAACGCCTTGCTTTTCAAGGAATGTCGCTCATGTCTAATGTGTGATCCGGGTCAACGGTCGGAGTGGTGCCGTGTCGGCAGGAGCTAACGGGCTCGAGCAGCATCATCGACAGCCTGCACGACCCGGCGGAGGTTCGCGCGTCAGCCAAGCGAACCCGCCCGGCCGCCCGTTGCTAGCGTCCGCGCTCGGCGGCCTCGGGCTGCTCGCAGGCATGGTGCTGATCGCCGAGGGCGGACGCTGGCTGCCGTCCGAGCCGGCTTCGATCGCGCCGGTCCAGGACGCCGGCGATCCTAAACCGGCCTCGCCCACCCCGATGCATGACACGCAACCGGGCCAGCCGGCACGCAAGATCGCCGAGGACCTCATTGCGCCGCCGCCGCTCGACATGTCCGGGATCGAGCGCATCGAGCCGCGTCCTCCGCTTGGCGAACTCGGGCTTGCGCCGGCACCGAAGACGCCGATGCCGCAGGATTGGCGCGAGATGCTGCTCTTCCGTCCGGTCGCGACCTCCTCGGCGATCTTCGAAGCCATGGGACGCACGGTCGCCATCAGCGGCACGGTCGACGTCGACCCCGACAGAACCTGCACGTTCGACGACACCACCTGGCCCTGCGGCCAGCGGGCGCGGGCCGCCTTCAACGCCTGGCTGCGCGGCCGGGCGCTTAAATGCCTCCTGCCGCCGGACGTCGACCGTTTCGCCATCGCCGTGCCCTGCGTCCTCGGCAAGCAGGATGTCGGCGCCTGGCTGGTTTCCAACGGCTGGGCGATGGCGGCTCCCACGGGTATCTACGGCAAGGCGGAAGTGGTGGCGAGAAACGCCCGGATGGGCATTTTCGGCCCGCCGCAATAGCGCCGCCGCGGGAAAGCCGGCGGCCGGTTCCGTCCCGGACCTGCGTGAAAGCGGAATGGTCAGGGCGGTTCAGCCCTCCTAAAGCCTGGATTGGCCAGGCCGGTCGTCAAATGCGCACGCCGCCGGCTGCGGCAGCCTTGTGTGCCGGATCCAGCTTGCCACGGAGAAGATGCCGACTTGCATCAAATTGTAAGCTTCCCTGACACCGAAATTGTAACGGACCTCGTGTAAGCCATGCGTCGAACAGGAGATTGGCCCTTGACCGCGAGAACACCGACAGCGCCGGTTCAAACGTGGAAGCACCTCATCTTGCTGGCCGTGCTTGGCACTGCCGCCAGCGTCGGGCTTTCGCTCGGCTTGAACTACCTGCTGCTTTTCAGCGACAGCCTGACGCCGTTCGGCCGCGGGGCCGTTACGGCAATCATCGTGCCAATAGTCATCGGTCTGCCGCTGTTTGCCCTCGTCGGCTGGCAACAGATCGAGATTCGCCGCTACCGGCAGGAACTCACCCGGTCCGGCACCTATGACCAGCTGACCGGCTGCCTGAACGGCAAGGTGTTCACCTCGATGGTCGACAGGAGGGCGCAGAGACCGGCCGGTCCGCGCTCGGGCGCTTTTCTGGTCATCCATCCGGAACATCTGGCATCGATCAACCTGCGCTTCGGTCTCGAATGGGGCGACGAGGCCTTGCGGCTGATCGCATCGGCGATCCGATCCGCGGTGCGCCAGGACGATCTGATCGGCCGGATCGGAACCTCGATGTTCGGCGTCTTCCTGCCGGGCGCGAGCGAAGACGACGCCAAGGATGTCGGCGAGCGCATTCGCGGCACGGTCGGCGAGATCTATTTCGCGCCGAAAGGCGACAAGGACGTGCTTGCGATCAAAGTCGGCGGCGTCATTTTCGAACGTGAGCTGGAATTCGAGGACATGTTCCGCTTCGCGGAGGAAGGCATGGCCGAGGCCCCGGACGAAGCCGGCCTGCGGCTGTCGCATGTCACCAACTGAGCCGGCGCGATCGCCGGAAGAGCTCATGTCGGTGTTTCGGAAAACTGGTGCTGCGAGAGAGGATTGAACTCTCGACCTCTCCCTTACCAAGGGAGTGCTCTACCACTGAGCTACCGCAGCCTGCGATGGCGGCGCTTCTGCCATATCGAACCGGCAAGCGCAAGGCCAAGAAAAACCCAAAGCGTCGCATCTGTTTCTTGCCGACGATTATGCGGGTTTGAGGCGGCATGCGCGGCTGATCGATAGCGCGAAACCGGCTTCCCGGCCCGCTTTCATGACATGGTCGCGCGAAAATGATAGAGCGTTTTTCACCGTTTCATGGAAACGGCGAACCGCTCTATCTTTTGTTTGACGCAATTCCGGTCGGAAGGCTACGCCATAGGCGCCGAGATCAACCGTTTACACTTTTCCCGGAATTGCTCGGCCCTTGCGGAATCGCGGTCGGCTGACCACCGGCCAGGGATCGGACGATGAACGACGAGGCAAATCCAGCGAAAAAAGGCAGCGGCGCGCGCAAGGACCGGCTGGCCGAGGCCCTGCGCGCCAATCTGCAGAAGCGCAAGGCGCAGACGCGGTCGCGGCGCGCCGGGGACGCTGACAGGCAGCGCGCCCGCGACTCTGACAAGCAGCGCGCCCGCGATGCGGATCAAAGATCCGAAGGGTTGCCGGCTGCTGGAAAAATGCACAAGGACTGACCAAATCAGCCATACTGCCCGGCCATAGTCGGTTCGGTTTCAAGAAAATCCTATTTCTTGAACCAAGCCGGCCAATGGTCTAAGCCGGGCACACTCAACCGATTGAAGCGGCCTGTTCGGGCCGAGGGGACATTTCTCATGGATCGCATCAGAATTGTCGGCGGCAACGCGCTGGCCGGCACCATTCCGATCTCGGGCGCCAAGAACGCGGCATTGCCGCTGATGATCGCCTCGCTGCTCACCGACGATACGCTGACGCTCGAAAACGTGCCGCATCTGGCCGATGTCGAGCAGTTGATCCGAATCCTCGGCAATCACGGCGTCGATTATTCCGTCAACGGCCGGCGCGAAAAGCAGCAGGAAGGCTATTCGCGTACGATCAATTTTTCGGCCCGCAATATCGTTGACACCACCGCGCCTTACGAGCTGGTGTCGAAGATGCGCGCTTCCTTCTGGGTGATCGGGCCGTTGCTTGCCCGCATGGGCGAAGCCAAGGTGTCGCTGCCCGGCGGCTGCGCCATCGGCACGCGCCCGGTCGATCTGTTCCTCGAGGGCCTGCAGGTCCTTGGCGCGGAACTCGACGTCGACAATGGCTATGTCATCGCCAAGGCCAAGAATGGCCGCCTGGTCGGCAATCGCTACGTCTTCCCGAAGGTCTCAGTCGGCGCTACCCACGTGCTGATGATGGCGGCCTCGCTCGCCAAGGGCGAGACGGTGCTGGAGAACGCCGCCTGCGAGCCGGAAATCGTCAATCTCGCCGAATGCCTGATCGCCATGGGCGCCAAGATCCACGGCGCCGGCACCTCGACCATCACCATCCACGGCGTCGAGGTGCTGTCGGGGGCTCGCGTGCGCGTCATCCCGGACCGCATCGAGACCGGCACCTATGCCATGGCGGTGGCGATGACAGGCGGCGACGTGATGCTCGCCGGCGCCCGTCCGGACCTGTTGCAGACCGCGCTCGACGTTCTTGTCGAGACCGGCGCCGAGATCACGCCGACCAATGAGGGCATCCGCGTCAAGCGTAACGGCTCAGGCATCGCGCCGGTCGACGTGACCACCGCCCCCTTCCCCGCCTTCCCGACCGACCTGCAGGCGCAGTTCATGGGCCTGATGACCATGGCCAAGGGCAAGTCGCGCATCACCGAGACGATTTTTGAGAACCGCTTCATGCATGTGCAGGAGCTCGCGCGCCTTGGCGCCCACATCACGCTTTCCGGCCAGACGGCGATCGTCGAAGGCGTCGCCAAGCTCAAGGGCGCTCCCGTGATGGCGACCGACCTGCGCGCCTCGGTGTCGCTTGTCATCGCTGGCCTTGCGGCCGAAGGGAAGACCACGGTCAACCGCGTCTATCATCTTGATCGCGGCTTCGAGAGGCTGGAAGAGAAGCTCTCCGGCTGCGGCGCGGTGATCGAGCGCATTTCGGGCTGATAGGCACGAAGCAGGTGCCCGAGACAAATAAGCCTCTCGCGTGTTGGGGCCGCCAATTTTCGAAATCGGCGCCGCCCCTCATCTGCCTGCCGGCACCTTCTCCCCGTAAAACGGGAAGAAGGGCTGTCCGCAGTCGTGGCGCCCTTCCTGAAACGTTCGCGATTGGCGAAGTCGCCGGCGAAAGCGCCCCTTCTCCCCGCCACTATACGGGAGAAGTGCCCGGCAGGGCGATGAGGAGCACCACAGAGCTGACGTGATTGCCTTTTGCTGCGTCCGTGTCGAGGTTGCACGGACTGGAAAGACCGCCTAACAGAAGGCTGAAACCAACCTTAGGTGCGCATTCCGCATGGCAGCTCTCAAGCTCATCGCGCTCGACGACCAGGATCTGAGCATCGTTTCGGCACATGTCCAGGACGCCGTGATGAAGGTCTCCGACCTCGAATATCTGCCGGCGGCCAAGCGTTTCGTGCTGACCATGAACCGCTTCGTCTGGGAGGCGAAATCCGGCCTGTTTCGCCAGCACAACGAACGCCGGCAGAGCGTTCTGCATTTCGACCGCGTGCTCGGCGCCAAGACCAGCGGCATCCCGCGCGACAAGCCGGCCGAGGTGCTGTCGCTGCTGGCGGTCAGCTTCATCGCCATCAGCAAGCCGGCCGGCATCGTCGAACTGGTGTTTTCGGGCGGCGGCACCATCATGCTCGACGTCGAATGCGTCGAGGCGCGGCTTGCCGATGTCGGCGGCTCCTGGGAAGCCACCTCGCGACCTGTGCACAGAGGCTAAAAACGCAATGGCGATTACGCTCCGACAGCAGGACGCCGATTTCGAGCGGCGTTTTTCGGCCTTCCTCACCACCAAGCGGGAAGTGTCGGCCGATGTCGAGGCCGTGGTGCGCGATATCATCGCGCGCGTGCGCGCCGAGGGCGACAAGGCGCTGATCGACTACACGCTGAAGTTCGACAAGGCCGACCTCGGCAAGCTCGGCATCGCCGTGTCGAGGGACGACATCGCCAAGGCCTATGAAGCGGCCGATCCGGCGACCATCGAGGCGCTGAAATTCGCGCGCGACCGTATTCGTTCGCATCATGAGCGGCAGAAGCCGAAGGACGACCGCTACACGGATGCCGCCGGCGTCGAGCTCGGCTCGCGCTGGACAGCGATCGAAGCCGTCGGCCTTTACGTTCCGGGCGGCACGGCGAGCTATCCAAGCTCGGTGCTGATGAACGCCGTGCCGGCCAAGGTCGCCGGCGTCGAGCGCATCGTCATCGTCGTGCCGGCCTCGGGCGGCGTCATCAATCCACTGGTGCTGGTGGCGGCCGACCTTGCCGGCGTTGCGGAGATCTACCGCGTCGGCGGCGCACAGGCCGTTGCAGCACTTGCCTATGGCACCGAGACGGTCAGGCCGGTCGCCAAGATCGTCGGACCGGGCAATGCCTATGTCGCGGCGGCGAAGCGGCAGGTGTTCGGCACGGTCGGCATCGACATGATCGCCGGGCCGTCGGAAGTGCTGGTGGTGGCCGACGCCGACAACGATCCTGACTGGATCGCAGCCGACCTTTTGGCGCAGGCCGAGCATGACGTTTCGGCCCAGTCGATCCTGATCACCGACGACGCAGAATTCGGCAAGGCGGTCGAGCAGGCGGTCGAACGCCAGCTGAAAGTTCTGCCGCGCGGCGAGACGGCCGGGGCCAGCTGGCGCGATTTCGGCGCGGTCATCCTGGTGCCGACGCTCGAGGCCTCGTTGCCGCTGGTCGACAGGATCGCCGCAGAGCATGTCGAGCTCGCCTTCGACGACGCCGAGGCATTCCTTTCCAGGATGCGCAACGCAGGCGCCGTCTTTATCGGCCGCCACACCCCGGAAGTGATCGGCGACTATGTCGGCGGCTCCAACCACGTTTTGCCGACGGCGCGCTCGGCGCGGTTTTCCTCCGGGCTGTCGGTGCTCGATTTCGTCAAGCGCAGCTCGATCCTGAAGCTCGGGCCGGAGCAGCTCAAGGCGCTGGCGCCTGCCGCGATCGCGCTCGCCAAGGCCGAAGGGCTCGATGCCCATGCCCGCTCCGTCGCGATCAGGCTGAACATGTAGCGATGTCCGGCCACCACCAAACCCGCGACAGGCTGATCGATGTCGAGCTCGACGAATCGATTGGACGTTCGACGCCCGACGTCGAGCACGAGCGGGCCGTGGCGATCTTTGACCTCATCGAGGAGAACAGCTTTCGGCCGGTCAATGATGACGGCGCGGGTCCTTACAAGCTCAAGCTTTCGCTGGCCGAGTCCCGCCTGGTCTTTGCCGTTAGCCGCGAGAACGGCGTCGACGTCGTCACCCACATCCTGTCGCTGACGCCGCTGAGGCGCATCGTCAAGGACTATTACCTGATCTGCGAAAGCTATTACGAGGCCATCCGCTCCTCGACGCCGAGCCATATCGAGGCGATCGACATGGGCCGGCGCGGCCTGCACAATGAGGGCTCGCAGACGCTGATGGACCGGCTTGCCGGCAAGATCGAGATTGATTTCGACACGGCGCGCCGGCTGTTCACGCTGGTGTGCGTGCTGCACTGGCGGGGCTAGATCAGGATGATGTTTCGTTGAAACACCATCCTGATCCGGTTCTTTGTTGGAGCATGATCTTTTCCGAAAACCGGTTCCCACTTTTTGGGATCATGCTCTAGTGGCCGCGCTGCCGTATTCGATCCTGTTTTTGTGCGGCATGAACGCCGTGCGCTCGCCGATCGCGGAACAACTGGCGCGCCGCATGCTTCCCGCCACCACCTTCGTCGCTTCAGCCGGTGTGCGCGCCGGCGAGCGCGACCCGTTCGTCGATGCGGTGCTCGCCGAAGAAGGCCTCTCGCTTGGCGAGCGCCAACCCAGGACGCTGGAGGATATGGAGGACGATTATTTCGACCTGATCGTCACGCTGGCGCCGGAGGCGCATCATGCGGCGCTCGAGCTCACCCGCTCGCTCGCCGTCGAGGTCGAATACTGGCCGATGCCCGACCCGACCGACACAGGCGGCACCCGAGAACACATCATGGCCGCCTATCGCGACGTGCGCGAGCGGCTGAAAGCGCGCATAAGCCGGCGTTTTGCGGCACCGGGGGCGGAAAGCGCCCCGGATTAAGCTTGTTCACAAGCGGATGATTATCATATAGGTTCCGCGCAAATTCCGGTAGGAGTCGGATGATTTCAGGTCTGTTCGACCTGAAATCATCCGACTCCAGATCATGAGTAGAGCATGATGTCGTCCGAAAACCGCTTCACACTTTTCGGCACCATGCTCTAGGCGCCGGAACCGCAATCCAAGCAAAGGTATCGAATGCCGAAGGAAGAAGTCCTCGAGTTTCCAGGTGTGGTCACCGAACTGCTGCCCAATGCGATGTTTCGCGTGAAGCTCGAAAACGAACACGAAATCATCGCCCACACGGCCGGCCGCATGCGCAAGAACCGCATTCGCGTGCTGACCGGCGACAAGGTCCTGGTCGAGATGACGCCTTACGACCTGACCAAGGGCCGCATCACCTACCGTTTCAAATAACAGTCCGGCGCGAAGCGCGATGAGCATCCTGCAGAAGCTCGTGCTTGCCTCGGGTTCGCCGCGCCGCATCGAACTTTTGCAACAGGCCGGCATCGAGCCCGACCGGGTGCTGCCCGCCGATGTCGACGAGACGCCGCTGCGCGCCGAGCATCCGCGCTCGCTGGCCAAGCGCCTTTCCAAGGACAAGGCGGAGAAGGCGCTGGCCTCGCTGAAAAGCGAGGAGGACTATGCGCCCGCTTTCATCCTTGCCGCCGACACGGTGGTCGCGGTCGGACGGCGCATCCTGCCCAAGGCCGAGACGATCGACGACGCCATCAATTGCCTCGGTTTGCTTTCCGGCCGCTCGCATCGGGTCTATTCCGGCATTTGCCTGATCACGCCCGGTGGCAAGCTGCGCCAGCGGCTGGTCGAGACCAGGGTTCGCTTCAAGCGGCTACCGCGCGAGGAGATCGACGCCTATGTGGCGTCCGGCGAATGGCGCGGCAAGGCCGGCGGCTATGCCGTGCAGGGCCTGGCCGGCTCCTTCGTCGTCAAGCTGGTCGGCTCCTACACCAATGTGGTCGGCCTGCCGCTCTACGAGAGCGTGGCGCTGCTTTCCGGCGAAGGCTTCAAGCCGCACCAGAACTGGCACGCCACGCGCTCATGAGCATAGTCTGCACATGAGTTCGGGCGACAAAGTAACACCGCTGAGGCCGAAGCGGCCCTGCCCCGAATGCGGCAAACCGTCGGCGCGCGAGCACTATCCGTTCTGCTCGGCGCGCTGCAAGGACATCGACCTCAATCGCTGGCTGAAAGGCGCCTATGTCATCCCCGGCCGTGACGGGGAAGAGGAAGAGGACGACGCGCCCAAGCCTAGTCCCTCGCTCGAGGACGAGGATTGAGCGGCGGTGGCCGCTGTTATCCAGCAATTTTTCTTTGCGACAAAGCCAGCGCCTAAGCTAAGTGCTTGTTTTTACGTAGGTCAGGAGCGGCATGGAGCCGCGCACTTTTCCGGGAATTGCTCTGGACAGCCAAGATACCCGTGCTATAACCCACGCGCTTTCAAGGGGCGCCGCTTGGCGCTCCTCTGAAATCCGGCGGGCGGTTCATGTTAGCCGGCGCAGGCCCAGATAGCTCAGTTGGTAGAGCAGCGGACTGAAAATCCGCGTGTCGGTGGTTCGAATCCGCCTCTGGGCACCATTTCACTTTGGTCCGTTCCGGACACATAGGTTACGGTTTATACCGGAGACATGGGTAACACTTTTGGCCCGAAGGGGTTTTGGAGTGGTTCGAGCCTGCATGTCTCATCATCGAAGTATCCCAAATCGTAGTCCATGAAGCTAGCCAGCCAGATGTGGTCCTCGACCTGTTTGATGCCGACGATCTGGCCGGCAAAGACGAGGCTGAGATTGATCTTCCTGCGATTGTAGCAGATGCGGCCGCAGGTGGTGACGGTGACGGCCTTGTCGTGAAACGGATATTCGAGATCGGGCAAGCCGGCATAGGGGCGCTTTGAGGGCGTGTAGCGCTCGGCCGGGCAGTCCATGCCGAGCGCCTGATGCGGGCGCTCTGAGTTGAACTCGTCGATGAAGTCATCGAATCTGGCCTGCTGCTGAAGGAAGTTGGCGCCTGCCGGGATCCTGTCCCGGGATGTGGTGTAACTGGCGGCATTGGTCGCCGAGCTCTCCGGCATGGGCCGGGCTGATCAGCGCGCCACTGCTGGCAGGCTGATGAGGGGATCATCACTCATCTGGCTGATTGTCTCAAGGGTCATATAGCGGGCTCGCTGGACGGCCCACTCATCATTCTGTTCGAGCAGGATTGCGCCGACGAGGCGCACGATCGCATCGTCGTTCGGGAAGATTCCGACGACCTCGGTGCGCCGTTTGATCTCGCCGTTGAGACGCTCGATCGGGTTCGTCGAGTGGAGCTTGGCGCGATGTTCCTTCGGGAAGGTCATGTAGGCCAGCACGTCGGGCTCGGCGTCGTCCATGATTGTCGCCAGCTTCGGCACCTTTGGCCGGATCTGGTCGGCGACGGCGCGCCATTGTACGGACGCGGCCTCGGGCGTCTCCTGGGCGAAAGCGGTGGCGATGAAGGCTGAGACGACCCTGCGGCCGCTCTTGCCGGCATGGGCCAGCACGTTCCTCATGAAGTGGACGCGGGGGCTGTTGAAGAAGTCCTTCCCCACTGATTCAATTGATCAATCGTTGATTCGGTGGAGGATTCGCGATGCTGGGTCGGAAAGAACGAGATCAACTCGAACTGTTCATGACCGGCTCGCTGCGACAGCTCATCCCTGATGATCATATCCTGGCCAAGGTCGATCGCGTGCTTGATCTGTCGTGGCTGCGCGGCGAGGTGGCGGATCTCTATTGCGACGGCAACGGCCGCCCGGGAATAGATCCTGAAGTTGCGGTCCGTCTAATGCTTGCGGGTTTCCTGCTTGGGATGGTCCACGACCGCAGGCTGATGCGCGAGGCCCAGGTCAACATCGCCATCCTGTGGTTCGTCGGCTATGGTCTGCATGAAGCACTTCCCGATCATTCTTCCCTGACACGCATCCGCCAGCGCTGGGGCGAAGAACGGTTTCGCCGGATCTTTCAGCGCACGGTGCAGGCCTGTATCGACGCCAAGATCGCCAAGGGCGAGATCGTCCATGTCGATGCTTCGCTGATCCGGGCCGACGTGAGCTGGGACAGCCTGGCGGTTCGTCACATGGATGCGGTGAGTGCGGCGAACGAGGATGCGGAAGCGGCACTGAGAAAGAGCCGCAAAACCGGAAAGTTCAAAAAGGTCTGCGTCACCGACCCGGATGCCACCATGGCAACAAACGCCCGCAATCGCCGGCTTGAGCCGGCCATATCTCCCAGTACACTTCTCGCAGCGTTCTCTCCTCGATGGAAGGAAGGGGCGTTACAATGGGCGACTGGAAAAGCGCCCTGACTCCGGAAGACGAGCATGCCAGTGCCGCCCTGGCAGCCGTCGATTATCTGAAGAGCGGGCACACCGGCTTCGTTGACCCAGGCACCATCTTCTCGCCGGACGCGGTTGCGTTCGTTTCGGACGAATTCGGCATTCGCATCTGGCTGACCGACGCTTATGTCGCCGACGCCGGCGTGGAACTGAAGAGACACTTTCCCGAACTCGCCAATGATTCATTTCTCGCGCGCTGGCCGAAGAACCGTGACGAGGCCCTTCGCCGCCTGGGCTCTCAGCTGTTCCGCAACAAGGACCCGAACAGTCGGGTCAGAGCATTTATAGGCCTCTATGGCGAAGGCACGGACTCTCACGAACTCTTTCGCGCTGCTTTCGACCTGGCACGCCAGCACGGCGTACAGATGCAGGAGCATCTGGGCTATTCGCCGCTGCTATATCGTCAGCGGGAATCGGCGATCGGCACCGGCCTGATGGAGCACATGCGTGACCGGGGCGTGCTCAATGGCCATGTCACCTTCGTGCAAATGAATGCGGTCCATAGCGGCGATGTCGAGATCCTCGCCGCGCACGAAGTCGGAATCGTGTGGTGCCCCTATGGGCAATTGCAAATGCTCGGCCGAGGCGGCGCGGAAGGCCGGATGGTGGAATTGCATCGCGCCGGGGTAAAGGTCGGCATCGCCAGCGACATTCCCCGCGCCGTGCACTTCAATTGCCTCGGATCATTGGCCACGGTCACAGCGGCGGCAACAGGATTGGCAGCGTCGGGCCGCGAAATCCTGCGCATGCGCACGATCGGATCCGCCGCCACGATTGGCGCCGCCTCGGAGCTCGGCAGCCTTGAGGCGGGCAAGCGCGCCGATTTCGTGGTCCGCAGGCCAGACGTCTCCGAAAATTTGGGATGCGACCACGCGCTCGAATTCGGCGTTCTCGCCGATGCCCAAAGTATCGAATTTGTTTTCGTCAATGGCGAGTGTGTCGTGAGCCAGGGCGAGGTGCTGCGTGCCGACATTCATGCGGTCATTTCTCGCGCCCAAGAGTCGGTGCGCCGCCTGGCCGCTCGCATTGGCCTTGCCTGAGGAGGCTCATGCGCAAAGCCGGCGCGGTCGAACAGGGCTTTGACGACATCGCCATACGGTTCAGTTTAAGCAAACTCTCGTGTCGAGGCCTCTGACTGGCGCGGCACCTGCTGCCGAGACAAACGTAGAGGATCGCGAAGCTTTTGCTTTGTCGACTTAGGTGGACTGTTCCGGCGTTCGGTACGGCACAACTCGGCCTGTCGGGACGAGTTGTGAAAGAAAGTCGAAGTCACGAATGTTTCTCGTGAGCACACTCGCCCCAAGCTGTCGCGCCTGCAGGAAAACCAGTGCGTCGTTGACGAACTTGCGCGCTGGGCCCTCGCCTTTCGGCAAACTGCTCAGACGGAAAAGCAGGCCCGCCAGGATGCCCGCCTGCCCCCACAGGGCAGCATCGGGAGCGTGGAGCCGATGCTCAGATATGTCCGCGACGGTCGCCCGGATAGCTGTCAGCGACGTCTTCGTCGCCGTGTGGTTCGGGTCCAACCGACCGAATGCATATGTCAGCTCGGAAAGGCACACGGCGGAGTGATGACATAGCCTGTATGTCAGAAGCCTATCCAGCTGTGCCGGCGATCGCCCCTACAGAACATCCAGATACACTGTCGTGTCCAGAAATAGAGGGCCACCAACAGTGGGTTCATCGTCAACCCACGGCAGGTCCTCGTCGGGCCTGCGCGCAAGTGTTCCCCGGCGCTTCTGGGGCTTTAGCAATCTCAGAGTTTCGGAGAGATCAAATCCCAAGATCGATATCCGAGGGGATGCTACCCTTGCGCTTCACGAGACGCGCCCCGAAGTCGTCCTCCAGCGCCAGCCGCGACAAGGCCAGTTCCAACAGCTCCGTATCCGATGTGACGTGAGCCCGTTTTTTGGCCGCTTCGATCAGCTCCGACGATACTCTTCCTGACAGACGCGTGTTCTTGGCGGAGCCAAGGAGACCAACTGCCCTCGCCTGCTCGAGCACCAATTTGTTGCGGGTGAGCGCGACCGTTGTTTCGCTGTCTGTAGCCGTATGGATTCGAGCGCCCATGCCAACCTCCTCGTGTTGAACATCAAATAGATAATGTTCAACGTTCATGCAAGGTGATCGGCTCGACCCGATGGCGCGAGCGTTGCTCAACCGCCGAGAGCGATCCTGGAGGCAAGCGCGTGCGCTGAGCGATGCGCTTCCGCGACGACGGCATCCGCATCTAGTGAGACGACCTCGCCGGCGTGAACCACCTGGCGGCCGCCGACAAACACCGCGTCCACCGTATCGCGACCGCCAATGACAGCCGTCTCGAGGCCCGGATCGAAGCCGAAATTGACAGAAGCCGTCGGGCTCCGGACCACGAAGTCGGCGCGCTTGCCCGGCTCAAGACTGCCAAGTTCTTCTTCCGCTCCTATAGTCGCCGCGGCTCCGATGGTGCGCATACGCAGGATCTCACTTGGGCTTGCAGGCCGCCCCGAAGCGGCGGCCGCCGACATAGCCAGCGTTCCGAGCGCGTCGAAATCCGCGACCCGGGGAATGTCGCTCGCAATGCCTACGGCCACGTCCGACCGCTGCAGTTCCACCATGCGCGCGTCAGCGCCGGGTTGTCCGAGCATTTGCAATTGACCCCACGGGCACCAGACCACCCGCACCCCGCGCCTGGCGAGAAGGGAAATCTCATCCTCACGAACCAGGTTCATGTGGATGAAGGTCACGTGCGGAGCGAGCAAGCCACATTCCTCGAACCATTTCAGCACCGGCCGCCCTAGCGCCTTTTCGCGCTTCAGCTGAAAAGCCGGGAGGTATCCCAGATGCTCTTGCAACCTCACTCCGTGATCCGAGGCAAGGTCGAGCGCGGCTTTGTATAGTTCGGGCGAGTCAGTCGCCTCGCCGTAGAGGCCGACAAAGGCCTTGACCAGGCTGTCGCGGTTGCTGTTGCGAAAAAGCTGGGAGCCAAGTCTCTTCAGCGCTTCGTGTGTGCTTCTTGGCCAGCGTGCAAGAAAACTCTGGCTGGTGAGTTCAGGCAGGTTTTCAGCCAGCGCCTCAGCATTGTCGGCGACATAAGGATCGGTGAGCCAGATACGGATACCAGCTTCGTCCGCGACAGGCGCGACCGCGTCGGGCGCAAAAATGGTGCCGGGATCGACAAAACCCGTGTACCCGCATTTCAGGTAATCGAGAGCAGCGAGGCGGGCGCTTGCATACTCATCTTCCGGTGTCAGCTCGCCTTTCCAGTGGCCCATGGTGATGGACGTCCCTTCCATCAACGGCAGCACGCTGCGCGCGGTATATTGCGAGATATGGACATGCGCGTCGATGAAGCCCGGATGGACGACGCCGCCTTTCGCGTCGAACAATTCATCCGAGCTGTATGTGGCGAGGATCCGCTCTTGGCGGTCAAGCGCGGCAATGCGTCCGTTGCGAACGGCAATAGCGCCGCCCGCTACGACGCGGTCATTCGCGTCCACGGTCAGGATCCTCGCGTTGTGAAGGATGAGATCGCAGTGTTCCGGCCGGCCCGATTCGGGCGACCTCGCGAAGGAAGCGGTCGGGATTGGCATGAAATGATCCGAGTTAGATGAGGGTTTCCACGAGACTCAAGGAGGCGTGAATTCACCACCGTTGAGATCGAGCACCGCGCCGTTGACGAAATCGGCGTCCGGCGCCACCAGGAAGGTAACGGCGCGAGCGACATCTTCTGGCCGGCCGAGACGGCCGATCGGGATGCGCGCCAGTGACTCCTGGTTGACCGGCGAATCCGTGGGACCCGCCATGTCGGTGACGATACGGCCGGGCGTAATCGTATTGGCTGTGATGCCAAATTGCGAATATTCGCTGACGATGGAGCGAGCGAAGCCGACAAGGGCACTTTTGGATGCCGTGTAGGCCGCGCCGGCGATCCGCGGCATGGTTCGACCGGCGAGTGACCCGATGAAGACGATGCGTCCGTATCGGCGCTCGGCCATGGCAGGCAACACGCATTGGCAGCAAACCATCGCACCGGTCAGATTGATCGCCAACACCTCATGCCAGTCAGCGAGCTCGATTTCCTCGATCGGAACGCGTCCGCCGTTTCGCTTTGGTGAGTATCCGGCATTGCACACCAGAACCGCCGGCGCTGGCCAATCCGATCTGAGGTCTCTGAAGAAGCCACGCACCGCCTCCGGGTCACGCAGATCAACCACCCCGGATCGTACGCGCTCGTTCCCATAAGAACCGGCCAAGGCGCGGGTGGACGTCGCGACGCGTTCCGGCTGCTGACTGAAGAAGGCGACACGGTAGCCGGCCCGCAGGAGCGCATCTGCGCTTGCAAAGCCTATGCCGCTGGAAGCCCGGTAATGACGGCAACCGGCGTTCCATCGCCGAGATCCGCCATCAGACCTCCTCCATGGCAAAGCGGGAAGGTTCAGACCGGTCGAGTGTTCCATCAAACAGAGACAGCGACGGATGGGCATCGGGATCCGTCGCGATATCAATCAACCACGGCGCATCAGCTGAGAGTGCGCCTCGAAGCGCGGGCATTACATCTTCGGTCCTCTCGACTTTCATGGCATTGCAGCCGCACGCCCTGGCGATTGCCGTATGGTCGACGGGCGCGAAATGGCAGGCACTGGTGTAGTGGCCAAACTTCACGGTTTCGGCGTCCTTCTGATAGCCGAGCACGCCATTGTTGAGGACGATCACGGTAACGCCGATGCCAAGGCGAACCATTGTTTCAAGCTCTGCCCACGAATGGGCAAAGCCACCGTCCCCGACCAGCGCGACGACGGGCGCCTGAGGTTCAGCGAGTTTTGCGCCGATGGCCATCGGCAGCCCCCAGCCAAGTCCGGCCAGGCCGCGCGGCGTGAGGAAACGCTGCCCCGGTTTGAGGGCTGTGAGTTGACCCACCACCCACATCGAGGAGTAGCTGGCATCGGCCACGACCGTCATCTCAGGGGTAAGGCAGTTTTGAAGCTCAGTCATGATGCGCTCAGGCCGAAGCGGCGTAGCATTGCGCGCCAAGATCGTCCCGCGGTCTGCCTCGAAAGCAGCACGCGTTCGCGCGATCTGTCGCTCCAATTTTTCGCGGCCCGCGCGGCGCTGCGACAGGTCACGACTAGTGAGCACCTCCGCTAGCACGTTGAGTGTCTCCGCGGCGTCGCCGACGAGGCGTAGTGCCGCCTCGTAGTTGCGACCGATTTCGCCTGGATCGACGTCGAGATGAATGATGCGTGCGAAGCGCGGAAGCGAGCGCCAGCTGTCGGTTCCGTTTTGATTGGTGCGCGTCCCGACCAGCAGGATCACATCGGCTTCTTCAAGAAACTGTCGCGAATAGCGCCCCAACGATCCCGGGCCGGTGAGCGGGCCGAGCACGCCGAGCGACAGCGGGTGCGTCTCACTCACGGCCCCCTTGCCCATGGCTGTCGTCACGACCGGCAGGTGCGCCGTCTCCTGCAAGCGAGCCAAGGCCTGAGGAGCGCCGGTCGTCAGGACTCCGCCACCGGCCATGACGACCGGCAGGCGCGCCTCCGCGAGCAGTTCCGCCGCCGCTGCGATGGCTGCATCGCCTGGGCGCGACCGGTCGATCGGCCATGAGCCAAGCGTCGCCAGACGCGGATGTAGAGATTTGGGCGCAGGCTCCCGCAAAAGGTCCGCTGGCAGCAGCAGCACCGCCGGACCCGGGCGACCACTGCCGGCGACCGTGAAGGCGGCATCGACATAGTCGTCTACACGCTCCGCCGTAATGACGCGCCTGACCCACTTGGCGCAGGGTTGGAACAGGCCGACGTGATCGAGTTCCTGAAAGGCGTTGCGGTCAAATTGCGGGCGCTCCACCTCCTGGACGAGCGCCACGATCGGCACGCTTGCCTTGAGCGCTTCGGCAAGAGGTGGGACCAGCAATGTCGCGGCCGGACCATTCTGAGCTGCGACCACGGCAATGCGGCCGGATCGGCGCGCATATCCATCCGCCATTGCGCCTCCCATATTCTCCTGGCGGTAGGCGATCTGGCGAATGCCAACCGCCTCTGCCGCCAGGATGACGGCTGAGGGCAGGCTTTGTGCGAAAATGAGCTCAACCCCGTGGCGCTTCAGGGCCTGGGCAACGCGCGTTGCGACGGTTTCGTCAGCGGACATCACGAAATCTCCTCCACGAGCTCGGCATTCTGGTCCAGGAATGCTTCAAGGGCGCCCGCGACGGCGTCGACCTCCACCTCCCCCATGGTCGTTGCCAGGCAAGCCGCCGCGCCAACGGGAAGAAGGATGCCGTGCCCTGCGAAAGATCGTGTCATCTCTGTCATGACCTTGGCTTCGGCAGCGTTCCAATGCGCTTCGCGAAACTCGCGTGGAGGCCTCGGCTTCGGATGGATGCGGAAGAGCGAAGCCGCCCCCGTCACGCTAAAGGGCGCATTTGCCCGTGCGATTGCGTCCTCCAGACGATTGCGCAGTGCGTTCCCCAACCTTTCAAGCCGGGCGAAGGTAATTTCATCGAGGGCCTTCATCGCGGCATGGCCCGCCACCATAGAGATCGGATTCGCCGAAAACGTTCCGCCCTGCGGAACCAATGGCCGGCCAGCGCTGCCGTCGAACACCTTCATCACATCGGCCAGACCTCCAACCGCCCCAATGGGGAACCCGCCGCCGATGATCTTGCCCAGGGCGAACAGGTCCGGCTGAATGCCGTAACGCGCCGCGGCGCCGTGAGAGGCCTGGCGAAAATTGAGCACTTCGTCGCTGATGATGAGTATCCCGTGCTCGCGCGCCGTTTTCTGGAGCGCAGTGACGAATTCCGGTTCGGGAGCGATGAGCCCAGCACGGCTGGGCATCGGATCGATGACGACGGCCGCGATGTTGCTGGCGTGTCTGCTCAGTAATTCACGCGCCCGAGCCGCATCGTTGAAGCGTAGCACCATCACATCGTCCAGAACCGACGCCGGCATGCCGCGGTAGTAAGGGGTTGCCGCCGGGCTATCTGGAGGCCCCCAATTTTGCGGCACGCTTGCCTGGGCCACTTCCACCCAGTCATAAGCGCCGTGATAAGCGCCTTCGATCTTGGCGATCCGCGATCGTCCCGTGAACGCCCGGGCTGCCTTGACGGCAAACATGACGGCTTCCGTCCCAGTATTGACGAAGCGGATGCGCTCGAGCCGGGGCACGCGGGCGCATAACAGGGAGGCGAGCTCGACTTCCGCCTCCGTAGGGTTGGCAAAACAAGTGCCGTTCCTGATTTGGCTTTCGACGGCAGCAATAATAGGTTCGAAGGCGTGACCGTGTATGAGCGTGGTAAAATTCAGGTTGAGGTCGAGGAAGCGCTTCCCGTCGGCATCGGTCAGATAGGCCCCCTTTGCGCGCGCAATGTAGCGAGGAAACGGATCCCGCTCGACCGTGATGCGGGTCGTCCCGTCCGGGAATACTGCATGAGCGCGCTCAAACAATGCTTGCGATTGAGGCCCAGGGGGGAAAGCGGTTTCGTGGAAAGTCTGGAAACTGGACACACCTCACCTCCATGGTTGGTCCACATCTACCGATGCGCCGTTGAATACCATGGAGGGAAATCAGATTTTAGAATTTGATGCAACAAAAAATTCAGGTGGGCACTTCAGCTTCGTCCTGCCCAGCGGCAACAAGTTGCGAGGACAGGCGCCGATAACCGCTACGAATATCGTTCTCTATTGCGGCCCGCACCGCCGCCGGATCCCTGTCCTGCAAACCGCGCAAAGCCCACAAATGGTTGGAAACACCGGTCCGCGACTGCGCAAACTCCGGGTAAAGGCCGTTGAATGCAGGCCCCATCCGAAGCCACAAGGATTCAATGATGGTCACGAGCCGGCTCATGCCCGAGCGGCGGTAGATCAGAAAGTGGAAATCCTTGTTGGCGTCGAGCACATCAGTGTATCGGCCTTCATCCAGACCGCGATTGATGCGCTCCTGCAAATCTTCTAGTTCATGAATATCCGCCTCGGTGAAATTGCTGGTGGCCTGTTCGGCCGCCAGGCCTTCCAAAGAAAGGCGAATTGCGGTGATTTCATCAAGGTCTGAGAGGCTGAGGTAGGGGACGATCACGGTTTTGGGGCCCGCATTGACCAATCCACCCTCCCCGATCAACCGCGTGATGGCATCGCGTGCGGGCGTCGTGCTGACACCAAGAACTTCGGCAACCGAACGAAGAGTTAGCTTGGTGCCTGGCTGCATTGCTCCGCGAATGAGCGAATCTTTCAAGGTCGCATAGGCGGTCTCACCCAGGCCCCTGTGCCGGCTGATCGGCGCAAGATCGCCCGGAAGCCCTTCCTTGCCCCTTTTTGGCGCAGCAAACATCGGTGATCCACCCATCTCGTCCTGCAAGGAAGCCGGCAGCTCACATAAAAGCTTGCCCGCCCGATTCGCTGCGGAAATGCGGCCAAACCCTAGTGCTAGGGCATGGCCATTGCCAGCGGATTCAAAAACGGTGGCTTACGAAGGCTTGACAGAAATATGGACAGTTTGTTACATCAAATTTCATATTTTAAAAGCCGACACGATCGAGCGCTTAGCAGGGAGGCTGAGGATGGATGAGTTTGGGTTCGCGGGACTGTCGATGAACAGGCGCAGAGTGCTCAATCTAGTGGCCGAAGCGGCCGCGGTCGCGGGGATTGGGTTGGCATGGCCGGAACGTGTCATGGCTGCCCCCTTGGATGAACTCGTCCAGCGCGCACGCCAGGCGGGCGAGCGACAAGTCGTGGTGGCTGGCGGCACTGGGGCCTATGGAGATCTTGTCAAGAAGCACTTCTATCTCCCGTTTACGGAAGCCACGGGAATAGAGGTGATCGCGACCGGCGGCGGCTATGGTGAAAAGCTCGCCAAGTTGAAGGCGATGGCATCTGTTGGAAGGGTTGAATGGGACGTCATCACCCTTTCGATTGACTCGCTGACCCCGGACGTCACAGACCTGCTTCGCGACCTTGGCGATTGCGCGGCGCTGCCTGACGTGGCCGGCCAGGGTGTCGACGGTTCATGCCTGCGCGAGGGCGTGATGTTCGATATCGGAGGCGGCGTTCTTGCATTCGACAAGCGCAGCTTCGCTGACAGCCAGGCTCAGCCGGCAAGCTGGGCGGACTTTTGGGACGTGAAGACTTTCCCTGGACCGAGGGCGCTACCCAACATCGGCAATCCGTGGTGGACATTGATTGCAGCACTCGAGGCGGATGGCATCACCCGCGATGCGCTGTTCCCGCTGGACGTTGATCGCGCCTTCAACAAGCTGGACGAGATCAAGCCGCATGTCACGGTCTGGTGGAAGAGCGGCGATCAGAGCCAGCAGATCTTTCGGACGCGCGAAGTGGTGATGGCAATGCTGTTTTCCGGGCGCGCCTTCCGGCTGCGCAGCGAGGGGATTGCGCTCGGCATCAGCTGGAACGGCGCGCCGTTGGACGCCGCGTTCTGGGCAGTGACCAAAGGCGCTCAGCATCCGAACGCCGCGCTCGCGCTGCTCGATTTCATCTACACGCGACCGAAGGCACATGCCGAGTTCGCGGCCGAGTCTTTCGGCTCGACGGCTCAGCGCAAAGCTCTCGATTTCCTGCCAGCGGACGCCAAGGCCTCAAGCGTGCTGCAGGCGGCCAACTGGTCGAACATCGTTCGTGTCGACCGCGACTGGCTTGCGGCAAACCGCCAGAAGGTCCTGCAGCGCTGGAGCACTTGGATCGCAAGCTGAATTGAGCGCAGCCAATCGCGCAATGCCAGAAACGCCAGTGCCGTCGGACGTGGCGACGCTGAGGAGCGGTGCCTGAACTTTGGAATTACGGAGGTAGGCGAGCAGTGGATGGAGCAAGCGTATCGGTTCGCGGCCTGGGTAAGCGATACGGCGCGGTTCGCGCTGTCGAAGGGGTCGACATCGAGGTTCGTCCTGGCGAATTTCTCTCGTTGCTCGGCCCATCGGGGTCCGGCAAGACTACATTGCTTATGATGATTGCCGGCTTCGAGGTCCCAACTGAAGGCTCGATCCGGATTGGCGATCGCGACGTGACCTATGTTGCACCCAACTGGCGCAATATCGGCATGGTGTTTCAGCGATACGCGCTGTTTCCCCACATGACGGTTGCCGATAACGTCGCCTTTCCGCTGCGAATGCGCAAGGTTGCGAAAGCCGAGATCGCGCGCCGCGTCGCAGACGCTCTGGCACTGGTCCAGCTTCAAGACTGTGGCAAACGCCTGCCGAGCGAGCTCTCGGGTGGGCAACAGCAACGCGTTGCAGTGGCGCGCGCGCTTGTATTCGAGCCCCCTGTGCTTCTTATGGATGAGCCGCTTGGGGCACTCGACAAGAAGCTGCGCGAGCAGATGCAAATCGAGATCAAGCGCCTCCAGCAACGCCTGGGCGTAACCGTCATTTATGTGACCCACGACCAGGAGGAAGCACTCACGATGTCGGACCGCATCGCAGTGATGCGCAACGGCTCGCTGGAACAAATTGGTTCACCGACCGAGCTTTATGACAGTCCCGCCACGCCATTCGTCGCCGATTTCGTGGGCAAGACGAATTTCCTCGAGGCTGTCTGTCATAGCTGCAACGGAACCGGTCTCGAGTTTGGTCTGGGCCAGAGTGGATTCATTTATCTGAAGGAATGTCCACCCGCTCTGGCGACGCCGCCCGAGCCCGGCGAAAAAATGCGTCTCGCCGTGCGCCCGGAAGCGATACGAATGGTCCCCCCGGGAGACAGCGATAACCGGCCGCTCAACGGCGTCGTTGAAGCCGTGATCTTCGTCGGCTCGTTCCGGACTTACCTCGTGCGCCTGACTGGCGGCGAGCTGCTCCATGTCCAGGCCAGCACGGATCATGGCATGTCGCCGCCTCGGGAAGGCGATCGCGTCGGCCTGAACATTCCAAGCCAGGCCGTGCAAATCTTTCGCAAGCGGAGGCAGTGACGATGGCCACCAAACCCCTCGCAAAGAGACGCCGCCCAACTTCGGCGCGACAATACGGGCCGATGCTGTCGCTGGCCCTCATCACCCCACTTGTCGTGCTTCTCTTCGGCGGCTTCCTCTATCCGGTCGGAAAGCTTTTCTGGGGCAGCATCTTCGTCCCGGAAGCGACGCTTGCGAACTATGCGCGTATCCTGCATGAGCCGCTCTTTCTGCTTGTCTTGTGGCGCACGTTCGAGATCGCCTTCGTCGTGACCGCATTTGCGTTGCTGCTCGGCTATCCCGTGGCCCTGGCCATGGCACGCGTTTCCTGGCGGACCGCGCTGCTGATCGCCGCATGCGTGCTCATCCCCTTGTGGACGAGCATTCTCGTTCGCTCCTACGCATGGATAGTGCTCCTGCAGCGCAATGGCGTCGTCAACAACGCGCTGATCGAGACAGGGCTGATCGAGGCGCCGTTGCGGCTTCTTTATACGCAGGGCGCCGTGATTGCGGCGATGACGCAGGTTCTGCTGCCATTCATGATTTTGCCGATCTACTCGGTGGTTCGCAGCATTCCCGACGACCTTGTCAGGGCAGCGCGCAATCTCGGCGCCGGCAGCCTTCAGGCCTTCGTTCGCGTGACGTTGCCACTGAGCAGTCCTGGCGTGAGTGCGGGTGTGCTGATCACCTTCATCTTGTCGCTCGGGTTCTACATCACCCCGGCGCTCGTCGGTGGGCCAAGCACGCTCATGATGTCGACCTTGATTGGCCAGCAGACGACGGAACTTCTCGACTGGTCATTCGCAGGAGCTCTGGCGGCCGCTCTGCTATTCGCGACACTTTTGCTGGCCATTGTCTTCCGGCACGCGCTCGCGCTCAACAAGGGGTTCAAACTTGGCTAACGCTGACCTGGTTCTCGCCGAACGAGCTGCCCGAGAAAAGCGCCCTCTCGCCATCAATGCGGCGACGATTCTCGCTGCGATGGTGATCGGGGTGATCCTGTTGTTCCTCCTGCTGCCGACGCTGATCGTCATTCCTATGTCGGTCGGCACCTCGCCCTACATCGAGTTCCCGCCGCATGGCCTGACCTTCAGGTGGTATGAGGCGTATTTCACCGATCCAGACTGGATGGCGGCGACCTGGTTCAGCCTTCATATAGCGGTCGCGACGACAGTTTCGGCGACCATCATCGGCACACTTGCGGCCGTCGCCCTGGTCCGAGGCCAGCTGCCTGGCAGAGAGTTTCTGCAGGCCTTGACGCTAGCCCCGCTGATTGTGCCCCACATCGTCATTGCGGTTGCGCTCTATCTGGTCTTCGCCCCGCTTGGGCTGACAGGTAATTTCTACGGGTTCGTTATTGCCCATTCGATGCTCGCGGTTCCCTATGTGGTGATCACGGTCAGCGCCGCCCTCCAGCGTTTCGATCCGAACCTCGAGCTCGCAGCGCTTAATTGCGGTGCCACGCGATTGCAGGCGTTCTTCCACATCATGCTGCCGAACATCCGGCCGGGGGTCGCCGCGGGTGCGGTCTTCGCCTTCCTTGCTTCTTTCGATGAAGCAACCGTCGCCTTCTTCATCTCCGGCATCGAGGGCAAGACAATAACACGCAAGATGTTCGAGGACATCGACTTCAATCTGACGCCCGTCATCGCGGCCGTTTCGGCTGTGCTTACCCTGGTGTCGCTGTTCCTCATGAGCACTATCGAGATCGCACGACATCGCAGTGGCCAAGGCCGCCCCGGTTGAGGCCCTTCGCTCGAGCAAGCTGCGCGCGCCGAGCGGATGACACATTGGAGCATCGGACGACGCCATCACATGAACCGGAGGCGAAACATCATCCTTGGGAGACAGAGTTGACCGAAGGACGGATACTTGTCGGGCGCTTCTTTCATGAATCGCACAGTTTCAGCCCGCAGATCACTTCGCGCGACCGCTTCGAAATCAGGCGGGGCAAAGATCTGATTGCGCATGCAAGGCAGTCTGGGACGACCCTTGGCGGCATCGTCAATCGTGCCGAGGAACTCGGCTACGAGACGATCCCGACCGTTTCGGCGGTTGCACCGCCTGGCGGTTTGGTGGCTCACGACTTCTACGTTCTGATACGCGACGCGCTGATCGCTCAGGCTCGCAAGGAAAGATATGACGCGATCGCGCTTGAACTGCACGGCGCCATGGCGACAGACGAGGTGTCGGATGCCGAAGGCGACCTACTCACGCGCCTGCGCGAGGCAGTCGGGCCTCACGTCCCGATTGGTGTCGGTCTTGATCTGCATGCCCATGTTACGCCCGCCATGCTGCGATCGGTCGATATCTGCATCGCATGCAAGGAAAACCCACATTCGGATGTGATTTTGTGCGGCGAGCGCGTCGTCGAATGCGTGGCAGACGTTCTGGATGGAAAGCTGGAGCCCGTCCTCACGGTGGCCAAGGTGCCCATGATTCTACCAGGCGCAGCGGAAACCACCGCCGGCCCGCTAGCCGAGCTTCATGCCCGTGCACGGGCTTGTACGTCGGCTCATCCGGAAATCCGGGACATCTCTCTGTTCAATGTCTATCCGCACGCGGATGACACAGACATGGGCCAGGCGGTCGTCGTGCTGACCCATGGTCAGAGCAAGCGAGCCCAAGCAGTTGCGACGGACCTCGCCCAGCTATTTTGGACCTGGCGCAACCAATTTCGCGACGATCTTCTCACCATCGACGGAGCCCTTGACCTCATCGCGCAGGATCGCGACCGGCGCCCTTATATTCTGGCCGATATGGGAGATCGCGTTCTGGCCGGAGCGCCCGGCGACAGCACGGTGATCATAGAACGCGCGCTTGCTCATGGCGATCGCCTGCGCGGCGCCATTCCGGTCACTGATCCAGTCAGCGTCGAGGCAGCCGCAAAGGCCGGGATTGGCGCTCATGTCACGCTCGACATTGGCGGGCGGATGACGCCGGGTTTCGTGCCTCTGAGGGTTTCCGGCGTCGTCGCGGGCCTGAGCGATGGCCGCTTCGTGATCAAGGGACAGTTCGGCGCCGGCGAAGGTTCGTCACTTGGGGACACGGCGGTGCTTCTTGTCGATGATCGGCTGAGCATCATGCTGACGAGCAAGCCCGGCTTCAGCCACGACCCGGCGGCTTTTACGAGCCAGGGCATTGATGTCGCCGCACAGGATTTCGTCGTCGTGAAGTCCGGCTATCATTTCAAATTGAATTTCGCTGGGATAGGTTCGCCGCTCAGCGTCGCGACCCCAGGGATTGGCTACTACACCCGCGGACTGCTGCACCGGAAGAAAGCCAGGTTCTGGCCTGAGCACGACATCTCCAACCCTCAGGTCAGGTCGGTTGCATACTGAGCACTTTCGCGGTCAGTATCGATCGATCTTTGAAGCGCGAAGGCGTGGCAGTGAACTGGAAACCCTTCGGAACTGTCTAGGGGCCAGATTTTTGTCGCGCCAGATTTTTTTCTCGGCGGCATGGCCGCGTTCCGGGTCGACTTCCCGCGGGAGAACGCAAACCCTCCTCTGAGTAAGCGTTGCTTTTGGACAGGACTGCATCCCCAGGAGGGATTCCAGCAGCGGAAATTCTCGTGTCTCTCGCTGCAAAAAAGCGCTCCGTCATTGACTGTCGAGATTAAGGCAGAGCCATCGCACATGAGGTTCATGCCATTCCACGCGCGTGGGAGAAGCTTCCAACGAGGCCAGGGAACACGGTTTGTCCGTTGCTCCAGATGCATCAAATCTCTATCCTGATCTGCTTATGTCAGGCGCTTGGACCATCTGTTTTGTCGGTCCGTCGAGAGTGCGAGCCGGCCGTTCTAACCTATGGAATTGGCCATCGCACTAAGCTCGGATTGTCGCATGAACCAGTGGAGGCGACAATCCGACCGCAAGCTTGGCGTAAGTACGCTGCGAGCGTGCGATGCCATTGCTAGTACGCTGCACCTACGATTGCCTATATCTTATTCATGAGTTGTTGTTGTTAGCCTGTATGTATAAGGCGTGCAAGGCAAGATAAAGAGACCCCCTCCGAAAGGCGGTTAATTCTTCGTTTGAACATCGTTTTTTCCGGAGGCTTCCTCCAGCGCGTTTCAGTCTGACCGAACCAGGCCAACATTTTTTGCGAAGAGCCGCCGGCCGCACGAATCAGGGCGTCCAAGAGCCACTCGATGAGCTTGCTGAAGCCGAGCCAGATTGGACATGGCTGAGGCGGTCATGCCGGATGGCTGCCTGGTTCTTACAACGTTCGAGGGGGGCGAATGAAGGTTGGAAGTTGCTTTCGGCAGCGGGAAGTGAACCGCAGAGATTCCAACGCCAGCGGCGTGTCTTTCCATGGCGAAGCTGCGCCATGACGAGCCTCACCCGGGAACTCTGGCAACCCTGTCAGCAAAGAATCGTCCAGCTTAGGGAGCGATGTCCTTGCACCTCAGGGGCGGTGTCCGAGGCGGGAGTCGCCTCTCGAAAAGCCATAGCGGTGTCTGTGGCAAAGCCTGAGGACAATTCCGGGAAGAATGGCCACGCGATCGCGCGCGGAAGACCTAGGATCCCGTCGCGCGCCGCGTAATGCGTTCGAGGCCGAGCAGCAGGACCAGGGTCGCGACGACCAGGAATCATGGTGAGCGCCGCGCCCGCGAAGATGTCGCCGCGATCGGTCAGCGAGAAGATCGAAACCGGAAGCGTCACCCAGCCCGGCGGATAGACCATCACCGTGGCACCGAGTTCGCCCATGGAAAGCGCAAAGCTCAGCCCGAATGGCGCGGCGAGATATGGTGCGAGCAGAGGCAGCATCACATGCCAGAGCCGATAGGCTGGCCTCGCGCCGAGGCTTGAGGCTACCTGCTCGAAGTCCGGCGACAGACGCGACAGACCCGCAGACACATTGCCGAAGGTGAAAGCGGAAATCAGGACGAAAATGCGCCACCATGACAATCGCGACGGTTCCGTTGAGGAGCAGCGGCGGCGTGCTGAACGCAACGAGCAAACCGAGGCCGACGGACACCGAAGGCACCGCGGGGAATGAAGAACAGGAGGCCAAGCAAGATGACCTTGCTCCGCAGGTGCAAGCGATCCTCCACGACTCCAGATCCGTGGACGTCGCCGAACGGCGCAACGTATGAAGCAGACGGCTGGACAGGATTTGAACTGACTGTTGTGGTCCTGCTGGCGTGTTATGCGGCGTTCATCTATGTCGAGCGAGGCTGACCCACGGCGCCGCTGAAACGGACGCCGGAGTAGAACCAGGGTGGCAACGCACCGCAGGACACGTCTCCGGCGGCCGGCATAAAAAAGAACCTGCAAGACAGCAGCAAAATGCCGGGCAACCAATGAGCGTCAGGCGAAACGGGAGAGCCTAATTCAAGCCGATGATTTCGGGTCGATTCGTTATTCGCGTTGGACGAATTTGTTGAAACGGCTGGGCAATCCTTCGGCGGTGATGTCCTGGTGCACGAAGGCAAGCTCGTTGCCATCCAATATCGCGAAGAACTCTTCCCATTCGACGGGCTGCAGATCGTCTTCGCACTCGCCGAAATCTACACGCAGCACAGCGGCCTTGCCCGCTGTGCGCACGACCGCTGGTCTGCCTTCGCGGGCTTCGATCCAAGCTCGGATCACCTCATGATTCGTGGTTTTCAACGGCTCGCTCATGATAACTTTCCCGGTCTGTCGCCATCCCTGCCGTTTTGCTCGTCGGCGAATGAATATCCAATCCGCTTCCGGCCCTTTCGTTCCCCTCGAGATGGTCACCGCTCGCGTCGAGGGATGACCTCGCTCCGCAGGCGCAAGCGATCCTTCACGACTCCAGATCCGTGGATTTCGCCGAACGGCGCAACTTGTTGACGATCTGGTCGAGGATCTTCGCGCAGCTCTGCGCGCCTACCGGTTTCAAATCGTACCCCGCTACATAGGCCGGCAGAGCATGAATTCTTCGTCGTGCCGGATGGCAAGGTGCCGGATGAAGCGATCGCCGCGCTTCAGGCCGTTCTGGCGCGGTCCCGTGCTATCGCTGGTTGTCATGAAAAAAGCCCGCCGGGCGGAGCCGACGGGCAGGTACTGGAGTAGCCTGAAGGGCGCAAATTGGCAACGTGCGCGGCAGGCTACTCGGGAATAGCGGAAAGCCCCGGTTGTTCCGCCAATACCTGTATCTTGCCCGTCAGTCGCAATGCGCGTGAGACGAACGTCGTATCCGTCAACTCATAAGTCCCTCAATGCGAAACATTTTCTGGAGACGGCCATAGGGGGTGCTGGCGAGCAAGGTCCCTTCATTGCCAGTTGGTGAATGCCTACCAATGCTGGTGCGGATGCATTAGGACAAAGGCGTCGGATTGCCGATGTTCCAAGAGCTTGACGACGAATATCTTGCATTTGAGTACCCAAGTTGCCAACGCCCGATCGTTCGAAAGGGCCATGGTTTAAGGCCATACCCTCATTTAATGCCCGGCACGGGCATCCTGACTGGGATGTCGCGAACCGCGAACGCGCCGGCCTGAGCCAAGCGTAATCTGCCATAGCCCCGACCGGTAGTTTAGAGACCGTAGGCAATACGTCGTCTGTGATCCCAGCCAAGTGATTTGCCGAGAGGCGAAACGCTAAGGCTCCGGCGAAAATACCGGAGCCCGTAATGGCCGGTCAGACTTAGCCCCCGTTTGCAGGTGCGGGGGCGGGTTTGGCCGGAGCAGCGGGTTTGGAAACGGACGGTGCGGCCGGTGCCTCAAGCTTTGGAGTGTTGACGCTCACGTTCACGTCCTTCCCTCCGCTACCATTTAAGTTAATTACTCCGGTGAAGAACAATAACACAACAATTGCAATGATGCCGAGGATTACAGCAACCACTGTTCCGCCACTTCCGGAGTTTACGACTGTAGGTCCGTCAGACATGACTTTCTCTCCTTCTTGAGTCTTCACCCTAGAGAAAAGAGAACTTGCAAGTGTTTGTTCCACTCTCGGGCCACAGTCCCATAATACATGCGACCCAAGTCCCCTAATTGGCGAAAGTTCGGTCACGGGCCGCGCTACATTCCCGCAAGAAGAGGAAGCAAGAGCATCTGAGGTCAGCGCAACCTGGCGCGTTCTCACCGCATGATCGTCTCGCCAGCCTTGCTTCGCCGGGCCTTGGGAGGCACCAGTCGGCCGGCGTGTCCGCAAGCCTCTGACGAACTCCTCCAGATATGGCAGCAGTTCGAACAGCAGGATACGTGGTCATGACTGCCCCGATGTAGGCAACCGGCAACTGCTGCTGTTTCCAGGCGAGATCGAAGCGCGCGCTCTCTGGCCCACGCGGGGCAGATTTGCTGCATTGACGTTCGAGTGCCGCTGGCGACTGTCCAACAGCCGCCAAATCGGTAGGGTTCAATCAGCGCACAAAACGACTTCTCAGCCAGGCAAGAAAGCGATTGCCGGTGACGATCCTGCGGACGCGCTGAGCAGCCCAACCGGCCTGCATTGTCGCGCCAGCATGGCAGCTGCAGACGATTTCATGCAGTTGCCAATCGGCGAGCTCAAAGAAACGTCTGGCTTCCCCGTAGGTGTCGGATTGCAAGCCCGATGCCTTGAGCAGCGGGTCCTCAAAGGCAACGCTAAGGGGAGATCCTGCCGCTCGGGCTTCTTCGCGCATCCCTGGATAAAGATACTCGGTGCCGGTGAGCGCAGCCAGAGAGCGCAGCGGATTGCGGTCAAGCAGTTCTGCCCACCTCTCTATCTTTTCAGTCCGTGTCGCGAGCGGCACGAGCGGGTTGATGTCGGCGACTGAGTGCAATTGGTCGAGCGTTTGGTATCTCATAACAAGCTCCCATCTATCCTTCTGTGACTGGTTTACTCCCGAGAGATCGGCAGGCCCGCGCGCGAGGGACCGGACGCGGGCCGATCAGTTTGCCGCCCGATCTTCGGCAGACGTCCAGCAGCGGAGCCTGCACGGCATCGAACTGGCCGCCGTCCCGAACGTTCCGAAGGAAGACCTGTCTGCGCTTTGGGCGTGCCGTCGCCAGCAGATCCTGCCCTCCGAAGCGGGCATCCCCAGGTGCTCGCTAGCCGTTCCGGCGTCGGCCGTTGACGCTTTTCCGGGCGGGGAAGCGCAGGACGTTTTCCTGCGGCGCTCCGTCGATGTTGCCGAGCGGATTGGGACCGGCCTGGACCATCCCACCGTTTCCGGGTTGGCGGAGCACGACCACTCCAGGCTCGGCCGAAGCAAGGCCTGATCTGAGCAGGCGGGCAAACTTGGGGTGCAGCCCGTCGCCTCTAGGAGCTGCCAGCATGTCCAGCGGCAGGAAGGGAAGCATCTTATGACCTTTCTTCGGCTATGCAGCCCGAGTCCTCACTCCGCTGACGCTTTTTCGCGCCTTGCCTCATCGAAGTCGACCGACGACACTATCTTGCCGCTTCCGTCCCTGACCCGGACGGCCCAGCCCTCCTGCCCGCCTTCGGTCGCGGTATCGTCCAGCAGATCGATTGCCGAGCGCAACGCCTCGTCATGCGCGACCTCCAGGCTTGCCAACTCCACGCCCTCGAGCTGTCGCACGCTGCCATTGTCGCGATACTCGAATGTGAACGGACCGTCCGGCTTGGCTGAGGTGGCAGGTCTGGCGGGATGGCTGTCCTGGCTGGATTGAGGACCCTTCGGATTGTCGAAGACCGCACACTGAGCCATCATACCTTTGGCACGGTCGACAAGAGCGGCTTTATCAAGCCTCCATCGCGGATCGGATACGGGCATCGTGACCGCGATCTTTTCACCGCCTTCGCCAAGGAACTCGACGATCATGCCGTCGAGTCCGGCATGTACTTCGGTCCCGAGAACCTGCATCGCCGCCTCGTCATCTTCACTTGATGAAGATTAAAGCTGGCCCAATCGGAAAAGTTCCGGCTCTGTTCAAGCTTGCCGCGTCAATGTTCGGCACGCCGGGAAGATGATCTCCGGCGGCGCTTCTCATCGCCTCTTGCTGCACAGCTTCACGCGGGAACAGCAAGGCCCGACGGATGTTTGGTTGGGAAGGAGATGTCCATGACCGCACCGACCAAGCGAACACCGGCGGAGGATCGAGGCGCGATTCAGGCGGGTATGAACCAGGACAAGACACCCGGCTTCGATCCGGCAGCCGCGCCCCAGGAAACGGATTCGGAGGCCGGTGGCCACGCCAATCCGGCCCGTCCCGCTACACAGCGCGAACCGAAATTCACCAACCAGGCGAGCTTCGCGAACGCAATGCGGCGTCCTGAGAACGCGGCCGGGCTTCAGCCGGCCAGGACGGCACCTGTTCTGGTGATTGCGGCGCTCGTGATCCTGGCGGCCGTCGCGTTCCTGTTTGCCGCGCTGCTCCGATAACTGCCGCTTGATTTTGACGTGCAAGGAAGCCGGTTCTCCGCTCAGGAACATCCTTCGTCGACGCGAGTTTGTAGCTCTGTAGCTCAAGGAGGCGATTCCGATGTCAAAACTGAGAAGACTTCTTCGCCATCTGTGGCGACGCAGAATGCAGCCGGCGGCAGATTCCTCACCGGTGGATGCGATCGTGCGGCTGTTGCGCGAAACGGAGGATCAGCGAGTGCACGGGGATAAAGGATGAGCTTCTCCCCTGCTGGTCCGTCGGCTGGTGAACAGACCGCCGGGCATGTCGGATAAGCCTGCAACAGTGAATGACTTTGGAGCGACCGTGACCGCGCGGAAGATCGACAAGGGCAGAGGTGAGCAAACATCTGCTGCGGCGCGCCAACTGCTCGAAACCGAACGGCTGGCACGGCAGGCAAAGACGGCTCGGCTGCGTGAACAGCGCCTGGCCGCAACGGCCGCGGCAAAGTCGACCCCTGACGCCGCAAAGCCTAAGTCGCCGCCAAGAAAGAAACGAAAAACCGTCGACATCAGCTAGCGCGTAGCTCTGCTCGGCACGCTGGAGGGGAACCTTCAAGGTTCATCAAGGTCAGCCGGCCACGCTGTTCCATGAGCTGGAGTTCTCGGGCGCTTCAGGGCAGGCTGGCAATGGCGCTCCTGACGTGCTGGATCCGGCGAAGGAAGCTCATTCGTCGGCAGCTGAATCCGCCAGGCCGCTCTCGGGCTCGTCATATATATGCTCGTGGACAATGCCGAGGATCTGCAGCCTCACGTCCTCGCGCGCATCCGGCTGGATGAACGGCATGAGAAGATCGACCGTTTCTGCGACACGCCGGGGCAGATCGGCACTCGGATCGGTCAGATAGCTGCCATGCGCATAGATGTTTTCGGTCAGCTTCTTGTTCAGGTCGGAAAAGAGTCCCATGGCAATCACTCCACGCCGACGCGCAACCACCGGACCTGTAAATGGTTCCGTCGTGCATTTGCCGCCAACGGCCGTTGCGAGGGAATGGACAACGACGCGGGCGGTCAAGCGTTGCGGCCGCGCTCGACGAATTTGTTGAACCGGCTCTTTCCTCCACTTCCGGCCTTGTCCTGATAAAGGAAAGCGAGGTCGTTCTCATCGAAGATGCGGAAGAACTCATCCCACTCGATCGGCTCGAGCGCTTCCTCCGGATCGCCGAAGTCGATGCGCAGGATGCCGCCCTCGCCTTTGGTGCGAACAACTGCGGGATGCCCATCCCGCTCCTCCACCCACTTACGGATGTCGTCGTGATTGGTGGTCGTCTTGGCCTCGGACATGGCTTTTCCTTTCTCGCCGCTGGGACCCTTGCCCCTAACAACGCCCAAAGACCAAAGTTCCCATTCTGCGCAGCCCGGCCTGCAACCGCGAAGGGAACTTTGTTGGAAGCAAGGAACAAACCTTTTGTCCCGCAGTTCGGAAGCCCAACGCCTAATCCGCAAGGAGTTCTCGTGAAACGTATACTGGTTACGGGGGGCTGCGGTTTTATCGGCCGGCATGTCACCCAGGAACTCATCGAACATGGCTATGAAGTGCGCATCGTGGACGCGCTCCTGGACCAGGTGCATGGCGGCGAAGCCATCAGCATTACCGCCGGTGCCGCGCTGACCAAGGGCGATGTGTGTGACCGGGCGATGATGGCCGAAGCGGTTTCGGATGCCGATGCCGTCATCCACCTCGCCGCCGAAGTCGGCGTCGGCCAATCCATGTACGAGATCGCCCGTTATGTCGGCACTAACGATCTCGGCACCGCCACGCTGCTCGAGGCATTGATCAAAAAACCGGTCGAACGGATCGTTGTAGCGTCATCGATGAGCATCTACGGCGAGGGGCTGTACCAGACTCCGGACGGCAAGCGCATCGATAATGCCCGCCGCAGACCAAGCGATGTCAGAACCGGCCAGTGGGACCTTTTGTCGGCCGCGGGCGAAACGCTGTCGCCAATCCCCACCGACGAAGAGAAGCGGCCTGATCTCGCCTCGATCTACGCGCTGACCAAATATGCCCAGGAGCGCGCGGTGCTGATCTTCGGCCAGGCCTACAATGTGGATGCCGTGGCCTTGCGGCTGTTCAACGTCTTCGGCGCCGGACAGGCACTCGCCAATCCCTACACCGGCGTGCTCGCCAACTTCGCCGCTCGCCTTGCCAACGGCAAGCGGCCGATGGTGTTCGAGGACGGCAAGCAAAAGCGCGATTTCGTCCATGTGCGCGACGTCGCCCGGGCTTTCCGCCTTGCGCTGGAGCAACGACAGGCGGCCGGCCACGCCATCAACATCGGCAGCGGGCGCGCCTACACCATCACCGAGGTCGCCCGCCTGCTTGCCGAGGCGATGGGCGTTCCGAAGCGGCCACCCGAGATTCTCGGCAAGGCGCGCGCCGGCGACATCCGCAACTGCTTCGCCGACATCGGCAAAGCGCGCGAACTGCTCGGCTTCGAGCCAAGCCACAGGCTGGAGAACTCGCTCGGTGAATTCGCGGCCTGGGTTCGCAATAGCGTCGCCGTCGACCGCGGCGCCGACATGAAGCGAGAGCTTGAAGAGAGAGGGCTGGTGTCATGAGCCAACGGCATCGCACCGTTCGCAAGGCGCCGGTGGCGATCGTCGGCGGCAGCGGCTTCATAGGCTCAAACCTGGCCGACAGTCTGTTGTCGGATGGAAAGCCCGTGCTTGTCATCGACAATTTCAGCCGTCCCGGCGTCGAGCAGAACCTCGAATGGCTGCAGCGCAAGCATGGCAGTCATCTCAGCGTTGAAACCGTGGACATACGCGACCAAAGCAGGGTGGCTTCGGCGTTGGCGCCGGCGAAGGCGATCTTCCATCTGGCCGCCCAGACCGCCGTAACCACGAGCCTGCTCGATCCCGCGAAAGACCTCGAGATCAATCTGAAGGGCACGTTCAACGTGCTCGAAGCTGCTCGCCAGGCGGGCGCACCGGTGGTCTTCGCCAGCACCAACAAGGTCTATGGCAGCTTGCCCCAGATTGCGGTGCGTGAAGCCGATGATCGCTACGAGCCCGCCGACGATGCCATTCGCGCCAATGGTGTGGACGAGACGATCGGGCTCGACTTCTGCACGCCATACGGCTGCTCAAAGGGCGCGGCGGACCAGTATGTCCTCGACTATGCCAAGTCCTATGGCCTGCCGACAGCGGTGCTGCGCATGAGCTGCATTTACGGACCTCGCCAATTCGGCACCGAGGACCAGGGTTGGGTCGCGCATTTCCTGCTGAGCGCGCTCAGCGGCCGGCTCATCACGATCTACGGCGACGGCAAACAGGTGCGCGACATCCTGCATGTGTCCGACGCGGTCGCCGCCTATCGCGCCGTGCTGGCCAGGATCGAGGATCTCAAGGGCCAGGCGTTCAACCTCGGCGGTGGACCGCGCAACGCCGTCAGCCTGCGCACACTGCTGTCGGAGATCGCCGCCATTACCGGCCGCGACATCGCGCTCCACCACGAGCTCGCACGCACCGGCGATCAGCCCTTCTTTGTCGCCGACACCCGCAGGATAGAGGCCGCTCTCGGCTGGCGGGCGCATGTCCCGTGGCGTGAAGGTGTCCGCGACCTGGCCAGCTGGCTGCTGCGGCACCGCCTCCAGCCACTTCCGGAAGCCCAGAGGTACGTCGCATGAAGGTCGCGCTGGTAAACCCGAACTGGACCTATGAGCACAGCATCTATTTCGGCTGCCGACAGCCGCATCTGCCGCTGGAGCTTGGATACTGCAAGGCCCTGCTCGAAGCCAATCAGCACGAGGTGCTGATGCTGGACGGTCAGCTGCAGGATCTCGATAACGCGGCCCTTGCCGAGCGCGCGGCGGCGTTCGCGCCGGACATGACTGTGGTGACGACCGCGCCGACTTATCTGTTCTGGCGCTGCGCGCCGCCGGAACTGCGTGTGCCGGCAGAGTTCCTGAACCATCTTGCCGGGCGCGGAGGCCGCACCGTCGCTGTTGGGCCGCATAGCTCGGCGACGCCGGCTCCCACCTTGCGCAAACTAGGCGTCGATATCGTTGTGCGCGGCGAATGCGAGGAGGTGGTGGCGGAGCTCGCGCAGCAAAGCGACTGGAGCAAGGTTGCGCACACCGCTCGTCTCCAAAACGATTTCCCAGTGTTCAATGGCGGCGTGCATGCCAGCCAGTTCGTCGATCATCCTGCGCTCGCCTGGCCATCCGACTGGATCGCGGCGCACAGCCATCATCATCACCGCTTCGACGCCGACCAGAGGGGTGCCGGTGCGGAAGTCGAGGCGTCCCGAGGCTGCCCCTACAATTGCAGCTTCTGCGCCAAGATCGACTTTCGCGATGCGTATAGGCGCAGGAACCATGATGCGGTCATCGCCGAGATCGACGGCCTGATCGCTCAAGGCGTCGGCTATATCTATTTCATCGACGAGATCTTCCTGCCGCAGAAGGCGCTGCTCGAGGCGTTGATCAGCCGCGACGTCCAATTCGGCGTGCAGACGCGCATCGACCTTTGGAAACCGGAGCTGCTGGAATTGCTGGGCGCGGCCGGCTGCGTCTCGATCGAAGCAGGCCTCGAAAGCCTGACCGTCGAAGGCCGCGAGATGCTGGCCAAGCGCTGCCGGCTGGGCACCGAGGAACTGGCCGCGCTGCTGGTCGACGCCCGCCGCCACGTTCCATTCGTCCAGGCCAATCTGATCGGCGTGGTCGAGGATGACCCTGCGCTGGTGGACTATTGGCGCAAGCATCTCATCGACAACGGGGTATGGGCCAACGAGCCGGTGCCGCTCTATCCCTATCCAAGCTCGCCGAGCTACCGCGAGCTGTGGGGCGAGCCCGATGATTTTGCCTGGGAGCGAGCGCATGAGCACTACCTCGCCTCGTTCCGGACGTTCAGCGACATCCAGGACCAGCGTCCGCGCGCACTCGCCGAGTTGGAGTCCTCATGCTGCAATCACTGATCCATCGCCCAAGGCGGATCCTGATGACCACCGACGCCGTCGGTGGGGTGTGGCGCTATTCGCTCGATCTGGCAGGCGCGCTGGCTGCCGGTGGCGACAGCATCATGCTGGCCGGCCTGGGGCCTCGACCTTCGGCGGAGCAGGTCCGGGAGGTGCAGTCCTTCGCTACGCTCGCGTGGCTCGAAACCCCGCCGGACTGGATGACGCGCGATGAGGGCGCTCTCGACCGATTTCCTGACGAGCTGCAGGCGCTGGCAACGGGCTTTGCCGCCGATCTCGTTCATCTCAACGCGCCGGCGCAAGCGGCCAGGATCGATCCGCCCTGCCCCGTCGTGGTGGTCTCACATTCCTGCGTCGTGACCTGGCTGCATGCGGTGCGCAATCAGGTCGCGGCGGGTGACTGGGCCTGGCAGAAGGATCGCAACAGGGCCGGCTTCGACCGTGCCGAGGCGGTCGTGGCGCCCAGTCAAAGCCACGCCGATATGATCGAGGCCTGCTATGGACCGATCTCGCGCTTGAACATCGTTCACAACGGCGCCTTACCCGGCCCCCGCGCATCGCGCCGCGAGCCGTTCGTCCTCGCCGCGGCCCGCTGGTGGGACGAGGGCAAGAACGCATCGGTGCTCGATGCGGCGGCTGCGATTGCCGAATGGCCGGTCTATGCCGCCGGTCCGCTCGACGGGACGGATGGTCAGCGGACCAGCCTCGATCATTGCGTCTCGCTTGGCCCGCTCGGCCATGCCAAGGCACGTCGCCTGATGGCTCGGGCCGGCATTTTTGTTTCGCCATCGATCTACGAGCCTTTCGGGCTCGCCGCCTTGGAGGCCGCGCTCTCGGGCACGCCATTGGTGCTCGCCGATATTGCGACCTACCGTGAGATCTGGGACGGCGCGGCGGTATTCTTCGACGTGCATGATTCCGGTGCGCTCGCCCGATGCATCGCCCAACTCGTCGGCGACGCGGACCTGCGGGGTCAACTCGGCCGGCGTGCCGCTCGCCGCGCGCGCCGGTTCTCGCTGCAGGCCCAGGCAGCGGCGATGCGCGACATCTACGATCGGGCGGCGATGGCCGTCGCGGAGCGCTGACGATGCGGTTCGTGTTCTACACCCATTCCGTCGTCTCCGACTGGAACCATGGCAACGCGCATTTCCAGCGCGGCATCATGCGGGAACTTATCGCGCGCGGACATCACGCATTTGCGCTGGAGCCCGCGGACGGGTGGAGCCGGTCGAACCTGTTGGCCGAGAAAGGCCCCTTCGCCGTCGAACGCTTCCGGAGGGATTTTCCCGAGCTGATACCAGTGACTTATGACGCTTCATTCGATCACGAAGCGTGGCTTGCGGACGCCGATGCGGTGATCGTCCATGAATGGACGGATCCGAGCCTCGTCGCTCGCATCGGGCGCGCGAAGCTCAATCGCGGCAATTTCACGCTGCTGTTCCACGACACGCACCATCGTGCCGTGTCGGCCACCCAGTCGATCTCAGCGCTGAACCTCGAATATTATGATGGGGTTTTGGTGTTCGGGGAAACGCTGCGCGAAAGCTATCTTCGCGCCGGCTGGGGCAAGCGGGCCTTTACCTGGCACGAAGCGGCGGACGACCGGCTGTTCAGGCCCCAACCCGATATCGATCCCTCGTCGGACTTGGTCTGGGTCGGCAACTGGGGTGATGATGAGCGCAGCGCCGAAATTCGGGAGTTCCTCGTTGGGCCGGCACGCGAGCTCGGTCTGTCGGGTACGGTTCACGGCGTTCGCTATCCAGCAGAGGCACGGGCCGCGCTCGCCGAAGCCGGACTGCGCCACGAGGGTTGGATCGCCAATGCCGACGTTCCGAAAGCGTTCGCGCAGCATCGTCTCACCATGCACATTCCGCGCCGGCCTTACCGTGAACACCTGCTCGGCATTCCCACGATCCGTATGTTCGAGGCATTGGCCAGCGGCATTCCGCTGATCTCGGCGCCATGGTCGGACGTTGAAGGGCTGTTCCGTCCCGGCAAGGATTTTCTGTTCGCCCGCAACGGGGCCGAGATGCGGCAGCACCTGCGGGATGTGTTGCATGACACCGGGCTTGCGAGGGCGCTGGCGGCATCCGGGCTGGAAACCATTCTCGCGCGGCACACATGCCGTCACCGCGTCGATGAGCTCTTCGACATACTCGCCGCGTGCGGCAACCGACACGCAGTCGAAGGAACGCCTGCAAAGGAGGCTGCTGCATGAAAATCGCGTTTTACGGATCCAGCTTGCTATCGTCGTATTGGAACGGTGCGGCTACCTACTATCGGGGCCTGCTCAAGGCGCTTTCGCATCGCGGTTACGAGATCATCTTTTATGAACCAGACGCCTTCGACCGGCAGAAGCATAAAGACATCGAGGCTCCCGATTGGTGCGATGTCGTCGTCTATGAGGCAACGCCGGATGCACTGAAGCAGGCTGCATCCTGCGCCGCGCAGGCCGACATCGTCGTCAAGGCAAGCGGCGTCGGCTTCGAAGACGAAGCGCTGTTGCGCGCTCTGATCCACCACGCCCGCAGCGACGCGCTGACGGTGTTCTGGGACGTCGATGCCCCGGCGACGCTCGCCGATCTGCGCAACGACCCTGATCATCCTCTTCACGAAGAGCTGAAGAAGATCCGCCTCGTGCTCACCTATGGCGGCGGCGATCCCGTCATATGGGAGTATCGCGCATTTGGCGCAGCAGAATGCATTCCAATCTACAATGCGCTCGATCCCGAGACACATCACCCCGTCGCCGAGGATTCACGCTTCGCCTGCGATCTCGCCTTTCTCGGCAATCGCCTGCCGGACCGTGAGGCGCGGGTCGAGTCCTTCTTTCTCGAACCTGCTTGCGCCCTGGCCGATCAACGTTTCCTGCTCGGCGGGTCGGGTTGGGGCGACAAGCCGCTGCCCGCGAATGTTTCCTGGCTCGGGCATGTCGGCACGCGAGATCACAACGCCTTCAATGTCACGCCAAAGGCTGTGCTGAACATCAGTCGCGAGAGCATGGCCAGCAACGGCTTTTCGCCAGCCACGCGAGTGTTCGAGGCGGCTGGCGCCGGCGCGTGCCTCATCACCGATGCCTGGGAAGGCATCGAATTGTTCCTGACGCCGGGAGAGGAAATCCTGGTCGCGCGGGACGGTGCCGATGTCGCCGAGATTATGCGAACGCTTACGCCGCCACGAGCGAAGGCAATCGGCGCGGCAGCGCTTCGGCGCGTTCTTGCCGAACATACCTACACAATGCGAGCCGAACTGGTTGACACCATCTTCAAGGCGCATTTCGAGCGCCGGACCGTGGAGGCCGCGGAATGACACTCGACATTGTTTTCCTCGGCCTTTCGTTGTCCTCTTCCTGGGGTAACGGCCACGCGACGACATTTCGGGGTCTGTTGCGCGCGCTCGACAAGCTCGGTCATCGCGTCACTTTCCTAGAACGCGACGTGCCCTGGTATGCGCATCACCGCGATCTGCGCGAGGCCGATTTCTGCGAGTTGCGCTACTACGATACGATCGACGACCTCCGACGCAACCATCACCGCGAGCTTCAGCGGGCCGATGTCGTGGTGATCGGTTCCTTCGTACCGGAAGGCAGGGCCGTCATCGACGAGGTGGCAGCGCTGTGCACCGGGCAATTCTGCTTTTACGACATCGACACGCCAATCACGCTGGCAAGGGTCGCGGAGAATGATTGCGACTATCTGGCCCGCCGGCAGATCCCATATTTCGACGTCTATTTTTCCTTTACCGGCGGGCCGACCCTCGAACGACTGAGATCCGAATTCGGCGCGCGCCGGGCCGAACCGCTCTATTGTTCCGTCGACCCGGAGCAGCATCATCGAAACCGAAACACCATCGAGTGGGATTTAGGCTATCTCGGCACCTACAGTCCGGATCGGCAGCAGACCCTGGAAGCACTTCTGCTCGAGCCCGCGCGCCGGCTCCCGGATAGACGTTTCGTCGTCGCAGGCTCGCAATACCCGCACGAAATCGCCTGGCCCGGCAACATTGAGCGGATCGAACATTTGCCGCCCGCCGAGCATGCCAGTTTCTACAGCCGGCAGCGCTATACGCTCAACGTGACGCGCACTTCGATGATCGCGGCAGGATGGTCGCCCAGCGTGCGGCTTTTCGAAGCCGCGGCGTGCAAGACGCCGATCATCAGCGACCGCTGGCCAGGCCTGGACAGTTTCTTTCCCCGGTCGGCGATCCAGACGGCCGGCAGCGCCGATGACGTGACGGCCATCCTTCTCGGGCAGTCAGACCGCGCAAGGCTCAACATGGCCAGGCAGGCCTATTCGCTGGTCCTGGCAAGACACACCGGGGCTGCTCGGGCGCGCGAGTTCACATCCGTGCTGATGCAATCAAAGCAGATACGTCCGGTACTCGATCTGGACGTCGAAAGTGCAGCATGACAGGCAGACAGGAGAACATAGAGATGCGGCGTTCAAGAAAGGCCCACCAGACACCGACGGTGCTCGTCGCCGGCGGTGCCGGTTTCCTCGGTTCGCATCTATGCGAGGCCCTGTACGAGGACGGCTATCGCGTGGTCTGCATCGACAATTTTCTCACCGGCCGAATGGAGAACATCAAGTCGCTTGTCGGCCAACCGCGCTTCCGGCTGATCGAGCAGGATATCTGCAGCCCGCTCACGCTGGGTGAGCCGGTCGATCGTATTTTCAACCTGGCATGCGCCGCGTCGCCGCCCCGCTACCAGGCCGATCCGGTTCACACGACGCGCACCTGCGTGATCGGAACGCTCAATTTGCTTGAGCTCGCCGTTGGCGATGGCGCGCGGTTCCTGCAAGCTTCCACGAGCGAAGTCTATGGCGATCCCGAACAGCATCCGCAGCGCGAGGACTATCTCGGCCACGTGAACTGCACCGGCCCGCGCGCCTGCTACGACGAAGGCAAGCGCACCGCGGAGACGCTTTGCTTCGACTATCTGCGCGCCGACATGGCCGACGTCCGCGTGGCGCGTATCTTCAACACTTATGGCCCGAGAATGGATCCCGCCGACGGCCGTATCGTCTCCAATCTGGTCATGCAGGCACTGGAAAAGCGTCCACTGACGATATTCGGCGACGGCCGACAGACGCGATCCTTCTGTTACGTCACCGATCTGGTCGAAGGGTTGCTGCGACTCATGGACATCGAGCCCAATCCGCGCCAGCCGATCAATCTCGGCAATCCGGGGGAATTCACCGTCCTCGAACTTGCCGACCTGGTGAGGGAACTGACCGGGACCAGGTCACCCATGAAATTCTTGCCGTTGCCGGAAGATGATCCGCGCCGGCGCCGCCCCGACATAGCTCGTGCGAAGGCGCTTCTTGGCTGGTCGCCCAAAGTACCGCTCCGGCAAGGCTTGCTGCGGACGGTCGTTCACTTTGCCGATCGTGACGAAAGCGCGACGGTGCCTGCGGTTGGCGCGATCAACAAATCGGGCGCAGTTGGATTTGAGGCCGGCGACCCCGAGGACTCGGACGTGTCTCGCGCTCTTATCGCCGAAGCGGAACATCCGACGAAGATTCTGGTTGGGCCTGATAAGAGGCACGGAGAACGCAGTTGTGCAGCCGAAGCGATCAACCAGGGACATCGAGCAGATGGCGGCCGCGGAAACCGCCGCCTTTCTGCGACGAGCCTCGATCACGTATCTCGAATGCTGCATCAGCCTGATGATGACGCATCTTCAACGCGAGGAAGTCGCCAGCATCCTCGAGCAGGAAGCTGACATGCTGCGCAAGCTGGACTGAGCCTCAAATGATGCAAGCAACTCAGGCGCAGGTCCGAGCATCAACTCACCAGCAAGGGGAACCGTAGCCATCCGGCGAAGACCGCAGTCGTGCGTATCCGGCTGCCATGAGCCCCTGACCCACTGCGGTGCTGGGTCAAGGTTTCGATGGTGAGAGGCGATGATATTCTTCGAGGAGGAGTTTGACCTCC
>NZ_JAPYKO010000036.1:0-61054 GCF_037179585.1 Mesorhizobium argentiipisi (SeqCode)
CGCCTGGTGCTCCTTCAAAATGCCGATGATCTGTTCGTCGGAAAATCTCGATCGCTTCATTGCCCTGTCTCCTCATCCGGATGACAGGCTATCCTCAAAGCGAGGACATTTCAGGGGAGCACGTCAAACTCCCCAAATGATTTCGCGTCGACAGGCGCTGCGTGACCGTTACGATCTTCAAAGAACAGCATGCCAGTATCGCCATGCCCACTGAAATGTAGCACTTGCGGCTTCTCATTGAAAAGGCCGTCTTGAATCTGGTCCACGCGAACAGCCCACTCGTTAACGACTACAACATCGACCACTGCATTCTGAACCACCCTCAACTTGTCCTTGAGATCGCGAACTTCTTCGTCGAGCCGCAGGCGATCGGCGTCCTTCGGCGCTGCCAACAGCATGAGCGCTTTCACGGTCTGCCTCACCGGCTTGGTCTTCTTGAATGACTGCATGAAATCGTCCTCCTCGCCGAAGAGATCGGCCGTGCCCATGCGTAGGTCCTGCAGAAGCAATTTCTTGTAGAGGGGTTGGCCTTCTGCTCCAAGCCGAAGATGGTCGCGCAGTTCGGGGTTCGCATCAAATAGCTTGAGGGCTTCTTCCTCGTACATCACACATACGTTGGAGAACCGAGCGAAATGCTGGGCAAGCAGCTTGCGAACGTATTCGACAGACTCCTGCTTGGACCAGTCAAGCATGATGCCTTCAAGCCCCTCGTAGTAGACCGAGAGCAGGCCCTTCGCCATCCCTTCACGCGCGTCGGCGTTGGGTAGGTACGGTCCGTCAAGCATCAGAGCATGTCGCTTGTCATGATCGCTCTCGCGCATTGCGACAAGCTGCATGATCTTCGCCTGAACGTTTGATGGCAGTGCATCCACTAGGTGTGTGCTCACGCCCAAATCGTGCATCCCAAGCTTCTGATTCTCGATGATTGCCCAGACCGAGTACTGCACCACGATGTCGTCGGGGTAGGTTCCAAGCGCTTTGATAATCTGTCCGTTGCTGTGCTTCGGGTGGAAGAGGTTATCGACACCCCGGTTCAGCCCTACGGTTATCAGGGCCAGCTTCAAAATTTCCTTGTCTGCTTTGTCAATGTCGATGCGCACCTTGGAAAGATCGAGGAACTTTGGATCGGTGTTTTGGAGTGCCGCGAGTGTACGCAAGCACGGATCGCAGTTCTGAAATAGATCAATCTCCTCTATCCGACCGCCATGCATGCTCGACAAAGCAGCAATACCAGCCGCAGTAATTTCTGGATCACCATCATAGTGCTTCAGAGCGAGCCTAACTGGGTTGTCGGACTTCGTCCTTCGACCCAATTGACCCAATGCGTTGAGGCTCCAGCGCACGACCTTCCGGTCTTGGTTGCTTTGAAGCAAAAGACCGTCAATGGTGGTCTCAACGGCCTCCAAGCTCTCGGCGTTGAAGCGCGCTCCACCACGGTACATGCGGGAAACGTCTTGCAGCGCCTTCTTCTTGCGACGTGTGTCGCCGTGGTCCAGTTCGAACCTGAGAAACGCCGTCTGTTGAGTGGTGATGACCGGTGAGAGCGCCATTCATTACTGCTGTTAACGGATACAGTCCAACGCAGCGCGAGACCAAGGTTCGAAGTCGTCGATATTGTTCGCCCGCGATGACATATCGAACCAACATACATCATTCAGTGATAGACGCCGAGTGGTAGGCTCGAACCATTCAGGGCACTTCCACTGCATTATCAGCAGTATTGTCGGTTTATCGCCCGAGTAATCCAGCTTCACGATGTCTGTTGACGCGGGAAGGTCGACCTGTCCCTCGCTCGTGAAGGAGCGCAAAGAGAGATCAAGGTCGGTCAGCAATGCCTCAAGCGCACCTTCGGCCGCACCGTAGTCGCCCTCCGAGAACAACGTATTGTCGGTAAAGCCAACGATCCCAGGAAACCCGATCGTGCGACGGTTGGCAAACTGGTCGCGGTCATCCCGATATCGTCCTACGCGATAGGAGAGGACGCACTGGGCGCGCCGCACGAGCGAGAACGACCAGATCATGATGAAGTCGGATGAGGTGTGTTTCGGATCGACATACTTGACTGCGTCGTGGCGTTCGGCGTCCGCGACGAGGTCATGCCACCTATGAAATTTCGAGAACCGGTCCGACATGACGTATTTCGTCGCCAACGCGAGACTCGGCTCGTTCAATAGGTCGCGAGTTCTGCGCCGCGCCGGGAACGCGGTCTTGAATTTCTGCGGGATCGACGGATCGGACATCAACTCGGTGAGAAAGAATACGCCTGGCTCGGTTCGATAAAACAGCGTGTGACGACGGTTGTAGAGGATCTCCTCGCTGAGTCTTGCCTGCAAAGTCTTGAATTGCGTCTTGCCGTACAAATGATCGGGCACGATCCCAGCCCGATACGCCGCGCTTATAATGGCGCGCGCGCTCATCGGCCTCTTTGAAGCTCTTAGCACCCGTTCTGCGATGTCGAGATAGGAGTCCATCTGCCACCAATTTTACTGGCTCTTTCTACGATAGCAGAGCGACGGCAAAGACGCGATTCCGGAGTGACGATCGGACGCCCAATTGACCTATTGTGCCTCATGGTCTCCGAAGTGCGGCGCCGGCCCATTCCCTGATGTCGCCGTTAAACAAATCCTGGCCCGAGATGATTTGGCCTCTTGCGTTGCGCCATTCTTGGTAGGGCTTTACCTGTGGCGGCAACAGCGCCGGCTTCTCGCCATTGCTCTCCCGGAGCATCTCTAGGAGGCGATCACCATCCACCAAATCCAGATGAAGCTTATGTTTTGCGCCAGCGGCTTTTGCAGGCATCGCTTGCGCTACTCGTGTGAAATGGGACGCCGTTGTCACGAAGACACCATGGTCTACCCGTTCGAGGACCATGGCACCTACGAAGTTCCTGACCTCCTTGACAGATTCGGCTTGTGGCGTGATACGGCGCTTCACTTGGACGGCTCGTCGGATCGCTCCGCCCTCCGCCACAAGATAGAGGTCGATCCCACCGTCTGCACTGTTGGCGTTCGCCGAGACCCTGATGACCTGGCAGCCGTGGTGTTCCTGCAGGAGGGAAGCGACCAAGTCTTCCGCCTGCCGTGCCGACAACAGGGTCCTGTCCTCCCAGCGCTTCACCAGATGTCGCTGAAGCGTTTCAATGGGAAGCGTCGTCTCCCCGAGATCGATCTCCGATTGGAGAGCGTGGGTCAGTTCCCACCACGTGGCTCGGGACACCTTGCCCGGATAGTCGGGGAGTGACACTTCGCTATCTTGGCGAAAGTGCCACCATCCACACGATGGGCAAATCTCTACCGTGAGCCATCGAAATTGTATGTGTCCGGGTTCGAGTGGCTGGGTGGGCAGTTCGTGCTCGAACGCGAGTAGGCCAATCGAGCAGCAGGGGCAGATCCGCTCCCGTAGCGCGTTTGAGAAAAACATCGCTCCAGCGTCGAGATCCACGTGGTCATAGTTGAGGATGCCGGTGTGGACGTTTCGCTTGTACTTAGTCACCACGCACCTTCCACTATTGCTAACACAAACACCCGACCATAATCACGTTTTCACACCTGGAAAAGAGCAATGATCCGTATTTGATGGGGATCTCTATATAGATTTTTCATGAAGCGCTCTCCGATTTTGAAGCGCTATAAAGATATATATTACCAGCGCAACTACGAAACTCTTCATCACCGAGAGTGAGTGTTCTTCCGGTATCGCTGGCTTAGCTCTGGATCGATATACCGGACCCGCCCAGATTGCACTCCAACCCTCGCGCCTGGAGTTGGGGGTGGACTGACGCACTCATTTGCTGAGCCCGACAAAAAGGGCAGCTTGCGGGATTTCGCTATCCACCCGTGAATGGCCGTAATGGGGGCGTTGGCCGAATGTCAGCCTTCTCAGTGAGCCAGCCAGAACTGGACAGTCAGCAGACGGCCCCTTCCGGTCATTCACAAGCCGAAGTGAGCCAGTGCTGTTGACGTCGAAAACACATAGGCCGCCACCACATGTTCGCCTTTTGTGCTTCGAAAGTCGCATACAGGGCAGACTGGAGTTCATGCGCGAACGAACGCTAGCCGCGTGGAAAGGCGATCCGGAGAAAAGCCAAGAGGTCCTATCTTCGACGATCTCTGGAACGCTTCGTGCAACGATCAATAAGCGCAGCGGACAAAAGGCCGGGTCACGCCGTTTTGCCACTGGGACAATTGCGCAGTCACGATAAGTATTGCACTCGAACAGTCCGAAGTTTGCTTTAAACCGCTCGGTCAATGGATATGTCTCGGCCCTAGAGACAGGGCGGCTGTCCGTGGTTTGACAGGGCCGAACAACTAAAGAAGGTCGAGGCGCAGCCTGTCGCGCGCTATCTGCCAGGCGGATTCAACATGCCGCCGCGCCGCCGCTTCGGCTTCGTCGGGCTTGCGCGATCTGACGGCATCCATGATTTCGGTCATCTCGGCAATCGCCGGTCCACGGCGGTTGGCCGACAGAATGGTCATGGAACGCAGCTGGTTGATGCGCACATTGAGCCCGATCACGATCTCCCAGGCGACGCGCTTGTCGGCGGCCTCGAAAAGCACTTCGTAGAACTTTGTCGTGGCCCGCATCACCTCGGCCGGCTTGCCGGATGCCCAAGCTTCGACAAGGTTGGCCAGCGCGCTGTCGAGCAGGGCCAGTTGCGCATTCGTTGCGGACATGGCGCAGGCGCGCGCGGCTATGCCTTCGAGCAGCGCCCTGAGTTCGTAAATCTCGTCGGTGCGGCCAAGGTCCGGCTTGGCCACGGCCGGACCGTGCCCCGGTATCATCTGCACCAGGCCTTCGGCCTCCAGCTGGCGCAAGACCTCGCGCACGACCGAACGGCTGACGCCGAGCTGGTCGCAAAGCGGCCGCTCGACCAGCCTTTCGCCGGGCTGGAAATGGAAATCCATGATCGCCTCGCGCATGCGCTCCAGCGCCAGTGTTCTCAAGGTCTTGGCACTGCGGTCGATGCGAAGCGTGTCGTCTGACATGGGCGGTCTCCTGCCTCGCCACGAAAACAGATTCCATGGCCGGTTGACAAGTTTCTTGGCGCTCCATAGCATGGTATACCATAAGATGATATGGCACCGACGACCGAGGACTTCATGCAGCCCGTCATTCGCAAGATCGTCACCTACACCGAGAACACGCTGATTGAGGGCGGCAAGGCAGCGCCTCGGCCGCTGCGCCTGATCGGCGTCGCGGCGGTGCTTACCAATCCGTGGGCCGGACGCGGCTTCACCGACGATCTGTCACCCGAAATCCGCGCCTGTGCGCCAGTGCTGGGAGAGACGCTGACCCGGGAAATCATCGCCATCGCCGGTTCGGGCGACGCCATTGAGGGCTACGGCAAGGCCGCGATCTGCGGCACGTCGGGCGAGATCGAACACGCTTCGGCACTGATCCACACGCTGCATTTCGGCAATTACTACCGCCGTGCCGTGGGCGCCAAGACCTATCTCGCCTTCACCAATCTGCGCGGCGGCCCGAACACACCGATCATGATCCCGCTGATGGACAAGAACGACGAGGGTCGGCGCTCACACTACCTGACGGTGCATTTCCAGATCGGCGACGCGCCGGCGCCGGACGAGTTGGTGGTGGCGCTCGGCGCCTCGATCGGCGGCCGGCCGCACCATCGTATCGGCGACCGCTACCAGGACCTCAAGGAAGTGGGCGACCTGCATGGCTGACGCACCCGCATCGGCATGGGCTCGACAGGGTACGGCGCCTGATGGCACCGGCTTCATCCGAGCCGGCTCGGGCGCGCCGGTGCTGTTCATCCACGGCGTTGGCATGAATGCCGCGATCTGGCAGCCGCAGATCGAACGAATGGCCGGCAATTGGGATGTGATCGCCATCGATATGCTCGGCCATGGCCGGTCGCCGCTGCCGCCGCCGAGCCCGGAACTGGCCGACTATGCCGATCAGGCCATTCGCTTGCTCGATCATCTCGGCCTCGACAAGGTGTCGGTCGTCGGCCACTCGATGGGCGCGCTCGTCGCCCAGGAGCTTGCATTGCGGGCACCCCAGCGCGTTCGCGGCATCGTATCGCTGAATGCCGTCTTCCGGCGCCCACCCGAATTGGCCGAGGCCGTCCGCCAGCGCGCGGCCGCCCTCACCGGCCAGGGCGACGCGGCTGGCACGGCACAGACCATTGCCCGCTGGTTCGGGGATCCGGTGCCGGCCGAACTCGAGGCGGCGGCGGGCAAGACGGCGGCGGCGCTCAGCGCGGTCGACCCGGAAGGCTACGCCCGCACCTATCGGCTGTTCGCCCGTGCCGACGGCGACCACGCTGAGCGCCTGCAGACGCTTGCCGTGCCGGCCCTGTTCATGACCGGGTCCGAGGACAGGAACTCCTCGCCGGCAATGTCGGCCGCTCTGGCACGGTTGGCGCCGCACGGCCGCTGCATTGTGCTTGCCGGCGAACGGCACATGATGGCGGTGGCCGCACCGGACCTCACCACACGCCGCATCGTCGGCTTCCTCGAAGCGGCGGAGCAAGGGGACGGGACGGTGACTTCCGGTTTCGACAGCGGCGACTTCCGCCGTGCGCTCGGCTCCTTCCTTACCGGCGTCACCATCGTCACCACGATCGGGCCCGAAGGCGAGCCGCGCGGCTTCACAGCCAACTCCTTCACCTCGGTGTCGCTCGATCCGCCGCTGGTACTCGTCTGCATTGCCCATAAGGCCTTGGGCCATCCCGTCTTCGCCACCTCGAAGAGCTTCGCCATCAACATCCTCAACGAGGATCAGAAAGCGGCGTCCGGCATCTTCGCCTCGAAAGCGGCCGACAAATTCGCCTCCGTGGCCTGGCGTCCAGGACAGACCGGCAGCCCGTTGCTGGACGGCTCGGTCGCGTCCTTCGACTGCGACATGGAGCGGCTGGTCGACGCGGGCGACCATTCGATCCTTATCGGACGCGTGCGCGATTTCGAGCACAACTCCTCGCAGCCTCTCGGCTACTGCCGCGGCGCCTATGTCGCACCCGGCCTCAGCCAGGAGGCACTTGCCGCCGCCCAGCCCGGCACCGATGTCGGCGCCATCCTCGAAAATGGCGGCAGGGTCCTGTTCCTGGAAACAGCGGACGGCTTCGAACTGCCGCGCGGCCGGGGACTGGGCTCGGCCAGCGATGGCAAAAGCCTCCGTGGGCTGCTTACCGCGAAGGCTGTCGAGGCCCAGCTCGGCTTCCTCTTCGCCGTCTGGGACGACGCTGGCAATTCGGCGCGCACGCATGTTTATTATCGCGGCACGTTCGACGTGCCCGCCTCCAGCGATCGTGGCATCCGGCTGGTCGACATCGACGTGATCGGCGACTTGAAGATCGTCGATCCGGCGGTCCGCTCGATGCTTGCCCGCTATGTCAGGGAATGCACGCAGGACGCCTTTGGCGTCTATGTCGGCAATGAAATGGAAGGCGAAGTCAGGCCGCTAGGCAAAGCGCCCGTGTCCGCTGCCTCCTATACAGGTGACCACAGATGAAGTTCTCGCTCTTCGTGCATATGGAACGCTCGGATCTCGCCAAGCCGCATTCGGAGCTTGTCAGCGAGCTTGAGGAGCTTGTCCTGCAGGCTGAACAGGCCGGCTTCGAGACCGCCTGGATAGGCGAGCATCACGGCATGGAATTCACCATCTCGCCGAACCCGTTCATCAACATCGCTTATCTGGCGGCCAAAACGAGCCGGATCCGTCTTGGCACGGGCACGATCGTTGCGCCCTTCTGGCACCCGATCAAGCTTGCCGGCGAAGCGGCGATGGCTGACGTCATCAGCGGCGGCCGGCTCGACATCGGCATCGCGCGCGGCGCCTACAGCTACGAGTATCAGCGTCTCTTCCCCGGTCTCGACGCCTGGGGCGCCGGCCAGCGCATGCGCGAAATGGTGCCGGCGATCCGCGGTCTGTGGGACGGCGATTTCGAACTTTCCGGCGAGTTCTGGACATTCCCGCCGACCACCTCCTCCCCCAAGCCCCTGCAGAAACCCTATCCGCCGATCTGGGTGGCGGCCCGCGACCCGAACTCGCATGACTTTGCCGTCGCCAACCACTGCAAGGTCCAGGTAACGCCGCTGGCTTCAGGCGACGGCGAGGTGGCGAGCCTGATGCAGCGCTTCAACGCCGCTTGCGCCGCGCATCCCGAGATTGAGCGCCCGGAAATCATGCTCTTGATGCACACATTCGTCGCCGAGGACGCGGCCGATGCCGACCGACTCACCCGGGACCTGTCGACTTTCTATTGCCAGTTCGGCGCCTGGTTCCAGAACAAGAAGCCGGTGCATCAGGGTGTGCTGGGGTCGCTGACCCCAGACGAGATCGCGGCGATGCCGCAATACGCGCCGGACAAGATCAGGCAGAACCTGGTGATCGGCGAAGCCGACGAAGTCATTGCCCGGCTGAAGGCCTATGAGGCGCTCGGCTACGACCAGTACTCGATCTGGATCGACAGCGGGCTCTCGCACGAACGCAAGAAGAAATCGCTGCAACTGTTCATCGACCGGGTGATGCCGGCCTTCCTCTGATAGCGAGCCCATGACCGACGCTCTTTTCAGGAACTTCATCGACGGCCGCTTCGACGAGCCGTCCGCGACCTTCGACAGCATCGATCCGTCGACCGGCGCGCCATGGGCCAGGATGCCGGCGGCCAGCGAAGCCGATGTCGACCGGGCCGTCGAGGCGGCGCACCGGGCGCTGCGTTCGGGTCCGTGGACGGCGATGACCGCCACCGCGCGCGGCAAACTGCTGGTCAAGCTTGGCGACCTCGTCGCCGCCAATGCCGGGCGTCTTGCCAAACTCGAGACGCGCGACACCGGCAAGATCATCCGCGAGACCCGCGCCCAGATCGCCTATGTCGGCGACTACTACCGCTACTATGGCGGCCTCGCCGACAAGCATGAAGGCGCGCATGTGCCGATCGACAAGGCGGATCTCGACGTCACCATCCGCCGCGAGCCGATCGGCGTCGTTGCGGCCGTGGTGCCGTGGAATTCGCAGCTCTTCCTCTCCGCCGTCAAGCTCGGCCCGGCACTTGCCGCCGGCTGCACGGTCGTGCTCAAGGCCTCAGAAGATGGCCCGGCGCCGCTGCTCGCCTTCGCCGAACTCGTCCAGCAGGCCGGCTTTCCCGAAGGCACCGTCAACATTCTTACCGGCTTCGGCCAGGATTGCGGCCGCCGCCTGACCAGTCATCCTCTGGTCTCGCGCGTTGCCTTCACCGGCGGCCCGTCCACGGCCCGTGCGATCGTCAGGAACACGGCCGAGAACCTTGCCTATACGACGCTGGAACTCGGCGGCAAAAGCCCCGTGGTCGTCTTCGCCGATGCCGATCTCGACAGTGCCGCCAACGCGGTCGTCGCCGGCATTTTCGCCGCGACTGGCCAGAGCTGCGTCGCCGGCTCGCGGCTGCTGGTCGAACGTTCGGTGAAGGACGAATTCCTCGCCCGGCTGAAGCGCAAGGCCGAGGCGATCAGGATTGGCGATCCGCTGGACCCCGCCACCGAAATGGGTCCGCTCGCCACGCAACGCCAGCGCGACTGGATCGAGAAGATCGTCGCGGAAAGCCTCGCCAAGGGCGGCAAGCTGATCACCGGCGGAACCCGGCCCGCTATCGGCGCTGGCTTCTACTACTCGCCGACCATCATCGATGCCGGCGACAGCAATCTGCCCTGCGTGCGCGAGGAATTGTTTGGACCGGTGCTCAGCGTGCTCGCTTTCGACACCGAGGCTCAAGCGCTGACGCTCGCCAACGACACGCCCTTCGGCCTGGCTTCCGGCGTGTTCACCAGCAATCTCGGCAAGGCGCATCGCATGGCGCGCGACATCCACGCCGGCGTCGTCTGGGTCAACACCTATCGCGCCGTGTCGCCGCTAGTGCCGTTCGGCGGTTACGGCCAGTCGGGACTCGGCCGCGAGGGCGGGCTCGACGCCATCAGAGACTACACGCGCTCGAAATCCGTCTGGATCAAGACCTCGGACGAGCCGATCCCCGATCCCTTCGTCATGCGCTGAGGCGCGCAGGACAAAGGTGCACTGAGAAAAACAAGAACAGACCAACAGAGGAGAATGACATGAAACTGATCCTGACCGGCCTGCTGGCCGGGCTCCTGGCGGCGACCGCCGCCAAGGCCGACGAAATGGCGTTCACCAGCTGGGGTGGCACAACGCAGGAAGCACAGACCAAATCCTGGGCAGCGCCCTTCGAAGCCAGCTCCGGCATCAAAGTCCTTCAGGACGGGCCGACCGACTATGGCAAGCTCAAGGCCATGGTCGATGCCGGCAACGTCACCTGGGACGTGGTCGACGTGGAAATGGACTTCGCCATCAAGGCCGCCAAGGATGGTCTGCTGGAGCCTATCGATTATGCGATCGTGCCCAAGGCCGACCTCGACCCGCGCTTCAGCAATGAGCATGCCGTCGGCAGCTTTTATTATTCCTTCGTGCTGGCCTGGAACAAGGGCGCCGTCTCCGGTGAACCGGCGAGCTGGGCCGACATGTTCGACACCAAGAAGTTTCCCGGCAAGCGGACCTTCTACAAATGGTCGGCGCCGGGCGTCATTGAGATCGCGCTGCTCGCCGACGGCGTGCCGGCGGACAAGCTCTATCCGCTCGACCTCGACCGCGCCTTCAAGAAGCTCGACACCATTAAGTCGGATATCGTCTGGTGGAGCGGCGGTGCCGAATCGCAGCAGCTGATCGCTTCCGGCGAAGCTGCTTTCGGCCAATTGTGGAACGGCCGCGTCTTCGCGCTCCAGCAGGACGGAACCGATGTCGGCGTCTCCTGGAACCAGAACCTCACCGCCGCCGACGTCCTTGTCGTGCCGAAAGGGGCGAAGAACAAGGACAGCGCCATGAAATTCCTGGCTGCGGCCACCAGCCCGGCCGGCCAGGCGAAATTCGCCGAGGCCAGCGGCTATGCGCCCATCAATACCAAGGCCAAGGCCGAAATGCCGGCCGATGCGGTCAAGGCCTTGCCCGATGCCCATGTCGACGGCCAGATCAACCTCGACATGAACTACTGGGCCGAGCATCGCGACGAGATCGCCACGCGCTGGTACGCCTGGCAGACCAAGTAGCGCCATGAAAACCGGCGGGGCGCGGACCGCGCCCCGTTCGGATAACAGGAATCGGCCGATGCACGGAAACTCTCTCAGAAGCGGCTCGATTGCCGGCCTGCCGGCCGACAGCGGCGGCGCCTTGCCGGCCCTGGTCCTGGTCGGCCTGTTCTTCGTCGTGCCGGTCGTCGCTCTTTTGCTGCGCAGCGTCACCGATCCCGAGCCTGGCCTGCAGAATTATGCCGCGCTGTTCGGCAGCGGCACCTATGTGCGGGTGTTTCTGAACACCTTCCTGGTCGCCGCCGTCGTCACCGCCGTCACCATCGTGGTGGCGTTTCCGGTCGCCTGGATGCTGGCGATCATGCCGCCGGCCCTCGGCTCCATCGTCTTCGGCATCATCATCCTGTCGATGTGGACCAACCTTCTCACCCGCACCTATGCCTGGATGGTGTTGCTGCAGCGTACGGGGGTAATCAACAGGACGCTGATGGGACTGGGCATCATCCAGGAGCCCCTGCCGCTGATCAACAATCTCACCGGCGTCACCATCGGCATGGTCTACATCATGCTGCCCTTCATGATCCTGCCGCTGGTCGGCACGCTGCGCGCCATTGATCCGATGACGCTGCGCGCCGCCGCCCTTTGCGGGGCAACCCCGTTCCAGGCCTTCCGCCGCATCCTGTTGCCGCTGTCGCTTCCCGGCATCGCCGCCGGCGGGCTGATGGTCTTCGTCATGTCGCTTGGCTACTTCGTCACGCCTGCCCTGCTCGGCGGCACGTCCAACATGATGCTGGCCGAGATGATCGCCCAGACGGTGCAGTCGCTGCTCAACTGGGGACTCGGCAGTGCCGCCGCCTTCGTCCTGCTCATCGTCACCATGGCGCTCTACGCGCTCCAGCTTCGTCTGATCAGCGCCAAGCGCCCCGCCGGAGGGCTCTGATATGCTGCTCGACTATGACAGGCTCGGATGGCTGCGTGTGGCGCTGGCCGGCTTTACCGCGATGGTCGCGGCTTTCCTGCTGCTGCCGGTGGTCTTCATCGTGCTACTGTCGTTCGGCTCTTCACGCTGGCTGGCCTTTCCGCCGCCCGGCTGGACGCTCAAGTGGTACGAACAGCTGTTGGCCGACCAGACCTGGATCGATGCCGCGCTGACCAGCGCGAAAATCGCCGCCATGGCCGCCATCCTCGCCGTCGTCATCGGCCTGTTCGCGTCCTTCGCTTTGGTCCGGGGTGAATTTCGCGGACGGCAGATCCTGCGCGGGCTGCTGCTGACGCCCATGGTGCTGCCGGTGGTCGTGTTCGCCATCGCCGTCTACGCTTTCTTCCTGCGCATCGGCCTGGCCGGCACCACGATCGGCTTTGTCATCGCGCACACCGTCCTGGCATTGCCCTTCGCCATCATTCCGATCACCGCTGCGCTCGAGGGTTTCGACAAATCCATCGAGGATGCGGCCATCGTCTGCGGCGCCAGCCCGCTGCAGGCGCGGCTGCGGATCACATTACCGTCGATCAAGATCGGCATCTTCTCGGCCGCGATCTTTGCCTTCCTTGCCTCATGGGACGAGATCGTGGTGGCAATCTTCATGGCGAGCCCGACCTTGCAGACCTTGCCGGTGAAGATCTGGGGCAGCTTGCGCGCCGACCTCAGCCCGGTTGTCGCTGCCGCCTCCAGCCTGCTCGTCGGCCTGACCTTGTGCCTGATGATCGTGACCGCACTCCTTCGCAGAAAATTATCGAGATGACCCGGTCCTTCCTGTCCATCCGCGCGGTGAGAAAGACGTTCGGCGCCTTCGTCGCCGTCCATGACGTCACCATCGATGTGCCCAAGGGCGAGTTCCTGACGTTCCTCGGCCCGTCGGGCTCCGGCAAGTCGACGACGCTCTACGCCATCGCCGGCTTCCAGGATCCGAGTTCCGGTGACGTGTTGCTGGAGGAAAAATCGCTGCTGTCGGTGCCATCGCACAAGCGCAACATCGGCATGGTGTTCCAGCGCTACACGCTGTTTCCGCATCTGAGTGTCGCCGAGAATGTCGCCTTTCCGCTGCGCGTGCGCCGCCGGCCCGACGGCGAGGTCAGGCGCAAGGTCGCCGACATGCTGGCGCTGGTGCGCCTCGAGAACTTCGCCGACCGCTATCCGGGCGCCCTGTCTGGTGGCCAGCAGCAACGCGTGGCGCTTGCCCGCGCACTCGCCTACGACCCGCCGATCCTGTTGATGGACGAGCCGCTGTCGGCGCTCGACAAAAAGCTGCGCCAGGAAATCCAGGCCGAGATCCGCCGCATCCATCGCGAGACCGGCGTCACCATTCTCTATGTCACCCACGATCAGGAAGAGGCGCTGCATCTCTCGGACCGCATAGCCCTGTTCAAGGAAGGACGCATCGAACAGATCGGCACCGGCGAGGACCTTTACCTAAGACCAGCCAGCGAGTTCGTCGCCGGCTTCATCGGCAATTCGAATTTCCTGCCCGCCGAGCATCTGGAAAGCGCGGCCGGCACGGCGACGGTGCGGCTTGCCGATGGTTCGGTCGTGGCCGGCGTGAAGACGACGCAGGCCTTCGATCGCGGCCAGAAGGCGCGGCTGATGGTGCGCCCCGAGGCCTTCCGGCTCACGCCCGGACCCGCATGGGCGGCACTTGCCGTCGAGATCGTCGATACCGCTTTCTTCGGCGACCGCAAGCGCGTCGTGGCGCGAACCGCCGCCGGCGATGAGATCGATGTCAGGCCGACTTCGGACGCGGCGGAGCCGGATAGCGCAGATGTAGCGTTACGCGGGCGAGTTTTCTTCGATCCCGCTTCGGCATTCTTGTTCCCGGCTTGAAGCAAGATTGATAAGATAAGTCCGTTTCTCTGCGAAAAATTTGGGCGCTCAACGCGGAGCCGTCATCCCCGGCGAGAAATAAAATTCGATGGTTATCGATTACAGCTGAAGCGGCGGGGTTCCCGTGTCAAAGCGATTTAGAGACGCGACATCGCCACCAAGTTAGAAATGCGACAGTGACGCTCTTCCCTGGCTCCAGCATGAGCGCCCAATCGGGCGTCAGCTGGTCGGGGTTGCGCAGCCCGATCGGGGGTGAACCTGCCGGCATCGCCAAAGTTGCGAACGGATTCAATGGATCGGAGTGGCGCGGTGTCAGAGCCGTTTCGGCATCCAGGCTATGCATTGTTCCAGGCGTTCCAACGTCGCTCTTTGAAACTGACGTCGAGTTTTGGCTCGATCACAGGCGCGACGACCGTCTTCGCGAGGTTGTGGGCACCCGGTCCTTTCCGACCGTATCAAGCGTCAACGAGTTCGAGCGAATTGGCCAGCAGATGCCGGGTGTAGTCGGCCCTTGGGGCGAGCATCACCTGATCGGAGTTGCCAAGTTCCACTAATCGACCAGCGTTCATGACCGCCACATCATCCGCGATGCTCCTGACTACGCCAAGGTCATGCGTGACGAAAATGAGGCTGAGACCGTCCCTCATCAGCCCGCGCAAAAGCTCGATTATGGTTGCCTGCACCGAAACGTCGAGGGCCGACGTGATTTCGTCGCAGACCACTATTTGTGGACTGCAAATGAGCGCTCGCGCAATGGCGCAGCGTTGCTTTTCACCACCCGAAAGCTCGTTGGGGAAACGATCGAAATAGCTGCTCGGTATCCCAACCCGTCCCAACGTTTCCTTAACCCGCCGTTGGGCGTTGTTGCCGTGCACTCCGAAGAAGTGACTATAGACACTCACAATGCTGTCGCCGATGGTACGTCGCGGATTGAGAGATCCGTAGGGGTTTTGGAAAACATATTGGATGCTCTGCTGACTTCCCCGATCACGCCTGCGGCAATTAGGCTCCAGTCGCCGGCCCTGAAGTTCTATTTTTCCGTCCCACTGGCTGTGCAGTCCAACGATGGATCGAGACAGCGTCGACTTTCCGCTCCCGGATTCACCAACTACGGCAAAACACCGGCCAGGGTGAAGATCGAGATTCACATCGTGAAGCACCGCATGCCGCCCATATGAGGCATTAAGCCCGACGATCTGAAGCAGGGGTTGGGCAGCCGCTGCATCCTCGCGCTCTATCACCGAAAGCAGGCGCTCGAGCGGACCTTGAATGGGCCAATGACAGCGGACCAAATGGTCAGCTGGCCCAGATTCAGACAAGTCCGGCTCGATTTCACATTTGGCTCTTGCGAATAGACATCTGGCTCGGAAAACGCATCCTCCGGTCATTCGGTTCGCTTCCACCGTCCCCGGAATGGACCTCAATTCGCGCCGCTCTCGGATCGAGGGGATCGCCTGAAGCAACGCGCGAGTGTAAGGATGCGAGGGTCTCGCAAAGAGATCCCTGCATTCCGCATATTCGACGACGCGTCCGGTATAGAGTACCAACACATGGTGCGCGACGTGAGAGACCACTGCCAAGTCGTGCGAGACGTAGATGGCCGATATTTGGTATTGGGTACACAGGCGGCTAACCATCCGCAGCACATCATTCTGCACCGAAACATCAAGCCCGGTTGTCGGCTCATCAAGTACGATAAGCCGCGGGTGTGCAGCGATAGCCATCGCAATCGCGATGCGCTGCAACTGACCACCGGAAACTTGCGTCGGATAGCGCTCCAGAAACTCCCGCGTAGATGGAAGTCCCACTTCTGCCAACAAGGATGAGACCCGCTCGAGAGCTTCTGCCCGATTCATCTTGTTTCGGCCAGTGACGAGTCCTTCAACTAGCTGCTCGCGCAGCGTCAGAGCGGGATTGAGTGAGGCATTCGGATCCTGGGGAACATAGGAGACCAGCTTGCCGCGCATACTGCGGATTTCGGTCGCCGTCTGCGACAGAATGTCCTTGCCATCGATCTCGACCCGACTTCCTTTGGAAATGCAGGTGCCATTGCGAGCGTAACCCAACATCGCCAAGGCAACCGTCGTTTTGCCGGATCCGGATTCTCCGACAATCCCAAGCACCTTGCCTGGCTTGATTTCGAACGAAACACCTTTGACGATAGGCTTTCCAGAGCCGGCGAGCTCGATTCCGAGATTGTCAACGAACACACTCATTGGGCTTCTTCCTTGTCGGTCCGGCCCACGACCCGCGCTATGCCTTCGGCGAAGATGTTTCCACCGATCGTGAAGATCGCGATAGCCGCGACCGGCGCCAAAACTGCCCACGGCTGAATGGAAAGGGCGTTGCGATTTTCATTGATCATCAAGCCCCAGTCTGCTTCGGGCGATTGGATGCCGTAGCCAAGGAAATTAAGACCAGCTAGCGCCGAAATCGCCCACATCAGGCGGAGTCCGACTTCGACTAAGAGGGGTGAGGTAATGTTCGGGAGCACGTCGCGCAGGAGGATGCGATAGCTCGGGACCCCAATCGCTTGCGCATGTTGTACAAACTCCCGTCCGACCACGGATAGGGCTGCACCGCGTACGACCCGCGCGCCTGTGGGCGCCAGTGAGATGCCGACCAGCAACACCAGCAGCAACTTGCCCGAACCGAACATAGTTACGAACAGGAGGGCCACGACAATGCTGGGAAAGGCCAGTTTCAGGTCGATCAAGCGCATAATCGCGTCATCCACGCGTCCCTTGAAATAAGCTGCGCTCATTCCGAGCGTGGTTGCCAACGTCAACGCAATCGCTGTTGCGGCGAGAGACATCCAGACCAAGCTGCGACCTCCCCAAAGAAAACGCGACAGAACGTCCCTGCCAAGGGTATCTGTGCCGAGCAGGAAATCTCGTTGGGGTATGTCGAAAGGGACCCCGACGAGCTCGGTCGGCCCATATGGCGCGAAGAACGGGCCGGCGATCGCAAGGGCGACTACCGCTAGCATAAGCATGAAGCCAATGCGCACGCGCGTAGAGCCAACGAGGCGCAGCACGAGCGAGCTGGCATGCTTTTCGGGCAACATCGTCATCGTAAGCTGCCTCTCTGTCATTGACCTTCTCCACGTCCGGGCGGGGTCAGCAACGCGGTCACCATATCGGCAACGATGTTGGATACGATAAATGTGGTTGCGATCAGCAGCACGATAAACTGGACGACAGCGAGGTCTCGGTTGCCAACTGCGTCGGTGAGCGCCGTTCCTATCCCGGGGAATGCAAATACATACTCAATTACGACAACGCCGCCGACGCAGACCGCAAACACGGTAGCCGCGGCCTGCAGGGCCGGAACCGCCGCGTTCGGGAGAGCATGACGGAACAGGATGCGGCGCAACGACAAGCCTTTTAGCTCAGCAAACTGAATGTATTCGGTGGAAAGGACGTCAATGACGGCAGATCTAATCAGTCTATACAGATATGTGATTTGCAACAGGAATAGAGTTAAGCAGGGAAGAACGAGAGAAGGCAATTGCGAGGTTATTGCTAATCCCGGAGACAATATCGAAAGAGCCGGAAGAATATGTAAAACATTAGTGCTGAACAGTATAACCAACAGAACAGCCAAAACAAATTCGGGCAACGCGTTCACGCTCAGTGAAAATGCTAAAACGAAACGATCAAACCATCTGTCTTTATATAAGGCGGTTATTAGTCCGAGAAGCATTGAGAATGGCAATGCAAAAAGCATACTTATGGTCACGACAACGAATGTGTTTTTGACGCGAGTTCCAATGAAGGACGCCACCGGCAATCCGGCGATATGTGAATATCCAAAGTTGCCGACGAAAATGCCGCCAAGCCAGGAGAAATATTGAGCGATTATCGGATCATTCAAATGCATTTGGGTGCGTAGCGCCGCGACCTGATCCGGTGTGGCGTCGGTGCCAAGGATCATGGCCGCGACGTCACCCGGTAAGGCCTGCGTTGCCGCGAAGATAAGGGCGGAGACGAGCACGAGCAGAACAGCGCTAATTGCCATCCGTCGTGCGAGCCATGCCATCTTGCCATTTTTCACGTCGAGTTCCTTTTTGACAACGGCATCAGCGGGTCGGAGTGTCCGACCCACTGCCCTAACCCCTGGGCTGATCACATTGGGTAATCAGGCAAGCCAAATGTTGCGCACATAGTACAAGGGCGAGTCGACGCTGTACGGGACCAACCCCTTCACGTTGTCGCGGTAGCCGTTGAGAACATTTGCGAAGCCCCAAATGAGGTTGCCACCGCGTTCGTTCTCAATCGCTCGCATCTTGGCGATTGTATCGCAGCGCTCTCCTTCATCGGTCGAAGCCATCGCCTTCTCTTGAAGGGCGTTGAACTCCTTGTCATCCCAATGGGCCGTATTGAACGGCGAGCCTGGAAGGAGGCTGCGTGTCGCGACTGGCAGATAGAGATCCGACAGGAAATCCACGCCGAATGTCCATTGCGGGTAGTTGGCAATGAATGGCGCCATCTCCAGGATTTTGACATTGATTGTAACACCAGCCTTTTTGGCTTGTTCAGCCAGGATCTGACAGCATTCAACCATCCCTGCTGTTCCGCGATAGGCGATCATGTCGACCTTCAGGCCGGATTTCCCCGCCTCGGCGAGGAGGCGCTTTGCCTCTTCGATATCCTGCTTACGCTGAGGCACGGCGGAAGTCGCGCAAGGCGTAACTGTCCGTCCGTTCATGTCATTTCCGACAAGACCGTAGCCGGACAATGCCACTTTTACCATCTGCTCGCGATCGGCAATGAGCATCATCGCCTTACGCACACGCACGTCGTTGAACGGCTCGATGTCCGTGCGCATGTAGATCGGGATAGACATCGTGGATGGGTTGTTCAGGATGTGTAACCCGGGGTCGGCCTCGATAACCTTCGCTTGCGTGTAGGGAATTGTGTAGGAGATATCCACCTGACCGCCGCGGAGCGCATTGATTGACGCGACCTCCTCGCCGACATTAATCAGAACTACCTTGTCCAGGGGAGGGCGTCCTCGGAAGTATTGTTCGTTCGCTTCGAATACTGACTCCTGGCCAACTGCGAACGAAACGAATTTAAATGGGCCAGTTGCGATCGGTTTTGCCGGATCAAAGTTGCGGGGAACCATTCGAAGGTAACGGTTTGCCCACACATTGGGGAAAAGCCCGTACGGCTTTTTCAGCTTGAAGACCAAAGTATGGTCATCCACTTTCTCAATCGCCTTGGGATCGACAAATCCGATCAGCGAGCTCCCTTTGGTGGGATTCTTGGGATCGAGGATGCGCTCGACCGTGTAGATCACATCGTCGGCGACAAATTCGTTACCGTCATGGGTTTTTACACCCTTGTGCAGCTTCACCGTCCATTCGGTGGCATCCGAGTTCGCCGTGAAGGACTCCGCCAGGACAAGCCCGACGGTCGAGTCGGGCAGATATTCGGTGAGGCCGTCGGTAAGGCTGGTGAAACGCACAATGTCGGCGACGAAGCCTTGCGTGCGGTGAGGGTCCAGCGACCCGGTCGCCGAACCCGGCACGGCCACGCGCAGCGTGCCACCTTGCTTGGGCGTTTCGGACTGCGCAAAGGCAATGCTCGGTCCTCCTGATACCGCTGCGAAAACCCCGAGAGCAACACCGGCTTGCAGAACTTGCCGGCGCGAAAGCTGTGATAGAAAAGTGTTTTCTTTGGTCATTGTTCATTCCCCTTGTTTGCTTTTGAGTAGAGGTCTCTAGACCTGAGCCGTTTTCCGGTCTTCTTCAGGCCGCGTTCTCGAACCGTGCTCCCCCGTGAAGGGGTCTCGCTGCCCTTATGATCAAAGCTGCCAATTCGGTTCGGTTCGTACAGCCCAGCCGGGCGAGTGCGTGATTGAGGTGAGTCCGCACGGTCGAGAAGGTGATGCCCAATGCCTCGGCGATCTCACGGTCGCGCATACCTCTCGCAACGAGAGTCGCGACATCGAGTTCTCGGGAGCTCAACCGTCCGGGGCTGCGGGCACAGCGCGTGAGTGCCGCGCAGAGATATGGGACGACTGCGGCGATCATAGTGATCATGCTGCTGGAGAATGCCCGACCTCGGTGGTGCCACAACCGGAGCGTCCCTAGCGTCGTTCCGCCGTTGTCGAGTGACAGACAAACGCACTGGCGCAGGCGCCTGACGCGGCTCGGCGACCCGTCACTCAGATGCCAGATTTCAAGATCGTCGCCGCCGGTGCGTGACTTTTCGGAAACCTCAGCGTGCAGTTCCAGCCGTTCTCTCTGGTCCAGAACCGAACTCAGCGACACACGAATGGCTCCTGCCAATCTGGAAATGTCGGCTGCCGCCACTTCGTAGATTTCCTGTCGAGTTCGGGCATTTTCCAGCTTTGCGATGATGGTCCCGAACAGCCGGAGATCCTCCAATGGAACGTCTATGTTCGCCATGGCTTCTTTTCGGTCGGGACCTGTGGGCGCACAATCTCAGGAACTGTATCGGGGAACCGCTCCTGAGACTTGGTCCGCGCGGACAGCAAGTTGATCATGGGGGCCAACATCACGCCGCGAGGCCACCCGCGAACCATTTGGGCGTATAGGCTCCCAGTTTCTCGAAAGCAGCCGAGGCCTGCAGGAGCAAAGCGTCCTCCAAATGCCTGGCGCTCAGCATCATGCCGACCGGCATTCCGCCGACAAAGCCGCAAGGGATGCTGATGCTCGGGTGACCGGTCAAATTGGTCGTGACGCAATTATGCGTCATGTTCAACGCCTGCCCGACATACTCTCCTACCGGGGTATCTGGCGCACGTGCAGAGGTCGCCGTGAACGGGATCGTCGGCATGGCCAGCAGGTCGTACTGGTCAAAAGCAGCGTTCAAAGCGTTCAACACGAGGTGGCGCTGGTTTTGTGCCTTCCAGTAGTAGCGCATGCCTTGTGAGTCCTTCAGATACTCCGTGGCTAACACCGAAGTGATCGCTGCATAGGGGAGGTCATTTGGGCGCGCACGCAGTCCGCGCTCGAAAGCGATGCCGAGGCTGGAATTGTAGTAGCCGAAACTGTTTGAACCGTTGCCGGCGCCGTCCACCATAAATTCGGCGCTGCCAAGTGTAGCGATGACGTTCCAGATGTGGCAGGCAAGCAGGTGCATGGGGATCGAGACATCGTGGACGGTCGCGCCAAGCGATTCGAACTTACGCACTGCGGCGAGCACCGCCTCGTCCACCGCGGGGTCTGACGCGGGGACGCCAATATCCTTGCCATCACGGGCGAAGCCCTCACGAACGATGCCGATCTTCTTTCCCGCGACACCCCCGTTCAAGCCAGCCACGTAGCTGGGACTGAACCCGCCAGGCAGGATTCCGCGCTGCCGTGGGTCGAAGGGGTCGGGGCCAGCAATCGCCTGCAACAGACGTGCGAGGTCCTCGGTCGTGTTTGCCATCGGCCCGACATGGTCCAGCGTCTTCTCGATCGGAGCAATACCCGTATAGGGAACAAGCCCGTAGGTAGGTTTCAGCCCATAGACCCCCGACCAGGCTGCCGGCAGCCGGATCGAGCCGCCCTGATCACCTCCGATGGCTATGTCGGCTCCGCCCGTTGCCAGAACCGCAGCGCTGCCTGACGACGACGCTCCTGGGTTGCGCGAGGAATCGTATGGATTGCCCACCGCGCCCAAGGCCGAAGTGTAGCCGGCGCCGGAAAAACTCAGGTCCTCGGTGTTGGTCTTGCCGACGATCTTGCCGCCGGCGTCCAGGATCCGCGTGACAATGGTCGCATCCACATCGGGAGTGAACCCCTCCAGCAATTTTGAGCCGTTGCGCATCGGCACCCCGGCGACACAAACGGCATCCTTGATGCCAATCGTCTTGCCTCTCAGCACGCCCTCGCTGGCGCCTTCTATTTGACAGCGCCAGGCCCAGCCATTGAGAGGATTGTCTTCAGCCGCAGGACGCCAACCGACGGTCCGCGGATATTTTGTGGGCAAGGTTTGTTCGGGAATGCCGTCGATGACGCGGCAAGCCGCCAGTGTGCCGCCAATCAGGTCGCTGTACTGACGGAGCTCGTCGTCACTCAGGTCCAGGTGTTTGCGCTCCGCCAGTTCACGCATCTTCGACTGGGTAGGCTGCAACGGACCGATGGGCATGGACGACCTCCTGAGCAGAATTGCAGGCGCGCCCGGGGCTAGTACGGATTACCTGCCGGATCGGCCAGCCAACGTCCCAATCATGGCGATCTTGTCCTTCAAGAGCTTGCTTGTGCGGGTCAACCTTTTGTCCCTCGCGGACAGTAGGCCGGCACGGCGCGGGCCAGAGGGTCGGCTTCCCCTGCTGCGAACTTGTGCGTACATTTATGCGATGCTGGCCGCTTTGAATGGTGGCTGGTAATTTGGAGTTTGGCTCCGATTGGGTATCCCAACCTGAGCTGCCCCAGGAAAAGGCTTGTCAGATGGCAGCTTGTTCCTGTTATATTAGCCAGTTGCGTTTTGCTAGGTCGGACACCGAGCGCCATGGGTTTTTCATACTCGACGACCGAGCTCGCCAGGGCCCACAAGGTCCAATATTGGCAGGATGCCGTCTGCGCCCACATGATTCCGGCGGACGCGATCGCACGGGACCCGTGGGGGTTCGAAGCTTGGCTATCGGGTCACCATGTCGGTGACCTGACAATCTGTGAAATGAAGGCCCCCACGCATACCTTTTCGCGTTCCGAGCAAATGCTCCGCCGCAGGCCGGACGAAGACTTCGTCCTTGTCTATGTCGAAGCGGGCGAGAACGGATTTGAGCAGAGCGGCCGGTCGTCGCTAGGAGGCGCAGGCACCATCACCCTGCTCGACGCCGCTCGACCTTTTCTCCACGATTTTCGGGCCTCCAGAATCTATACCGTCAAGATTCCCCGTCAAAGGCTCCTTGCGCGATTTCCCGGCGCGGAGCGTCTAACTGGCTTCAATCTCAACCTGAGAGCACCGACAACACTTTTGCCGGCACTGATCAGTGAAGCGAGCGCCTTTGCCGACGATCAGGGGCGAGACAGCGCCCAACAGCGGTTTAGCTCTATCTTTGTTGAAGCAGTCGCTTTGTCACTGGAGATGTTTGCCGGCGACTGCCCACTGTCTGCGAGTTCGCACCGAGAAGACTTGTTCAGAAAGGCCACGGATTTCATCGAGGAAAATCTCGGCGACTCCGATTTGGATGTGCAAGCCGTTGCGGACGCAGTCTACGTCTCGCCCAGGACGCTTTCGCGGCTATTTGCGGCGAGAAGCGTAACCGTCATGCAATATGTTTGGACGCGGCGTTTGGAAAAGAGCCATCGAATACTCTCCGATGGGCTCGCGCGCAACGTCACTCATGCCGCGTTCGAAACCGGATTTTCGGACCTTTCGCACTTCACTAAGGTCTTCAAGAAGAAATATGGCGTCTCACCACGCGTAGTGACCCAGGCTCGCGGCTGCCGGCAATCCTGAGCTGCTATTTTGCCAATAGCAGTCGCGTGCAGCACACACTGTTCCGGTTAAGATGCCACGCACGTGTGTAGGGTTACGCCTTTACCTGTACCCAGTGCGCGTTGTCCTTGTTCAATCGCTGCTGAATGCCGAGCCAGATAACTGGCCCGGCTTTCGCGGGCATATTCAGGCTCCCGATTTAGGGCGCTTGCCGTTCGCGACACTTCGCGCTGCCACTTCAGCTGAATGCACTATTAGGGGGACAAGCACAGCGGGGCCGCGCGGATCGATCGTGGGGTCGAACGCGGACCAGGCTATGGCCAGGATTTCGAATCGTTCGCCGATCAATTCCAGCGCTTTTGCCAATTGTTCGCTCGTCAGTCCACCGGGAGCGGTATGGGTGCTGGGCTTGAGCACGGTCGGGTCCAGAACGTCGACGTCGACGTGGATAAAGACCTTCTTGCACCTTGTCAGGAGATCGTCGAGAGCAAGGATAATGGCTTGCTCAAAACCGTGCTTCTCGAAATCCAATTTGTGAACTGTGCGCCCCAGCGCATCGCCTGAACCCTGCCGGCCCGTGGGCGAGAACTGTTCTTGCAGGCCAATCGTAATGATCCGGTCCTCCGGGACCTCGCGAAAACCAGGGATTTTCCTGCGCAATCGCGGCCAGCATTTCCCGGCGATCGTTGTCACCGGCATGCCTTCGAACCAGCCGTTCTCGGACGTATCTGGCGTCTTGGCATCGCCATGACAGTCGAACCATATCATGCCGATGTCGCCCTCGGCATTGCCGACACCACCAGCCATACCCAGCGCGGCCGAGCAGCAGCCGATGGAGGTAATTGGTACGCGCCCCTTTGCTCGTGCCTCAGCAACTAGCGTGGCGAGCCGGATGTTCTGCACGAGAATGCGGGCCATCTCAGCGCCGACGGGGAGCAGGCGGTGGTCGCCACCGGTCTCTCTCGGGCCGGGCTCGTCGACATCGTCGATCATGGTCACTTCGACGTCGTCGAAAGCTTCACGCATAGCGGCAGGGACATTGGCGTCATCAAGAAGAACGGTCGGGCCTAGGGCAAAACTATAGCCCGCATTCGGCTGCCGTATTCCGTTCATGTAGGGCAAACCGATCAGAGAGATGGGCATGCTCCGGACTAAGTTCGATGACATGGTTGAGCCTTTCAGTTCGGGTAAGCGATTACCAGAGGGTGCTGCGACCAACTGGCCAGCGTGCCGGCATCTCATCAGTCCATAGCAGTTGGACGCGCCGGGCACTTGGTTGTGGCGGTCAAGCGAGTGGCCGAAACGGTCAGACAGGGTCCTCCGTGGAACTGACCTCGACAATTCTATCGATTGCAAGGTCCGGGAATCTGGCCCCTACTGGATGTCAAATCGTTGGATAGGAACACGCATGGCCGAAGATACACGCATTCCTCAACCGCTGTCGCTCATCGCGCATCCATACGTCATGGGAACGCGGTCGCCCCACCCCTTCAACTTTCGCTTCGGTGACGGAACGCGGGCTCTTTTTGCGGAGGATCAGGCCCCAAAGGCCGTCCGTTCCGTTTTCAACGATGTGGAAGTCAAATTCATCGAGGACGCCGACGAACCGCGCGAGCAGCGCATGGGCACTGGAAACGATACGTACTTTCTCTACGCCGGCGACCAGATGGCGCGCACCCTGCTGCAAAACATACGACTGGCTGAGGTGGTGGCGGAGGCACGAGGGCGTGGCCGCATCCCGATCGCATCGATTGGAATATGCTCGTCGGCACTAGGAATGGTCGGTGGCATCGGCGACGCCCAAGGCAGCATCGGTATGGTCTGGTTCGATTGCCATACCGACGCGCACACGCCAGAGACATCACCCAACGGGTTTTTCGACGGAATGCCCGTTTCGATAATAGCTGGACAGTGCTGGGAAAATTACCGGCGAAAAATACCGGGCTTCAGGGAAATTCCGGAAGATCGGATCGTCAGCGTCGGCCTCCAGTCATTGTTCGACTCCCATGGCCCGACACAGCAACGTACGGTCGGCACGCTCGTACATAAGCCCACGATTGAGGCCTTGGGTTTTCAAGGTGCCATGATCAATGCACTCGATGACCTGCGCAAGCGATGCGACCAAGTCTATGTCCATATCGACGCCGACGTGCTGGATACGTCGGTCCTATCTGCCAGTGCCCTTGTGTCTTCTGGCGGACTTGCCCCAGGTGAGGTGGCGCATTCCTTGGATTGGATCGCAGAACGGTTCGAAATTCTGGCCGTGGCTTTTTCCGCCTTTGATCCCCATGCCGACCCGCGTGGTTGCGGTGTTCTGGTCCCTTTGGTCAGACATGCGGCATTGGCTGCTGCGAAGAGCAGGGCCTCGAGAACGTCAGCGTGGGGCAGCGACCGCGGCTAGGCTTGCGGGGCGATGACTCTCAGGCGTTGGACTGCCCATCGCTCCTCACCCTCTCGTAGGCGTCCACCACATGGCGGCGCATAAGCTCGGCCGCGCCGTCGGCGTCCGTTCGGATCATAGCTTCGAGAATTCGATCATGTTCCTGCCAGACGCTGATGGACATCCCCGGATAGCGAAGAACCTGCCCCATCGCCCGACGTAGATGATACCAGTGCAGGCGCATGGTCTCCCCGATGATCGGGTTTCCCGACAGGCCATAAATGAACGAATGAAAATCCATATCGGCCTGTATGCCGGCGCGATTGTCACCAGCGACAACCAGATTCCGTCCATGCTCGACCAGGGATCGCCCGCGCACGATTGCCTGCTTGGTCATTCGAGGAGTGGCAAGCTTGACGGCAAGAGGCTCGACCGCGGAGCGGAACTGATAGATCGCTTCGAAGAAAGACGGTTCGACCTCGGTGACTGTCAGGCCACGGCGTCCGGACTGCGCAACAAATCCCTGCGCCTTCAGAACAGCCAGCGCATGGGTGACCGGCTGCCTGGATACCTCGAGCCGCGCGGCAATGTCCTCTTGAGTCAGGCGTTCGCCTGGTTTGAACGTTCCATCGCATAGAGCATCCAAAATTACATCATATGCTTGATCGACCAAGCTTTTGCTAGGCACCAGAGATTCCAACGTCCGCCTCCGAATCTGATCAGATTTGTCACCATTATGGCCGGGCCTTGACAATCCGACAAGATTTCCGCACCCTGTGTTCCGAGTTCTGAATTCAGAATTCCAAACGTCAGGAGGAATTGAAGGTGACCCAGCCTATTCGCGTGCTTCTCGCCAAAGTTGGCCTTGATGGTCACGACCGTGGGGTGAAAGTGGTCGCCAGAACGCTGCGCGACGCCGGAATGGACGTCATTTATTCCGGTTTGCACCGTACACCCGAGGAGGTGGTCACGGCGGCCGTGCAAGAGGACGTCGACGTCCTCGGCGTCAGCTTGCTTTCGGGCGTGCAGCTCACTGTCTTTCCCAAGATTTTCCAGCTTCTGGCCCAGAAAGGCGCCGATGACATGATCGTCATTGCCGGCGGGGTCATGCCCGACGAAGACGTCATCGAGATCAAGAAGATGGGTGTGCGCGAGGTTCTACTTCAGGACACTCCACCCGAGGCGATTGTCCAGACGCTCACGCGCCTGGTCTCAGAGCGTGGCGTTCGCTGAAAAAGCCGGGAGCTGACCATGGAATCCTGGACTTTTCCGCCTTCCTATGAAGCGTCTTATTTTCCAACTGCGGGCAGCCGCTACTGGTTCCCGCTGCGTGAGACGATGCCATCGGGAGATCGCGACAGTGCTATCCTCGAGAGGCTGCGTCAGGTCTGTAACTATGCCTACGCGAATGCTCCGTTCTACCGCCGCAAATGGGATGAAGCCGGCTTTCATCCCGATCAATTGCGCTCCTTCGAGGACTTCGAAGACAGAGTTCCGGTCGTAACGAAGAAGGAACTTCGAGAATCGCAGGCTTCGGCCCCACCTTTCGGCGATTATCTCTGTGTGCCGGACCGCGAGATCTTTCACATCCACGGAACCAGCGGCACGACCGGGCGTCCAACGGCCTTCGCAATTGGCCGTAGCGACTGGAATGCCATCGCCAATGCGCATGCCCGCATCATGTGGGGCATGGGCATGCGTCCCGGCGACATGATCTGCATCGCGGCGGTTTTGAGCCTCTACATGGGAAGCTGGGGGGCTTTGGCCGGGGCGGAAAGACTTGGTGCCAAGGCCTTTCCATTCGGTGCCGGCGCTCCTGGAATGACGGCTCGATGCGCACAATGGCTGCACACGATGAAGCCAGCTGGCTTTTATGGCACGCCGACCTACGCGCTGCATCTCGCGCAAACCGCCCAGGACGACGGGCTCGATCCGCGCGAGTTCGGCCTGAAATACATGTTCTTTTCCGGTGAGCCCGGTGCCTCGATCGATGGCGTTCGCGATCGTATCGCCGACTTCTATGGCGCCAAGGTCTTCGATTCCGGCTCCATGGCTGAGATGTCGCCCTGGATGAACGTCGCGGGCTCCGCCGAAACCGAAGGCATGCTGTGCTGGCAGGACGTCGTCTACACCGAAGTCTGTGATCCCAAGACCATGCGCCGCGTTCCATACGGCCAGCGCGGAACACCCGTCTATACGCATCTGGAGCGGACATCCCAGCCGATGATCCGCCTTGCATCCGGTGATCTCACGCTTTGGGTCGATGAGCCCAATCCTTGTGGACGGACCTATCCGCGACTGCCGCAAGGAATTTTCGGGCGCATCGATGACATGTTCACGATCCGCGGAGAGAACGTCTATCCAAGCGAAATCGACGCCGCCCTCAACCAGGTACCCGGCTATGGCGGCGAGCATCAGATTGTCATCACGCGCGAGGCGGCGATGGACGAACTTCTGCTCAAGATCGAGGCTGAGCAGCAGCTGGCGGCGAACGGCGGGTTGGATAGCTTCCGTAATGACGTCGCCCATCGCATCCAAAAGCTGCTGGGGCTGCGGACAAAGGTCGAGATTGTTGCCGGCGGCAGTCTGCCTCGTACCGACTTCAAGGCGCGCCGCGTCGTCGATGATCGCGCCGTCTTCAAGGAAATGAACGCGCGGGTCGAGGCAGGGAGGAATTGATGGGCCACTATGTCCCATCGCTCGAATTAGTCGAAAGGGCCATGAAGGGCGAGGTTCAGGCGATCGGCCGGCTGATCTCGCGTGCAGAGGCGGCCTTGCCTGAGGCGAGACAAGCCTTGGCGACGACATATCGCCGAACTGGCAAGGCGCACGTCATCGGACTGACGGGCGTGCCTGGCAGCGGAAAGTCGACCCTTGTCGCGGCGCTCACAGCGCGCATTCGACACCAAGGCAAAACGGTGGGGATAGTCGCCGTCGATCCGTCGAGCCCCTATAGCGGCGGATCGATCCTCGGCGATCGCATTCGCATGTCGGACCTTGCCAACGATTCAGGCGTCTACATCCGCAGCATGGCAACCCGTGGCGCGATGGGCGGACTGGCCCGTGCCACGCTCGACGCTGTCGATGTTCTCGACCTCGGCGGCTTTGACACCATCATCATCGAGACTGTTGGCGTCGGCCAGGACGAAGTGGAGATCGCCAAGGCGTCCCACACAACCGTTGTCGTTTCGGCCCCCGGTCTCGGCGACGACATTCAGGCGATCAAGGCAGGCATGCTCGAGATCGCCGACATCCATGTCGTCTCCAAATGCGATCGAAGCGATGCCAATCGCACGATCGTCGATCTGAAGCAGATGCTTGCCCTTGGGGCGGCCGGTGTAGCCAAGCCGGATTGGCAGGCACCGGTCGTCGGCGTCAGCTCCTACACGGGAGAAGGCTTCGAGCCGCTTCTTGAGGCGATTGGCAAACATCACGATGTCGCCTTCGACTCGGAACGGGGGCGCCGAAGGCAACTTTCTATCGCGCAATTCAGATTGCAGAAAACCGCGGAAAATCTGCTCGTCGAGAAGTTTCTCCAGGTTTCCGAAGCACACGTCCCATCACTGGCCGAACGGCTGCGGCAGCGTGAGGGAGACCCCTACGAACTGGCAAGAGAACTGCTGACAAAGTCTTTCGAACAAGGATCCGTATCATGACCGATCGCGCGGCGCTGGCCACCATGACACAGAAGACCATTGATGATGTTCGCGCCGAAGAACAGGCCTGGGAAGCTACCGAAGTGGCGCAGTTTCTGCGCAAGCAGGCCGAACGCAGGGAACAGTTCTTCACACTTGGCGATATTCCAGTCAAGCGCACCTATACCGCAGCGGACCTAGCGGCCACGCCCGTCGAGGACATCGGTCTGCCAGGCCGCTATCCGTTCACGCGTGGTCCCTATCCGACTATGTATCGCTCGCGGACATGGACCATGCGCCAGATCGCGGGATTTGGAACTGGCGAGGATACCAACAAGCGCTTCAAGTACCTGATTGCCCAGGGCCAGACCGGCATCTCGACCGATTTCGATATGCCAACACTGATGGGTTACGATTCAGACCATCCCATGAGCGAGGGCGAAGTCGGGCGCGAAGGCGTCGCCATCGACACGTTGGCCGATATGGAGGCGTTGTTCGACGAAATCGATCTGGAGAAAATTTCGGTCTCCATGACAATCAACCCGTCGGCATGGATTCTACTCGCCATGTACATCGTGCTCGCGGAAAAGCGGGGCTATGATCTCAACAAGCTTTCCGGAACAGTTCAAGCCGATATTATCAAGGAATACATGGCACAAAAGGAATACATATTCCCGATTGAGCCGTCTGTCCGAATCGTTCGCGATTGCATTACTTACTGCGCCAAGAACATGAAGCGATATAACCCGATCAACATATCGGGTTATCACATCTCTGAAGCGGGCTCCTCGCCTCTGCACGAAGCGGCTTTCACCCTTGCCAGCATGATCGTCTACATCGAGGAAGTGCTGAAGACCGGCATGGATATCGATGAGTTCGCACCGCGGCTTGCCTTCTTTTTCGTATGCCAGGCGGACTTCTTCGAGGAAGTGGCAAAGTTCCGGGCCCTGCGGCGCTGTTACGCCAAGATCATGAAGGAGCGATTTGGCGCGAAGAACCCGGAGTCCATGCGTCTGCGCTTTCACTGCCAGACGGCTGCAGCTTCGCTGACGAAACCGCAATACATGGTCAATGTGATGCGGACGACCGTCCAGGCTTTGGCCGCGGTTCTTGGTGGCACGCAGTCGCTTCATACCAATGGCTACGATGAGGCTTTCGCGATTCCAACTGAGGACGCGATGCGCATGGCGCTACGCACCCAGCAGGTCATCGCGGAAGAAACCAATGTAACCCAGGTCGTGGATCCGCTGGGCGGTTCTTACTATGTCGAGTCGCTCACGACCGACTACGAGAAGCGAATTTTCGCGATCCTGGAGGAGGTCGAGGAGCGCGGCGGCACCATCAAGCTGATCCAAGAGGGATGGTTCCAACGTCACATAGCCGACTTCGCCTATGAAACTGCCCTGCGAAAGCAGTCCGGCGAAAAGCCTGTAATTGGTGTCAACTGCTTTGTCGATGACACGCCTGACCCGGCCATTCACACACATCCTTATGACATCACGACCGCGCAGCGGCAGGTCGCACGAACCCAGCGTGTCCGTCGCGAGCGCGACAGCGTTAAATTCGATCTGTTGCTGCAGCAATTGGTCGAGATCGCCAAGGATTCCTCGCAAAACATTATGCCGATCACCATCGAACTGGTGCGTGCGGGGGCGACGATGGGCGACATAGTCGAGACCTTGAAGAAGGTGTGGGGCACGTATCGCGAAACGCCGGTGTTCTGAGTGCCAGATGCAGCTATCGCGCCTTGAAGTTAAAGCATTGAAGCTCGCGCTCAAGAGCGGTGACGGCCAGGCTGCGCGCTCACTCCTTGCGCATAGCGTAGCGCTTGGCCATGAGCGCCTTGCCATCCGTCGCTACTACGAGGCGCGTTTCTTCGGCGCGAAAGATTTGGCGCTATTGAAGGCCTATTGCGTCGGCGCCGCGAGCAACGTCGCACCGATCGACCTGCTCAAGACCGCTCGCGATGTGGCGCGAGATCCGGACAAGCATACGGATCTGCATCTGGTGGCGAGTGAACTCGTGGAGCCGTCCAAACCGTTTGTTCTTCCCTACGACGGCGTTTGGCCGGCTCTGGCGGGTGAACCAGTTGTATGCGCCAGGTTGGTGAGCCTCTTAGGCCGGATTAAAGCGGGAGCCAGATCCTGGTTTGGGCGGGGGGCGGTCATTAGGGCCGATGGCCATTTCGTGCAGATTGGGAACGACTTCCGGCTGGGTGAGATGAGCACTGTCCATATCGCTCATGACATCCTTCCCGCAATCGTTGGCGAGCGAGTGAGCGTAGGCCGCAACGCCGTCGTCCACGCCTGCACGATCGGCGACGACTGCGTCATTGAGAACGACGTGGTGATCCTTGATGGAACTGTGGTTGAGGACGGGGTCGTTGTCGAAGCCGGTTCGACGGTCTTTCCAAGATCGATCTTGAAGGCTGGCTTCGTTTGCTCAGGAAGTCCAGCCAAACCTGTCCGGGAACTGGCGACGGACGAGCGGGAGGCGCGGGCGATGTCTGTCCACGAAAGCATTGCTTCGTCGCTGTTCGCTCTTTCAGCGGGCGCGCTTTCTGCCGCCAAGGACCTAGGCGAGGATGTTCTCACCGCGTGCACCGCACGGCTCGTGGGCCGCGTCGAAGCGGCGCGTCATTCAAGCATCTTCTTCGGCTGCAGGTTGAACGCGGGCGCCAACGCCATCGTCATCGGTGAGAGCAGCAATGTTCAGGACAACACGAACATCGACGCCTCCGAAGGATCAGTAACGATCGGCGAGAACACCACGATCGGCCACAACGTGCGTCTTCAATCCAGCAGCGTCGGCTCGCATTCGCTAATCGGGATCGGCAGCAATGTCAGTTGCGGAACCGTGGTCGATGACGATGTCCTGCTCGCGGCCGGTTCGGTGACCGCATCTGGTCAGCATCTCGAGCGTGGTTGGCTTTGGGGAGGCCGGCCCGCTCGGCCAATCGCCAGGCTCGACGATGGCAAGCGCGCAATGATGGCGGCGACTATCCAGCAATATCGTGCCTACGCCGCAGCGTATCAGGTGGCGCAGATTCCTCTGGAAAAGAAGGGAAGGACAGATGGGACATCGGTTGTCACGGATAGTTACCCGGACTGGTGATCAAGGTCAGACAAGCCTGGGCTCCGGGTTGCGTGTAGACAAAGACAGCCCCGCGATTGAAACGTTGGGCGCGGTTGATGAGTTGAACAGCTGGATTGGCGTGCTGGTTGCCTCGGCCCGTTCACCCATGGTCCGAGAGACGCTTACGTTGGTCCAGCATGACCTTTTCGATCTCGGTGCCCAGATCAGCGTGCCGGGCACTCCGCTCCTGTCGCGGCACCATCTGAACAGGGTCGAGCTATGGTTTGAATCCATGAATGCCGAACTGGGGATGCTGAAGGAGTTCATCTTGCCCGGAGGCACCCAAAGCTCGGCCTTCGCCCATGTCGCCCGCACAGTGTGCAGGCGCGCGGAACGGCGCCTTTTTAGCCTTGCCCAAGTCGAACGCCAGGCTGAGGGCGTTCATCTAACCTCAGGTGGTGAAAACTACGGCCTTTCATACCTCAACAGACTTTCGGACCTGCTTTTCGTGGCTTCCCGGCTGGAAAACCGGGTCGCAGGGCGGCCCGACGTGCTTTGGGAGCGTGGCAAAAGCCTGAGCGCTGGAGAGGTTGCATGAACAGTAGCCCGTCTATTCCTGCCCTTGCTGGGCTGGATGTCCGCTGCGTCGGCGTGATCGGAGCCGGCCAGATGGGTATCGGCATTGCCCAGGTCTGCGCCGCTGCAGGGTTCGAAGTTTGGTTGAACGATCTGACGGGAGAGCGGATCGATGCCGGGCTGGCAAAAATTTCCGAGAGCCTGTCCCGGCTCATGGCCAAGCAGGTGATCGAGGAGGAGGTTGGGCGAATGGCGCTGACGCGGCTGAAGCCGGCGTACGGCATTCAGGCGTTGGAACCATGCGATCTCGTCATCGAAGCAGCCACCGAAAACGAGAAGGTAAAGCGCAGCATCTTCGAAACCATCTGTCCGGTCCTTCGGCCAGAGGCCATGCTGGCCACAAACACGTCCTCCATTTCCATCACCCGGCTGGCCGCCTCGACCGATCGCGCGGAGCGGTTCATCGGTCTTCATTTCATGAACCCGGTTCCGCTTATGCGACTCGTCGAGATCATCCGCGGTATCGCAACCGAGGACGCTGTCTTCCAGTCCGCGAGCGCTTTCGTCGACAAGCTCGGAAAAGCGGCAGTTGTATCCGAGGACTATCCTGCCTTCATCGTGAACCGTGTGCTGCTGCCGATGATCAACGAAGCGATATACACTCTCTACGAGGGAGTTGGGACGGTCACGTCGATCGACGACGCAATGCGGCTCGGCGCCAACCATCCCATGGGGCCGCTGCAGTTGGCTGATTTCATCGGTCTCGATACCTGCCTCTCCATCATGCAGGTGCTGCACGAAGGCCTGGCGGATTCGAAATACCGACCATGTCCGCTCCTGGTGAAATACGTAGAGGCAGGCTGGCTCGGCCGCAAGACGAAGCGTGGCTTTTACGACTATCGCGGTGACGCACCGGTCGCGACCCGCTGAGGGTCTTATCCTTCTCCCTCGGCAGATGCATGGCGTAGCGTTTCTATGAAAGAGGCGACGGCAGGGTTGGTGCAGTCCTGCCGCCAGATAGCTACATGCTTCATGATCGGCGCGTCCTCCAGATCCCGAAAGACAACATTGGAAGGGGCCAATCGCGCCAGGGACTTCGGCACGATACCCAATCCCAGGCCTTCTGCGACCATGCCGATGACGGTCTGTTGAAGTTGCACTTCGAGCCAATCGCGGGCACATGTCTGCCATTTGCGAAATATTCGGCAATCGCCGCGCGAAGGGCAGGGGTGGTTTGGGCAAGCGTGGCGACGAACTGTTCGCCATGTAGATCTTGTGCGTTCAGGTTTGCCTTCAGCGACAATGGATGCGCCGCGTTCAATGCCACGCATAACACCTCCTCGAAAATCGCAGATGTCACCAGGCCGTCCACGGTCACTGGCGCAAACACGACGCCAATGTCGAAACGTCCTTGTGCGACGTCATGCTCGAGCACGGTGGGCAGGACTTCTCTCAACGTCAATTCCACGTTTGGGAAGGCTGCCCGATACCGTCGGGTCGCACGCGGGATTAGTGTATGGGCAGCATGCATCATGAAGCCCACAGAGAGTTCGCCCAACTCCCCGGAATGAGCCCGCCGGGCATTCGTGCAAGCGCGGTCGAATAAATCCAGAGCAAGGCGTGCGTCTTCCAGGAGGCGGCGCCCTGCAAAGGTCAGCGCCGCGCGACGGGAATGACGCTCCAGCAAGGTGACGCCAAGCTCTTGCTCCAAGCTTGCAATCTGACGGCTCAACGGAGGTTGAGAAAGGTGAAGTTGCTGAGCTGCCCTGCCGAAATGGAGAGTTTCGGCGACAGCTACGAAGTATCTCAACTGCTTGATGTCCACCACAATACCAATCCTGCATCGATCCCGCTGAAATCGGAATTAGAATGCATCGATTGAAATTGCTATGGCAACCTCAAATTGAGGTCGCCATGCTCTCCACCTTGCTCATAATTCTCCCAATCTTTGCCTTGATCTTCGTCGGATGGTTCGGCGGACGTAGAGGCCTGTTTGGGCCACAAGCTACCGGCGAGATCAACCGGCTCGTCGTCTATTTCGCGTTGCCTGCGCTCCTGTTCGACATCATGGCGCACGCGCGATGGGAGGACGTCTGGCAACCGCGCTTCATCGCCGTGTTCGGGCTAGGACAGCGATCGTTTTCGCGTTAACAGTGGTGCTGCGCCTCCGACGGCCGCTTCACCTAGCCGACGCCACGATTGATGGCCTTAACGCGGGCTATGCCAATGCGGGTTTCATCGGCTTTCCTCTCGTCGCTCTCGTGTCTGGGCCTGATGGCCTTCCGCTCGCTCTGGTCGCAACGCTGATTACGGTATGCGTACTGTTCGGATTTGCCATCGTGCTGGTCGAGGCCGGATTGCAGCAAGAGCGCAATCGGGTTCGCCTGATTGGCAGCGTCGTTTCGTCCCTAATGCGCAACCCTCTCATTATCGCTCCGGTCGCTGGAGCGATAACGGCATGGATAGGGTTCCAAATTCCACCATCGATCGAGACGTTCCTCAAGCTTCTCGGCGGCGCCGCCGCGCCCTGTGCACTCATCGCGCTCGGCCTCTTTCTTGCCCAGGCGCCGAGCTCGAATGAAGGCGAAGCAAAATTAACTTTGGTTCTGGTCGGTTTCAAGTTGCTGCTGCAGCCGCTCGTCACCTGGATGCTGGCGTCCGTGATCTTCGACGTGCCAACGCCTCTTCTTCACACTGCCGTGCTGCTGGCGGCTTTACCGACCGGAACCGGCCCTTTCATGCTTGCCGAATTCTACAATCGAGAGGGAAGCGTGACGTCCAGGGTCGTTCTGGTATCGACGGTCCTATCAGTCTTCACGATATCGGGCTACCTGGGCCTGACGGCCTGACAAAAGCTTCAGGATCCTGATAGAGCCATCAGAAACTGATCACGCCCCGCAGAAGCGAGGCCAATTCCTCCGCCCGCTTTTCCGTGAGCCGGGAAACGAGAGCGCGCTGCTGGGTTCTGAGCACACCCTTGAGCTTGTCGTGAAGGACTGTCCCCCTGTTCGAAAGGAAGATGAGGACCTTGCGTCGATCGTCGGGGTCGGGCGCCCTATAGACCAGACCGTCCGCGACCATCCGGTCGATTATCTTCGTGAGCGTTGCAGGATCCACCAGGACCAGCTCAGCAAGATCACGCATCGAGCGACCGTCATTCGACGCCAGGGTGGTGAGAATGCGAAACTGCTCAACGGATATGCCCTCGGGACGAAGCGACTCTGTCAATTCTTCTTCCAGCTGACGGTTAACGCTCGCGATCAAATAGGCGAGCTGTTCTTCCATTTTAGGTGAGCGTGCCATGTGCTTCCATTTTCAATAAAGGGAATTTCAATGGCATATTCTGCAATTGCTGACTTTTCAAGGATTAATGTTGCGCACATCGCACCCCAGTCGCGCTAAAGATCTATGATTTTCAAGGTTCTAAGGTCCGCAGGCCACTTGGCATGTCCGCGACAAAATTGAACGTCTGCAGTCCGATCTGCTAGTTTTCCATTGCATTCTGAATTCAGAATGTGATATGTATTTAGCCGCTGAAGGAAGACTAGCTCCTTATTGAAAGGAGGCTGGAGGGGATCGCAGCCAATGGCCCCGCCATGTAGGTGATCGCTCCCAGAAGAACTGGAACGGACGCACTAAGTGCGTTCGCTATCGTCAATCATCGCCTCCATATGGGATCGGCGCCCCGAAGGTATTTGGGGGCCTGACGGGGGGATTGTGTCATAGCTTGAGAGCCCGGTCCTGACTGCTGACGCTTGAACGCAACAGAGCACAACCTCTGTGGCGCAGGGTTTGGCTGGCAGTGTTCCGGCATGCCTGTGCCGAGAAACAAGTGCCCGTCGGGAACCGGGCACATGCAACATTGGGAGATGAGCATGACGAACATCGAAGATGAAATTGGTGCATCCGCGTCCATGGTTGGGCAATTGAAGGAGCGGTTGCCGATTGTCGGGCGCCTTACCCCTGTCTTCACGACATTGGCGATATTCGCCGTCGCGGTCGTTTCATGGTGGCTGATAGGTGATCCGAAGTGGAGCATTGCTGGCGCGCGAGCAACTGGACCTGACGACGAGGCTGCCAAGTTGGCGGTTGTCAGCTGCGTGCTCTTCTGGGCAATCCTGGGCTTGATCTTCACCGGCTTCACGTTCGGCAACTGGCCGTTCAGTAAGCTGCGCCAGCCCATCGCAGGATTTGCCCAGGTGGCCGTAAATGTTGTCATCGGCATTCTGGGCACACTGCTGTTCACCCATGGCGTCGGCCAATGGGACCCGACATTCTCGGCGAACACGGCGGGCGGTGCCGGTTACACGGCGGCAGCCTTCATCGTGCTGATCGGTTTCTATGCCTATGCATTTCCCGTGACAAGCCTGGGGGGCTATCCGTTCGAAGCGGTGACGTCGCCAACGTCTGGAACTGCGCAATGGTTGCTCGGCGCCTTTTTGACCGTCATCGGCGTTGTCGCGCTGATATATCCCAATTTCAATGCGCAGCTTTCGTCGTCCGCCCCCGTTTCACTCCCCAAGGTAACGGGGTGGATCTACTCCAGCATCGTGATTGTGATTGCAGGCGGCATGCTATGGGGCAATTGGCCCTGGGCAGGGATTGCCAATCGCCATCTTCGCGCGCTCGCGGCGCTAATCGCTACGCTCGGTGGCGGCTACCTCCTGATGCTCGTCTTCGAGGCGGTCCTTCGGCAAATCCTTCCTACGCAAATTCTTGAAAGACAAGGCTTCCCCCTCGCGCTCGAGACAGCGCAGCTGGGGGTTTTCTTCGCCATAAGCTCGCTGATCTCCGGGCTGATCTTCGGCCCATCCAAGATTGAGTCCGTCGTCGCCGCACGGATCTTTCGCACCTTGATCGTAACGGTGGCCGCGATCCTCAGCTATGTCTTGTTCATGCGTTTCTTCGCCACCACAGTTCTGCATTTCCCCGCGGTTGAAGGCAGCTATGGCGGCAATCCGCTCCTCTGGGTCGACTGGATGATCCTGATCGTCCTCTGGCATGCCGTTGCATTCGGCGGGCACTTTTCCACCCGGCGAGCGCGTGTGCGGTAGGGAACTGAGGAAGTCCCTCTGGCCTCTGAGCTACAAATCAAGGATCGGATGGTGTCGGGCCTCGCGTCCAAAACAGGGATGCACAAGGCTTGCGCCTTTGCTAATCTGCCGACAAATCGCGAGAGTCCATGGCACGTAAGGCGTTGAAACTCGGACTTCTGATCCCGCAAGAGGGGCCGGCCGGAATTTGGTCCCCTTCGTGCGAAGCAAGCGCTTTGCTGGCCGTGGCGGAGCTCAACACGGGCGGCGGCATGCTGGGGCGCGAGGTCGACCTCGTCGTCGCAAACACGGGCTGCACCAGTTGGAGCGCGGCAGAAGCGGTCTCCTCGATGATAGACCTCGATCGAGTCGAGGGGGTGGTCGCATTGGTGACGAGTGCCGCTCGTCAGGCAGTCATTGACGCCGTGGATGGCCGCGTACCCCTGATATACACGCCTCAGTTCGAAGGAGACGAACACAACCCTGGTGTTGTCGCCATCGGCGAGACAGCGATCGAATTGCTCAAACCCAGCACTTCCTGGCTTATGGAAGAAAAGCGTGCCTCGCGCTTCTTCCTTGTCGGCAACGACTATCTGTGGCCACAGCGATCCATGCCGCGCGCGCGACGCCTGATTGCGAATGCCGGCGGCAGCGTCGTTGGCGAAGCGATGGTGCCCTTCGGCGTGATAGATCATGAGCGGCTTCTGAAGCAGATAGCAAGGGCACGGCCCGACGTGGTCGCAATGTGGCTACTGGGCCACGAGGCCGTGATCTTCAACCGAGCCTTCGTTGACCACGGTCTCGACCGCAAGATCCTGCGCTTCAGCACGGCGATCGAGGAAACGATCCTTCTGGGCATCGGGGCCCACTGCACAGAGAATCTATACGTCGCTTCGGGGTATTTTTCGAACATCCGATCGAGAAACAATGATGCGTTCCTGGATCGATACCATCACTATTTCGGTATCTCACCTCCGCCGGCCAATTCCTTCGGCGAGTCGATCTATGAGGGCTTCCATTGCCTGAGTGGTCTTTCGGAGGCAGCCGGTAGCCTGCATTCGAAGGATCTGCGAGACAAGGTCGGGCGCGCGGCCCAAAGCCACACGGCTAGGGGTGTTGAAAGACAATTCCTGGCCGGAACGCAGCATCCCGTTCATATCGCCGCCGCCGACGGGCATGAATTCCGACTGATAGCCATGCGTTAAGCTCATCAACTCCCTAAGGAGCGGACTTCCAGCGCCTGCCGTCGCTGGTCATTTCGGTGAGACTCAAGGGGCGGATGTTGAGACGCGGAAACGACACCAGCGGAGCCCCGAGCACCGAGAGCATCGCAGCACGAATGACGGCTGGAAAACCACAATCGCTGCCGTTCGGGCCAAGCTCACGCGGCTGTCGAGCCAAAATCCAACCTTCCCGACAAGAGCCTCGATGGATTCTCCGCCCGGCGCAGCCGAGGTCCCTTCCAGCCAGTCGCGAAATGCTTGCTCCTCCAAAGCCAGGACCTCTTCGATCGGACGGCCCGCCCAGCGGCCGTGGCCGATATCGCCAAGTGCGTTGTCGATTTCGGGCAAGAGTCCGAGCTGTTCGGCCGTCTGGCGCGCGGCTTGCTGCGGACCGCACGGGGATCGCTTGATTTCGCCGAGCCGGCTGGCGAGCGCTTCGATACCCGCCAATGACGATCCATCCAGCGGATCATCCCCAGGAAAAATGCCTTTCCCGAGCGCCGGCGTTGAGCCCTCGCATACCACCTTCAGCCAACCAGGCAACCTACCTGTGCTGCCAAAGGCGGGCTCCGGCGCTGTCGGAACCGGAGCTGAACTTGACCCATAGTCCGAATGCTATCCCAAGCGTACACCACAATATGGCGTGCATCGCCAATGACGTCATTCGGAACTGCCATAGAAGCTCTGCCGAGAACCCTTGAGGAACTTCATTGACGGCCGGCAGGACGAGGAAGGCGGCTGCCGCGATTGCCGCATAAGCCGAAATGCCCGCAGCCCAGGCCGCACCAGGGCCCGCCGACTGGCGTATGAGCCGTGCGACTTGGATGCCGACGGCGGCCGCGACGATTGAGATCGCGATCATGCCGAAAAACAGAATCGTCCGTTGGGCGATTGTCCCCCCATCGCCGACCGCCGGGGGATTGCCGGGATATTTCAGACCTGGCACAAACGTAAGCGCCACAAACCCGGCCGACGCGATCGCGATGGCCAGCATCTGAGGATTTGACGGTCCCAGGCGCCCATGAAGCAAGGCAAAGACCAGCGCGAACAGACCGCCCAAGGCAGCACCGTACGCGATTAGCCCGCTAAACAGGCCGAGTCCGGCCTGTGTCTGCCTGCTGACGACCTCTTCTACCGCGTGATCGTGAGCCGCGTCGGTTGCGTGGGTCATCTGATCTTCGAACGCAATCGCCTGCTCAATTCGCGGCTCGCCGTAAACCCGGGCGAAAGCGAAGGCGAAGATTCCCGCAAGAACCCCCACCAGCATTCCCCGCATCAGAAGCGTGCCGACCATATCTCACCTTTAGTGGCAGGGAAATCCGAGCAGATGGCGAGCATCATGCACGTACTCATGCACGTTATTTCCCGCGATCAGCGAGGTGGCGCCTTCTTCGGCGCCGACGAAGTAGATCGCCAACAGGAGCAAGAGTCCGGCAAAGACGGCCCATGGCACCACGTCACGGACCGGAATAGGAAGCGGTTGTACGCCTGATGCGATTATCGTGTTGTTCATCGGTTGCTCCTCAGGTGGATATGTTCAGTTCAGGGCTGCGGGACTGACAGTGACCGGCGAGCGCGCGACGGTATGGTCATGGTGATGGGTCGGCGGGCAGGCCGCATTGGCAAGCGCGACCGGATGTCCGTGAGGCGTGTTGATATATGCTTGCCGCCATTCGTCGGCCCGTGCGGAGATTTGGTCCTTCCCTGTCAGGCCCTCCGCCGCGATGATCTTTTCCAGCGCCGCCATCCATTGGCGGTAATAGGCGTCGTTGACGCTTTCATCCGGCAATTGCGGCGCCGCCTTGATTTCCTCGCTGAAAACCTTAACCCACTCGGCCCAGGTAAAGAGCCCTGTCTTGTGCAGTTGAAGGGTGAGCGAAAACGCATGAGCCTGCCACGGCTGTTCGAAGACCGGACCTGCGTCATCACGCGGCAGTCTGATGGCATCAAAACCGGATTGTTCGACCATCATGCGCGCTCCAGATAATCATCCCAAAGATCGATGTGCACTTTGTCTTTCGAAGCCGAGTTGGGCCCCCAAAGCTCAACGGCATCAAAGCTGACGTTGTAGACGTGCTGAGGGTTCGGCCCCTTGCCGTGGGCCGAGGTGTCAGGCGTCACGAACACGCCGTGATCCACCACCACCGTGCCGATCTTGCCGCGAACGTAACGTGGCAGCCTGGTGTGGGACGCAGGGTTCATGTTCTTGGCGCGTATCCGATCGCCCGGCTTGAATCGGGGCTTCACGTCCTCGGCGATCCTGGTCGACCCGCCCGTCTTGACGACTTCAGGGACCATCTCCTTGGTCAGAGCAGGCATCAGTGCACCCCCTTGAGTTCGTTGATCTTGGCCTGGAGCTCCTCTTTGGTAATGACGCTCTTTTCTAGCAGCATGGTCTCGATCGAATGGAACCAGTGCTCGTAGTAGGTAGTTCGCAGGTAGTCGGCCGGCTCCATTCTTTCTATCGCGTAGCGGAACTCGTCGACGTTGAAATGACCACCGGCGAAAACAGCGATGAACATGCCGAACATCCTGCGTTCCCATTCCTGATGGAAATTCGGTTCGTTGCTCTCTTGCACGACGGGACCCATTCCGTGCATGCCGCCCAAATCATGTATGCCGTTCATTGTGGTCCCTTTCCGCTATTTGCCGTTTGGGCTTCTGGGAAGACCGGTTCCGATCATCGAATCGCGAGTGACCAGCTCGGCAAGCTGCTCCTCGGTCCAGCCATCCGTTCCTGCCGGGCGCTCGGGCAGGACGAGGTAACGCACCTCGGCCGAGCTATCCCAAACACGCACCTCCTTTTCCTTGGAAATGATCAGGCCGAACTCGCTGAGCACCCCGCGCGGATCAATGACGATGCGGGATCGGTAGGGAGCGGACTTGAACCAGGTGGGCGGCAGGCCTAGCGTGGGCCAAGGATAGCAAGAGCAGAGCGTGCACACGATGGCGTTGTGAACTGCCGGGGTGTTCTCAACCACCACCATGTCCTCGCCTTGGACGCCTGAAAAATTCAGCTCGGCGATCGCTTCCGTGCCATGGGTCAAAAGGCGCTGCTTGAAGGCTGGATCCGTCCACGCCTTTGCCACGACGCGAGCGCCGTTGCGAGGGCCAATCCTGTTTTCGTAAGTGTCGATAAGTTCGTCGAGCGCAGCAGTCTCGATGATCCCTTTTTCGGTGAGAAGGGACTCAAGCGCCTTGACCCGCAACTCGATATCGGAAGGTGGTTCTGTGTGCTCGTGATCGTGCGCCATTCAAGCTTCTCCTTGCCGGTAGTGTTCCCAATTTTGATTGCCTAGGCGATAATTGAATATTCTATTATATTCACGCGGTGCTCGATTTCCAATGACTTTTTATCGATGGCCGCATCGACCGATGCGCTTACAAGGTGCATGTCAAGACGGCCGGGCGGCTGTCGTCGAGGATAATGCCCGATGACAGCCGCCTGACGTGGGAGGCTGGATTACTCGCGCTTCAGATCGTCTCCTGTACAACAAACAGCCACAGGAGGTGTTTTGTCAAGATATATCATATTCGATAGTCGAAAATTCAAATAATTCTACACACATACCCGGCCGCAGCTCCCGGTGCAGCACGGCCTCGAAGTTGACATCGCCCACGAGCCCTCCTTCCTCCTGAGGGCCTACAGGGCGCCGCCCACCGGAAGGTTCCGCCGATCTATCCTGCCTTGGGCCGAGATCGGGAGGGCGGCCAGCGTGCTTATCGCTCAACTCCGATCAGCGACGATCCGTGCGAGAACACCGCGACTCCGGGAGCGGCACTGTTGGCGAGGAATACCGCCCGCCGGGCGAGCACTTCCGCAAGACGTCCCCGGTAGGTCGCGTCCGCGAACAGGTCCACCGCTAGGCCATCGAGCGGCATGTGCACCTCTCGAAGCGCGTCGCCGACGAACGTCGCAAGCGCTGCCTCCGCCTCGAGCCAGCGGAATGCCCCGTCGGCGCGGACGGCCGCGACGGCCAGGCGGGGGCGGCCGTCCGCCGCGAGCGCCACGAACACCCCGGCCATGGGGTAGCGCGCGGCCGGATTGAGAAACTTGACGTAGGCCGCCTTCGTGGGCACGGGGAACGTCACAGCGGTGACGATCTCCCCCGGTTCGAGCGCCGTCCGGCCGGGGCCGGTGAAGAACTCGGCGGCGGCTAGGTCCCGCCCCGTCATGTGCACCGTCGCGCCGAGCGCGAGACAGGCGGAGGGATAGTCGCCCGCGACCTCGTGCGCGACGACGGCACCGCCCAGCGTGGCCCGGTGGCGCACCGCTGGGTCACCGATGTGTCCTGCCAGGCCCGCCAGCGCCGGCAGCCGGTTCCGAACGACCTCCGAGACGGCGACCTCGGCGTGAGTCGCGCCGGCTCCGATCGTGATCCCGCCTTCGCGTAAGTCGATCTCCCGGGGAAGCACCCCGGAGATCTTCACGAGGCTCGCGGGGGCGCGCCGGCGATGTTTCAGATCCCGCAGGAGCGTCTGGCCTCCGGCGAGCAAGGCCGCTCCCTCCGCGGCGCCGAGCCGACGAGCCTCGTCGAGTGAGGTGGCCCGATGGTAATCGAATTCGTTCATGGCAAGGGTCCTCACTCGCGCCCGGCGGCCATCGCCTTGGTGCCTGCCGCGATCGCTTTGACGATGTTGTGATAGCCCGTGCAGCGGCAAATATTGCCCTTGAGCTCCTCGCGGATCGTCGCCTCGTCCACCGCGCCCCGGCGCCGGGCAATATCGATCGCCATCATCACCATGCCCGACGTGCAGTAGCCGCACTGAAGAGCATGGTGCTCGCGAAAGGCCGCCTGCATGGGGTGGAGCGGGGCGCCGCGCGGGGCCAACCCCTCGATAGTCGTGACCGCCGAACCCTCGCACTCGAGCGCAAGCATGGTGCACGACTTCACCGCGAGGCCGTCCACGTGGACGACGCAAGCTCCGCACTGCGTCGTGTCGCACCCGACGTGCGTGCCCGTCAGTTGAAGGTGCTCCCGTAGATACTCGACGAGGAGCGTGCGTCCCTCTACCGCACCGCGGACCGCGCGGCCGTTCACCGTCATCGCGAGTTCAGGCATCGTCCCCTCCCTTGGCTGCTTGGCCGAGCAGAATGAACGCGCCGGCCTGCGAACCGCCAGGCGATGACGGTTCCGCTCCGGTCTCGCGGACCAGACTGCCCCGCCCCTCCTGCGCCCGTTCGATTGCCCGCCACACGTGCATCGGGGTCATCGGCATCGCCACCTCGGTCACGCCGACCGGCGCCAGCGCATCAAGGACAGCGTTGACGACTGCCGGGGTCGCACCGATCGTGGCGCCCTCGCCGACGCCCTTGGCGCCGAGCGGATTCAGCTTGGTCGGGACCTCGGTATGGCCCGTCTCGAAAGAGGGTAGGTCCGCGGCGCGCGGCATCGCGTACTCGGAGAAACCAGCAACCATCGGCTCACCGCCCATCCCGTAGACCATCGACTCCATGAGCGCCTGGCCCACGCCTTGCGCAGCACCGCCGTGCACCTGCCCTTCGACGAGCAGGGGATTGATGATCCGGCCGCAGTCGTCCACCACGACGTGACGCAATAACGCGACCTGCCCGGTCTCGAGATCGACCTCGACGACGGCAATGTGAGTGCCGTAGGCGAAGGGCATGTCCACTGGATCGAAGAATTCGGTCTCGTCGAGGCCAGGCGCCGTGCCCATCGGCAAATCGAGGCCGAGATGGGCGTCGCGCGCCACGTCGGCGAGAGTGAGAGTCTCGGCTTCCCGGTCCGAGGGGGGGAGCTCCATGCCCAATCGCCGCCGGAAGACGGCGTGGACTATCCGGTCTTCGACCTTCTTGCCGGTGTGTGCGGCCGCCGCGATGACCCCCAATCCATCCGAGGCTCGGAAAACGCCGTGCTCGAAGGTGAGGTCCGCGGGGCGCCTCTGGAGCTGGTGGGCGGCGATCTTCCGGGCCTTCTCCAGGAGCCTGCCAGCCGCCATGTGGACGGCCGTACCGCCGATCGCCATGGAACGCGAGTTAAAGGTGCCGGTCCCGAACGGCACGGCTTGAGTGTCGCCCTGCACGACCTCGACCTCGTTGGGCGCCAGTCCTAGTACGTCGGCCGCGATCTGGGCGAGACTCGTCGCGTGGCCTTGCCCGGTGCTCATCGCGCCGGAGAAGACGGTCGCGGAACCGTCGGCGTTGACGACCACGCGGGCGCTTTCGTGGCCGGCTCGCCAGAAGCCGACCGCGCCCATCCCGATCGAGGGCCCAACGGCCGAACTCTCGGAGAAGGTCGCAAGCCCGATGCCAAGGAAGCGACCCTCCGCCCGCAAGTTCGCCTGACGCTCTCGCAACTTTCGGTAGCCCGCCAGGTCGAGCGCCGCGTCCAGGTTGGCGGCGTAATCGCCCGAGTCGAGCGTCCATCCGGTCGGCATCCGGTGCGGCATGGCAGACGGGGGCACGAAATTCACCCTCCGGACTTCGGCGGGATCCATCGCGAGTTCGCGGGCCAGCTCGTCCATCATCCGCTCGAGGAGGAAGGTGGCCTCGGGGTGTCCCGCGCCGCGGTAGGGCCCGGTGGGCGTGCGATTGGTGAAGACCCCCACCACCTCAGTGGCGACGTTCGGGATGTCGTAAGGGCCGGAGACGCCGTATCCTGTGTTGATCGCGGGCACGCCAGGCCCCATGCCGATAGCATAGGCACCGAGGTCGGCGACGACCCGAGAGCGGAAGCCGGTGATCCGGCCGTCGCGCCGGGCCGCGATCTCGGCGTACTGGACCTGATCGCGCCCGTGCGTGGTGGCGAGAAAGCTTTCACCGCGCGCCTCCGCCCACGCGCAGGCGCGGCCCGTGCGCATCGATAGTACGGCGCAGATCACGTCCTCGGCGTAAAAACAGAGCTTGGCTCCGAACCCTCCGCCGATGTCTGGGGCGACCAGCCGCAGCTTATGCAGCGGCAGGCCAAGGCATGCGCCGAGGGAACGCGCGTGGACGTGAGGGAGCTGGCTCGACGTGTGGTGGACCAGCCGGCCCGACGCGAGGGCGAACTCGGACAGAACGACGCGGCCCTCGAGCGGCGCAGGGGCGACCCGGTTGTTGGTCAGACGCCGTCGCACGACGACTTCGGCGTCGGCGAGAGCGCGGTCGACATGGCCGCCCTCACGGCGGAACTGGTAGCCGATGTTGTTGGGCAAGGCATCGTGAAGTTGGGCAGCACCCGGCTCGATGGCCGCCTCCTGTTCGGCGACCGCGGGGAGCACCTCGTAGGAGACCTCGATTGCAGCCAGCGCGTTTTCCGCCGCGTTGGCGCTCTCGGCCGCGACTGCCGCGATCGGCTCGCCGACGTACCGAGCACGGTCGCGGGCCAGGACCGGATGCAGCGGGACCCCGATCATGCCGGGGGCTTCCCAATCGCAGGGCAGGTCGCCGATGCCCGCCAGGTCGTCGGCCATGAGGACAGCCACGACACCCGGCATCGCGCGGGCGGCGGTGGCGTCGACCGCGAGGATCCGGGCGTGGGCGTGAGGCGAGCGCAGTATCTTGACGCGCAGGGCGTCGGACGTTGCGATCAGGTCCGAGACGTAGCGGCTCCCGCCTCGCAGCAAGCGTTCGTCTTCGAGACGACGGACGGGGCGGCCCACGCTGGGACCCTCGGCCACCGGAGAATGCAAGTCCGGCTTCCGGGCCTGGTTGTCCATCACAGGCACCGCGCCAGGAGGTCCTGCAGCTTTCCCTCGAGCTTTGCGCCGATCTCGGCCGCCTCGGGAACACCGAAGGAGCCGAAGAGCGACGCGGGGCTGTCGTAGCTCACGATCGTCTTGCGGGTCTCCAGCGACTCGTACGCGGCCAGCCGAAATGGCGTGTACAGGCAGACCGCCGGGGCTTTATCGGACACGTCTTTCGCGATGAGTGGATTGCCGATGGCGTACTGGACGCTGGCGTGGGTTCGGCCGAAGTGGGAGAACAGTTGATTGTGTATGGCCTTCATGAACAGGACGAAGCCGCTCGACCCGATGAGCCCCTCGACCCGCGCCCTGAGTTGGTCCTGTGGAAGGTTCAAGTCGGCGAGTTCCCCGAGTACCTCCGGCGAGACCAGAGGCGCGTGCTTCTCGAGTTCACTGATGAACGCCTCGAACGGCTTGTCCGTGGTCAGGGTGTGTCGCGTGACGCTGAACGTGTGTTCGGTTGCCATCGTCTTCATACTCCTCGTCCCTCACTTCAGCTGCCGATCGGGCGGATTGCCGACGGTGGCGCCCGTGCTCGCGGCGGACTCTCCGTCAGCGGCAAGAGATGATCAAGATCATCTTTTGCGCACCTCTGGACCTCTCGCCAAGGAGGACGGAGCGCGCTTCACGCGGTGCTTACTTTCGCTGAGGATTGGGCCCGGCCACCTCGCCAACCCGTCGTCTTAAGCGCATGCTTGTGGGCCGTATCGAGAAAGTCCTTGGCCAAATCCTCATCGTCGAGCGCTCTGGCCAGTACCATGCCTCCAACGCAGAGAGCGACCAGCACCATCGCCTGATCGCGCGCTCCACGCCCCTTCAAATTCGTTTTGAAGACATCGACCATGGCTTGTGCGACCTCGCGATAGGCGGACTTGACGCCGCGGCTGCTGCGCGCAACGTCGGACGATAGCCCGACCAAGGGACAGGAGCCGTCGATGTCCTGGAGGTGATCGCGCGACAGGTAGGCATCGACCACGAAGCTGGCGAACCGCTGGTCGGGCAGGGATGCGTCCGCGCGCCCTTTTTGCCAGCGCTCCGGCACTTCCTTCTTCAGGAAATGCCTCACGGCCTCGGCGTAGAGCTCTTCCTTGCTGCTGAAGTGCCGATAGAAGCCGCCATGCGTGACCCCAGCGGCTGTCATGATCTCGCCGATTGTGACCTCGGCAAAGCCTCCCCTGTTGAATAGCCGGGCTGCGGCTTCGACAATCCTCTCCCGGGTCTGCTGCTTGTGCTTTGGCGCGTACGGCATTGGTGCTCCTCTCGACCATTCAATGGAATGAGCTATAAGATGATGTGGGACATCCGTTGTCGATCGAAAGAGTTAACGCGGTCAACACGCCTGCTGGTGGCGATGTGGGCAACATGCCGGAGCGCCAGTGCTCCTGCCATCACGGGCGGGCCCTGCTCGGGCCTCGACCTTCCGGTCTTTGGCTTCAAGGCGCCCATTCGCGCTGGCTCTCGCATGGGCAGGCCGGATTGGACAGACCGCCTCGGCAGTTGGTTCCCCTGGTCAGCTCGGTGTTCGCGAGCAAAGCCTCGCTCTCAGACCGGCAGCCCGAGCTGCTTTCGCAGGCTCTTGTCGAATGCGGATGCGGGAACGAAACGGCGCAGGAGACTGACCTGGCGCGCCATCTTTCCCGCCGCATAGCGCCTCTTCGGAGTGGGGTCGGTGGCCGCTTTCAACACCGTGGCCGCAACCACTTCGGGCGCATCGCCTTTTTCCATCGATTTCCGCACGGCCTTAGTCATGCCGGCGCGCGCAGAGTCATAGATATCAAGCACCTGATCGGGGGCGGCGAGATTCTCCGCGAATGACGTACGGGTATAGGCGGGCTCCACCAGCGCAACGCGAATGCCGAACGGGCGCAGTTCATGGTCGAGCGATTCGGAATAGCCCTCGATGGCATGTTTGGTCGACGCATAAAGCGCGAAATAGGGAGCCGGGATGAACCCTTGGACCGAACTCAAATTGACGATCCTGCCCTTTCCCTGGCGCCGCATTGCCGGCAACACCGCGTTGGTCACGCGCAACACGCCGAAGACGTTCACGTCGAACAGCGCCTGGGCCTGGGCGGTCGAGGACTCTTCCGCGCCGCCAAACAGACCCATCCCGGCATTGTTGACGAGCAGGTCGATGCGTCCGGCCTTGGCCAGAACGTCCTCCACCAGTTTCGCCACGGACGCGTCATCGGTCACGTCGCAGGTCAGCATTGTGACGCCGTCGGTCCTCTCACCCGCCGCGCGGCGGCTGGTTCCGAACACGCGAAAGCCAGCCTTGAGCAGGGCTTTGGCCGTTGCGTGCCCGATGCCGGAGGATGCCCCGGTCACCAGGGCGACGGCGGGATTGGTCTTGTTCATGGGAGTTCTTTCTTTGGCCAGGGTTGCGTTTCGAAAATGTGTCCCGCTGGTCGTCCACGGTCAGCGGCTCGTCACCGGCCGCTCCGGCCCCCGTACCGGCTGGCTAGTCGGTCCAGCGCCGGAACAACGCACTGGCGTTAACCCCGCCAAAGCCGAAGCCATTGGAGATCGCGTAGTCCATCTCCATTGGCCGGGCGTGGTTTGCGACGAAGTCGATCCCGTCGCCGGCCGGATCGGGGGCGCTCAGATTGAGGGTCGGCGGTGCGACCTGGTCCCTGAGCGCCAGCACCGTGAAGATGGCTCCAAGCCCGCCGGCGGCTCCGAGCAGATGTCCGGTCGCCGACTTCGTTGCGCTGACCGCTATGCCGAAATCCGTGCCGAAGACCCTTTTGATCGCCTCGATCTCTCCCGCATCGCCGACCGGCGTGGAGGTCGCGTGCGCGTTGAGATGGCGGACTTCCCGTGCCGAAATGCCGGCTTGGGCGATCGCGATCTCCATGGCTCGGCGCGCACCGTCGCCATCCTCGGGTCCGGACGTGATGTGATAAGCGTCCGCCGTCGTGCCGTAGCCGACGAGCTCGGCCAGCGGCTTGGCGCCGCGCGCAAGCGCATGGCTCAAGGACTCGATGACCAGGATTCCGGCTCCTTCGCCCATGACGAAGCCGTCACGCAGCATGTCGAACGGACGGGACGCCTGATCGGGACGGTGATTGAAGGAGGTCGAAAGCGAGCGTGCCGCGGCAAAGCCGCCGAGGCTGACCGCATTCATGCAGGCTTCCGTTCCGCCGCAGACCGCGATGTCGGCCTCATTGGCACGGATGAGACGCGCCGCATCGCCGATCGCCTGGATGCCGGCCGCGCAGGCCGTCACCGGAGCGCCGAGCGGACCCTTGAACCCGTGTCGGATCGAAATTTGTCCCGCTGCCATGTTCACCAGGAAAGATGGCACGGTGAACGGCGAGAGACGCCGAACACCGCGCTGGTCGACGGTTCGCACGGCTTCGGTTATCGCGGGAAATCCTCCGACTCCCGAAGCGATGATCGTCGCGGTGCGCGCCTTGTCATCGTCCGAGACCGGCTTCCACCCCGCCTGGGCCAGCGCCTCTTCCGCCGCCGCCAGTGCAAAGACAATGAAGCGGTCCGCCCTGCGCTGTTCCTTCGGAGCCAGGACGGTGTCTGGATCGAAGCCGGCTTCGGGGTCTTCCTGCAACGAGGGAACCGTTCCGCCGACCTTGGCCGGCAGGTCTCCCACCATTTCGGCCGGCAGGCTCCTTATACCCGAGCGGCCAGCCAGGAGCCGGGACCAGGACGTCGCCACGCTGGCCCCAAGAGGGCTGACTGCTCCCATGCCTGTAATTACGATCCGACGCATCTCTACTCCAGCTGTCATTCTGCTTGATCCGTTCACGTGATGGCGCGGCGCGGGCGCCTGGTCGCGATAACCGCCTCTATTCCTGCGCGGCCGCAATTCGCCTGACTTCGCCGGCGGCGGCATCGAGAAAACGCTGCGACATCTCTTCATCCCCAAGGATACGGGAGATCGTCACGGCACCCACCATCAGCGACAGCATCGCCATGGCCTTGCGATGGGTTTTTGGACCTTTTGCCGCCGGCATCAGTTCGTCGAGAACCTCGAGGTGGGCTGCGATGCCATCCTGGAATCGCGCCCTGACCTCCTCGCCTTGGCGCGCCGCGTCCGAACCAAGCGCCACGATCGGACAACCGTCGCTCTTCTCTTCGCGATGTCCTGTTGAAAGGTAGAGCCCGATAAGGGCTTCAAGGGGGTCGGGGCTTCCGGCGGCAACACTCGACCATCTGCGGGTCGCGTGTTCCATCGCTCGCCGCGATGCCTGCGCTGTCAGATCCTCCTTGGAGTCGAACTGCTTGTAAAAGGCGCCTTGGGTCAGCCCGGCACCCTTCATCAGATCCTTCAGGCCGATACCGTCAAAGCCGTGCTCTCGAAATAGGCGGCTTGCCACATCGATCACGGTTTGCCGGTTCTGCTCAGCCTGACTGCGACTAACGCGCATGGTCGATCTCCTTTTTAGATTGCGTTCGTAATCAATAGCAGATATAGAGTGCGAATGCAATCTATTTCAACAGGAGGCAAGGGGCATGAAAAAGAGACTCATTATTGGGTTGGGGAGCATCGTGGTCGTAGGGCTCGGGGTGGCCGCATTCATCACGCTTCGCACGCAGACGGCCGCTGCCGCGGCTGATCCGAGGCAAGAACCTCCGATGGTCCGACTGGTGACGGGAGCGGAGGTGCCCGGATCCGATCGCGGCTTCACGGGCACGATTGCCGCGCGGGTGCAGAGCAATCTCGGCTTTCGCGTCCCCGGCAAGATCATCGAGCGCCTTGTGAATGTCGGTGAACGAGTCAAGGCGGGCCAACCGCTGCTGCGGATCGACGACACCGATCTGGCCCTTGCACTCACCGCGAAACGCAACGCTGTCGCTGCCGCCCGCGCTGTCCTGGTTCAGACAAGCGCGGACGAAAAGCGCTATGCCGTTCTGGTCAAGAAGGAACTGGCCGCAACCCCGCAGCGCTACGAGCAGGCCAAGGCGGCACTTGATACCGCGACGGCACAGCTCGCCGCCGCCGAAGCCGAAGCCAAGGTCGCGGAGAACGAGGCGGCCTATTCCGTCCTGGATGCGAACGCCGATGGAACGGTTGTCGAAACGCTTGGCGAGCCGGGACAGGTTGTCGCCGCGGGACAGACAGTGGTTCGCATCGCGGACGCCGGCCCCCGCGAAGCGGTGGTCGCACTCCCCGAAACGATCCGGCCGGCGATCGGCTCGGTGGCCGAAGCAGGCATGTATGGGTCCGTTGGGCGGCATTATACGGCGCATCTGCGACAGTTGTCGGACGCCGCCGATCCCCAGACCCGCACCTATGAGGCCCGTTACGTGCTCGACGGTGAGGCCGCGGCCGCACCGCTTGGCGCGACGGTTACCATTCGGCTTGCAAGCCAGGCGAGTGAGCCGGAAGTGCAGGTGCCGCTAGGCGCCGTGCTGGATGATGGCCAGAAAACCGGCGTTTGGATCTTGGACGGGGCAACCTCGACCGTACACTTTCGCCCAGTCAAGCTTGTTCGTTTGACCAGCGAAACCGCCGTGATCTCTGGGCTGAGCTCGGGTGATTCGATTGTTTCGCTCGGCGCCCATCTCCTGAAGGAGGGCGCTCGCGTCAGGACTGCGTCCGAAAACGGGAGCAACTGACGATGAACCTCAACCTTTCGGCGATCGCCGTTCGCGAGCGAGCCGTCACCCTTTTCTTCATCATTCTGCTGGTTGCCGCCGGCGCCTACGCCTTTCTCATGCTTGGACGGGCGGAGGATCCCAACTTCACCATCAAGACCTTGACGGTCACGACGGTATGGCCGGGCGCGACGGCGCGCGAGATGCAGGATCTCGTCGCCGAACCGTTGGAGAAGCGACTTCAGGAGCTGACCTGGTACGATCGTGTCGAGACGACAACACGGCCGGGCTATGCGTATCTGACGGTCACGCTGAAGGACAGCACACCGCCATCCAGCGTGCAGGAGGAGTTCTACCAGGCCCGTAAGAAGCTCGGGGATGAAGCCCGCAACCTGCCCCCCGGCGTGTTCGGTCCCTTCGTCAACGACGAATATTCCGATGTCAGCTTCGCCCTTTATGCCCTCAAGGCGAAAGGCATGCCGATGCGGGAGCTCGCGAGGCAAGCCGAGACCATTCGCCAGGACCTTCTGCATGTGCCTGGCGTCATGAAGATCAACATCCTCGGCGAACGTCCCGAGCAGATATTCGTCGAGTTTTCCTATGCCAAGCTGGCAACTCTCGGCGTGTCGGCGCAGGATATCGTTGCTGCCTTGCAGCGGCAGAACACCGTTACACCGGCGGGCTCGATCGACACCAAGGGGCCGCAGGTCTTCATCCGGGTCAACGGCGCCTATGACAGTGTCCAGACGATCGCCGACACGCCGATCGTCGCCGCGGGACGGACGCTGAAGCTCTCCGACATCGCCGAGGTCCGGCGCGGCTACGAGGATCCTGCCACCTACATCATCCGTCACCAGGGTGAGCCGACCATCATGCTCGCGGCGGTGATGCAGGAGGGCTGGAATGGTCTTGAACTCGGCAAAGCGCTGGAGGAGAAATCCGCTTCTATCGCACAGACGTTGCCGCTCGGAATGACGCTGGCCAAGGTCAGCGACCAGGCTGTGAACATCGGCTCGTCGGTGAACGAGTTCATGCTCAAATTCGCGATGGCGCTCGGCGTGGTGCTGCTGATCGCCCTGATCAGCATGGGTTGGCGCGTCGGCATCGTCGTGGCGGCCGCCGTTCCTCTGACGCTTGCGGTCGTGTTCCTCATCATGCTGGAAACCGGCCGGTTCTTCGACCGCATCACGCTCGGCGCCCTTATCCTGGCGCTTGGCCTTCTCGTGGACGACGCCATCATCGCCATCGAGGTGATGGTGGTGAAAATGGAAGAGGGCATGGACCGCATCAAGGCGGCGGCCTATGCGTGGAGCCATACTGCGGCGCCGATGCTCTCAGGCACGCTCGTGACGATCGCCGGGTTCCTTCCGGTGGGCTTCGCGCGCTCGACGGCCGGAGAATACGCCGGCAACATCTTCTGGGTCGTGGGGTTCGCCCTCATCGTCTCCTGGATCGTCGCTGTTTTCTTCACCCCGTATATGGGCGTCAAGATGCTGCCCGCGATCAAACCGGTCGAAGGCGGCGTTCACGCCATATACGACACACCGAACTATCGGCGCCTTCGCCGGCTCATCACCTTTGCCGTGCGCCACAAGTTTGTGACCTGCGCTGCCGTCGGCATCGTCTTCGCACTTTCGGTTGTCGGCATGAGCGGTCTCAAGCAGCAGTTCTTCCCGACATCCGATCGCCCTGAAGTGCTGGTCGAGGTTCGCCTGCCGGAAGGCACCAGCATCGAGACGACGACCACCACGGTCGAGAAGCTGGAACACTGGCTTGGCGGCCAGCCGGAGGCCAAGATCGTGACCAGCTATGTCGGCCAGGGCGCTCCCCGCTTTTTCTTCGCCATGGCGCCAGAACTGCCGGATCCAGCCTTCGCCAAAATCGTCGTGCTGACGCCGGACGCGGAGGCGCGCGAGGCCTTGAAGCACCGGCTGCGTGAAGCGGTTGCGACAGGGCTTGCCCCCGAAGCGAACATCCGCGTTACGCAACTCGTGTTCGGACCTTACACCCCGTTCCCGGTCGAGTTCCGGGTCATGGGGCCTGATCCCGCGCAATTGTACGCCATCTCTGAAAAAGCCCTCGAGGTCATGCGCGGCGTGCCGGACGTGCGGCAGGCCAATCGCGACTGGGGCAATCGCACGCCGGTACTGCGCTTCATCCCGGATCAGGATCGACTGAACCTCATCGGCCTGTCGCCGGCGGAGGTGGCCCAGCAGCTCCAGTTCCTCCTCACCGGCATCCCGGTCACGCAGGTCCGCGAGGACATCCGCAATGTCCCGATCGTGGCACGCAGCGCCGGCGCAGAGCGACTGGATCCATCGCGTCTGGCGGATTTCTCCCTGATGAGCCGCGACGGCCGCCAGATCCCGCTAGACCAGATCGGCCACTCGGAAATCCGTCTGGAGGAGCCGATCCTGAAGCGGCGTGATCGCACACCGGCCATCACGATCCGCTCGGATATCAATGAGGCGACCCAGCCGCCGGAGGTTTCCAAGCAGATCATGACGGCCCTTCAGCCGCTGATAGCATCCCTTCCGGCCGGCTATCGCATCGAATTGGGTGGATCTATCGAGGAGGCGGCCAAGGCCAACACCGCGCTGGGTAAGGTCTTCCCAGTCATGATCGCCGCCATGCTGATCGTCATCATACTGCAGGTGCGATCCTTCTCGACGATGGCGATGGTCATGCTGACGGCACCGCTCGGCCTCGTCGGCGTCGTACCGATGTTGCTCATCTTCAACCAGCCCTTCGGATTCAACGCCATTCTGGGTCTGATCGGACTGGCGGGCATCCTGATGCGCAACACGCTGATCTTGACTGAACAGATCAAGGAGAACCGTGCCGCCGGCCTTGACGACTATCACGCCGTGATCGAGGCCACGGTTCACCGTACAAGGCCGGTGATCCTGACCGCACTTGCCGCCGTGCTGGCCTTCATCCCCCTCACGCACTCCGTCTTCTGGGGATCGATGGCCTACACGCTGATCGGTGGCACGGCGGCCGGCACGGTGCTGATCCTGCTGTTCCTCCCCGCGCTCTATGTCGCGTGGTTCCGGATCAAGCCGACCGCGGATGATATCCATGCGGATTCGGCGAAGGAAGCGGAATTGCAACCAGCGATGGCGGCCGAGTAGGGCTCTCTTGTCGCAGGAGACGGTTCAAGTTCTTGCCCGTTGGCTTTGCCTGGACACATGCAGGGCCATCGGCACGAACTTACCGTTTACAGACGATCCTCCACGCGAGTCCGGCAGGTTCGCTTCATCAATTCTGGAGACATGCATGAATCGTCCGGTTCGAACACGAACTGATCCCGACGAGATGCGGGCGCGCATTCTGGCCGTGGCGGGGGAGCAGTTTCGCCGCCTCGGTTATCATAAGACGTCGGTGGCCGACATTGCCGCCGAACTCGGCATGAGCACGGCAAACGTCTACCGTTTCTTCCCCTCCAAGGGCGCAATCATCGAGGCCATCTGCGGGCGCGTGATGGATGAGGTGGCAGAGTTCGCCTTTGTGATCGCGCGAACGGGCGCGCCAGCCTCGGAGAAACTCACCCGGCTTTTGACCGCGATTCACCATCACACCAAGACGACCCTGATCAAGGAAAAGCGTATGCACGACATGATCGTCGCCGCCATGCGGGAGAACCGGGCGATCATCAAGGCGCATATCGAACAGATGGTAGGGATATTTGAGGCGATCATCCGCGAAGGCATTGAAGCGGGAGAATTCAGGTTCGAAGATCCGGCGGAGGCGGCGCGCGCGGTCAAGACCGCGTTCACGCCGTACTTCCATCCGGTACTGCTCGAGCACTGCCTTCAACACGGCGAAGACATCGAAGCGGGCATGCGCGAGCAGGTTCGCTTTATCCTGAAAGCTCTGGGCAAGTTGGACTAAGCCGCGTGCGGGAACAAACGTCATGCAATATGCGGCAACTAGGCGGACCCGCTTTGTTGGGTCATTATTCCACCTCCCAGACCTGAGCGACTTCTCCAAGCCGCTCTGCCGCGGCCGGATCTTGCGTTTCCAATAGGTGGCGCTGGCATTGGCCGGTACGGCGAAGGCGAGGTCGTCATATTTGACCTCAGCCACGGGCGCTTGCCACTCTCAGGAAAAGCCTCGTTCCGGATCGCTTGGAGCAATCGCTCGCTCCCGCAGCTGTGAGCAAAGTTCAGTCCACGACGGATCAGAAACGAAACTGCTCAGACCTCCACAGGCATCAGTGAAAGGCAATCGCCGAAGCGGTCGATGACCTCGCTGGTTGTGCCTATGCTGCCCTTTCGGATGGACTCGAATGGATCCTCATCGCATTCAATGACGCGATGCCCCCAAGCTCCTGGCACATCATCGCTCGCGAGAGCGCGTCGAAGGTCCGCATCCATGTCTGCGGTCTCTAGAGCCCGACAAATGACGTAGCGCATCAGGGGATAGTAGACCGGCTGGTGGCTGCCTCCGAGCGCGCGCACGCCGGGCAGGATCGACAGGACCAGAAACATAAGGAGCAGGTTGGGAATAAGGCTGCGGTTCGCCAGCCGCTCAATGATATCGGGAGCCGCGAAGCGAGCTACCTTCGTTCCGGTCGCCAGATTGACGAGTTCTCCACCCACCATGCGCAGCGGCAGGCGCTTTCCGTTTTCATAGTACCAAAAGAAATCCGTACCGCGTGCGAACCAGCCACCCCAGGGGCCAGCCGCCAGTCTGTCGATCTCGTCAAGGATATTCAATGCCAGCTTTGGGCTTTCCAGCAACCTCGTACGCAGCCAGGAATCCTGGTCTGATAGGTGGTCCGCCACCAGGTCGGCAACATCCTCATCGTCGATTTGCAGGAAGGCAAAGCTCTCTCCGAACAGTTTCGGCCAGAGGATGCGATTGGCTGCCTTGATGGCATGGGCAGGCCGCTCGAACTGCGTCTTCGGTAGAAGGCTGCGAAGCAGGGCGAGGGCGTCTCCCTCGGCATTTGGCTCCGTTGGCACCAGCTCGAACCGGTATGATTCAGGCCCGGTCAGAAGGCTGTACCCGATCATCCGGCTTCGGCTGAGACCGAAGACGTTGACTGGCTTCCCGTCAAGCGTGATCCAGCCTGGTCCCTTGTGGGGCTTTTCAACGAGACTCACCGTTGAAACGGCATAGGAAAGGTAGGTCGAGCAGCCATGCGCCGAGAGGCCAAGCAGGCTGAAGATGTGCGTGTAATAGGCCTCTGGCTCCATGAGGAGAAACAAATGCGGGCCGGTCTGCAACACGCGGCGTTGTTCTAGATCGTTGCATATTTGGGAAACGGCGTTGATCGGCAATCCGTTTCGCGTTCCCGCGTTCCTGATCGTGTCGAGCAGCCTGGCAAACGCGCGCTGCGAATTTCGGTCAGCCTAACGAGAACAGCCGCCCCAATAACTGAACCAGCCGACCACGCGGCCTCAAGGTAGCCGAAATCGGCGGCGGTCCCTTGCTGCTCTTCGAAGACGAAGCTTGATCCGATCACCGTGACCAGCACCGCGCCTCCATAGAGAAGGGCATAGGCGGCAAACAGACGAAGGAGATGCCTGCCCATGTTCGGTGCCAGGCCTTTGGCCGTTCTGACACCTTGCGGGAGGAGGCCTGGCCGCATCCAGGAGAGTGAGCCGGCTGAAACTAGGAACAGCAGGGCGAGCACCATGAACGTCAGGGCAGTCGAGCGCCCGGCCGGTGATGAGCTGGCCATCGACGGCGGACCGCGCCGAGGCTAATTAGCTCGTCCTGGACCAGGAACGGCACCACCTTCGTGAGACCCACGGCCTCTTCCTCGGAGCTGGTGAAGCCGGTGACGTAGCGCTCTTGAACAAATGGGTGCCGTCGGCCCCTAGTTCGTCTTCAATTGACCAATCCGGTTTTCGGCGATCCAGCGGGCAGCGAGCACCAACGCTCCCATGCTGAAATCCTTACCGTGCTTGGCGACCATCTCTTCCGACAATTTGGCGAGTTGTTCGAAGAAGGCGTCCTTGCTCTCTTCCTCTGTGGTGATTTCAGTCTGCATTCTATCCTCCTATTTCGCGCGGACTGCCCCGCTATTTGAACATCTGCCCTGGAAAGGTGATGATGGCCGCGGTGCCGTCGACCATGCCCGCAGCCAGATGCCGTCCATCGCCGGACCAGGCAAGCGCGGTTACCCCACTGCCCAAGGGCCGGACGAGAAGCTCGTCGCGTCCGCCAATCTGGGCGACGGTGATCCGGCCGTTGGCGTAGCCCGCCGCGACGAGTTTCTTCTCCGGGTGCGCCGCCACCGTTTCGACCAGAACGAGACCGGCGCGACCGGTCTCCAGTGCTCCAGCGCTTTCGCCGTCAAGCGGCGGTGCGGTCATCGACCAACCAGCAATCCGGAACGCACCTGAGGCAAGCAGCGCGTTCGCTGGCTGGCTCCAGCACACTGCGCGGACCGGCGAGGGAAATCCCGCGATGACGCCGCTAAGACCATCGGCGAGGTTGATCAGGGCAACGCCGCCCGTTTCGAGCCCGCTGGCCAGCCATGTGCCGTCGCCGCTCCAACGGATCGATATCGGGCGCGCCGGAAAGACAAAGTCTCGTATCAGGCTGGCAGGCCCTTCGACTGCCCAAATCGACAGCCCATTGCCCAAGCCGCAGGCGAGGCGGCGTCCACCGGGGGAGAAGGCCAGTGCGTCCGTCGACGATGTTGAACCGCATTCCAATTTCGTCACATCGCCGAGATCGCGGGATAGGAAGACATCGCGCCCGTCGCTGACCGCCGTCACGGCTGTCCGGGCGCTATGATCGATGGCGACGATAGGCCCTTCGATCTTGATCGGCGTTTTCGCACCTTCGCCGTCAGCCGTCAGACGCACTGCTTCGCCGGCCGCCGTTCCGATGAGGAAGCCGGAATGCAGATAGGCGGCGAGGGGGGCATCGCCATCGCCAAATGTCGCGGTGGCGATCAACGGCATTGGCGGCTTCTCGCGCGGGCGGATCGTCGTCTGGCCGAGGTCGCCGCTCACCCGAATCCGCGATTCCGGCGGTTCCTGGTCGGCGATCGCGGCGATGGCCACGGTTCCGTCCACGGATGTGAAAGCAACGGTCGAACCATCGGCGCTGAAGCATAGATCGGCGATCGCCGACGGGCGCCGCCAGCTGCGTGCCAGCAGGTCGAACAGGGTCAGGTTTTGCATCGTCTGCTGGTTCACTGTGTCTCTCCCATCAGTCCTCGTTCACTGTCGCCGCAAGCTCGCGATCGACATCCGCGACCTCGCCTTCGGCAACGGCGATACGGTCCTCACACGCTGCGCGCGCGTTGATGATCGCCTCTGCGCTCCCTTCCGCTTCATGCAAATCCTGCACCAGTTGCGCGCTGGCGCCGTTTCTGCCGATCTCCAGCTCCATGCGCAGCACATCAATCTCGATGCCGGCGAGTTTCTGATTGAGCCGCAATGCCTCGGCGGTGAGCGCCGAGACGTTTCCGACAAGAGCCAGCCGGCGCTCGAGCAGCGCCTCTCGCGTAGTGCCTTGCCTGTTTATTGAACCCGCCATCATTTATCCTCCCCGGCTGCCGGTCCGGTCGGGTTTTCGAAAGCCGAAAGCAGCTTAGGCAGAGTGTCAGCCTGCGACTGGAACTGCTTCTCGGCCGTTTCGATGTGGCTCTTGAGCTGATCCCAGATATCGACCCGGATCATCGATGTGGTGTCGCCGGTGAGGCGCTCGATCTCATCGACGCGGAACTGGCGCGTCAGCGAAACGCCGGAAAACACGAAGTCGCGTAGCAGGATCGCATGGCTCTCGATGAACAGATGGATCATCGGATGGGTTTGCGGGGTGACGCCACCGGCAGCAAGCTCGGCCCGGATGAAGTCCTGGAAATGGCTTTGCAGCCGGTACTGGCTTTCGCCCATGAAACGCATGACGAAAACCAGGTCGCGCGGCATCAACCTGACCAGATCTCCGGTCACCCCGTCGGCGTGGTTGGAGATTGGCGGGGCTGGGCCCCGGTTGTCTTTGTCGTTCGGCATCATCTTTCTCTGGCACCGCGCCCGTTCGGCGCTTGCCTCTAGATAGTAGAGAGTGATCAAAAAATTAATAGATCCCGGAAGAATTTGATTATATTGCAGAAGCTAACTGGATATATTGCAGCGCAAACATGAGTAAATGTTACAATCGTAATATACATGTGTAAAATATCGTTACAGTTGCCTATGCGTTTATGAGCGGAACAGTCTGAGATTTCGCTCAGCGCGGGGCTCACGGCCCTTTTTTCAAACTGGCACGGCGATTGCTTTACCTATTTGCATAAGAAGCCCATCGCGCTTGAAGCGGTGCCAAAAGAACGAAGGACCGGAGGAAGCAGGGACAGGTACATCCGCTTCGATACGCCATCGCAAAATGCGGTTGGCGTCTCGCGGCCCCCTGCCAGATACCTCGAAAACCTTTGCCGCGATCCACTTGAATGGCCGGACCATGAGTCGCGCCTGAATGCGCAACCCTTTGTCGTGCCGTTCGCACTCTCACTGGCGGTGCCGTGCGCCGCTTCATGCCGGGGTCAAGGGACCCGCGGCTCAAACCTGGTGGAGGCTTATGACGATGACGTCTCTGACGCTCAACAAGATCACCTCGCAACGCGGAATCTCCGTGGGCGAAGCAACCAAGAAGATCGCCG
>NZ_JAPYKO010000037.1:0-53914 GCF_037179585.1 Mesorhizobium argentiipisi (SeqCode)
GCCAGATCCAGGGCGGGCGATCACGCGTGCGCCGCGCCCTCTATATGGCAGCCCTCACTGCCATTCGAACCTGTGAGCGCTTCAAGACCTTCTACACCGCACTTGCTGCCCGGTCGGGCTCCAAGAAACTGGCTATCATCGCCGTCGCAAGGAAGCTCCTGGTCGTCCTCAACGCCATCATTCGCGACAAAACCGCATTCGTGTGAACACAGTTGCCATGCCGTTACGCTAAGGCGCTGCGGCGGTTACGGAATTCTGCGCCGTTACACTCTACAGCGGAGGTCACGGCATGGATACTTGGGTCAAGCCCGAGTATGACGACGTCAGGGGTATCGGCCAATCTCCGACAGCGCCCCTTTTCCCGATCGCCATCTGCCGCGGCAGCCATTGAACGGTTGGTGCCGTCAAAGGATCGCGTTAGTTTGATCACGCGCGGGGGCTTCGCCGGCCGCGCCTAACCCCGCCTGCAAAGGACCGCGATGACCGGACCTAACCCCAACATCAAGCATCCGATCGCGATTTATCCGCGCGTCGGCTTCCTGAAGGGACTGGTGACATCGCCTAACATCGAGATCGGCGACTTCACCTATTACGATGATCCCGACGGTCCCGATAAATTCGCTGAGAAATGCGTGTTGCATCACTACGACTTCATCGGCGACCGGCTGGTGATCGGCAAATTCTGCGCCATCGCGGAAGGCGCGCGCTTTATCATGAACGGCGCCAACCACGCCATGTCCGGCTTCTCGACCTATCCGTTCAACATCTTCGGCCATGGCTGGGAGGAAGGCTTCGACCCTGAGACATGGACGAAGGAGATCCGCGGCGACACCATCGTCGAAAATGACGTGTGGATCGGCATGGATGCGGTGATCATGCCGGGCGTCAGGATCGGCAACGGCGCTATCGTCGCCGCGAAATCGGTTGTCACGCACGACGTGCCGCCTTATGCGATCGTGGCCGGCAATCCGGCAAGGATAGTGAAGATGCGCTTCGACGAATTCACGGTGCGGCGGCTATTGAAGGCTGCCTGGTGGGATTGGCCGGTCGACAAGATCAGCCGCAATCTCGATGCCATTCGCGGCGCCGACATTTCCAGGCTGGAGGCAGCGGTTTGAACGCGCCCGAAAAAATGACAAACGACAAGAGCACGAACGAAACGGCGATCAGCCCGGAGCTGTTCACCCGCGGCTGGGTCTTCATCCGCGGCGTGCCGTCGATGAAGTTCCTGCCGCCGGAAGGACCGCCGGAGATCGCCTTCGCCGGCCGCTCCAATGTCGGCAAATCGTCGCTGATCAACGCGCTGGTCGGGCACAAGGGCCTGGCGCGCACCTCGAACACGCCGGGGCGCACGCAGGAGCTCAACTATTTTGTGCCCGACGGCTTTTCCGGCGAAGGCGCCGACCTGCCGCCGATGGCGCTGGTCGACATGCCGGGCTACGGCTATGCCAGCGCGCCGAAGGACAAGGTCGATGAGTGGACCAAGCTGATCTACGAGTATCTGCAAGGCCGCGTGACTCTGAAACGCGTCTATGTGCTGATCGATGCGCGCCACGGCATCAAGGCCAAGGACGAGGAAGTGCTGACCCTGCTCGACAAGGCGGCGGTGTCCTACCAGGTGGTGCTGACCAAGACCGATAAGATCAAAGCTGCCGGCGTGCCGAGGCTGATCGAGGAGACGCTGGCCAAGATCAAGAAGCGGCCGGCGGCGTTTCCGGTGGTGCTGGCCACCTCGTCCGAAAAGGCCGCCGGACTGGATGAGCTGCGCGCGGCCATTGCCCTGGTGGCGAACGGCGGCTGACGCCGCCCGCCAGAGACCGATCCCTCAGGATCAATCCATCTCGTCGCGTTCGGGCTCGCGATCGCGCCGGCCGGTGAGGATCTCGCGCTTGCCGACATGGTTGGGAACGCCGACCAGGCCCTCCTTCTCCATGCGCTCGACCAGCGAGGCGGCGCGGTTGTAGCCGACGCCGAGGCGGCGCTGGATATAGGAGGTCGAGCATTTCTTGTCGCGCTTGACCACCTTGACGGCTTCCTCGTAGAGCGCATCGCCATCCTCCTCTCCGATCGCGCTTTTGTCGAAGACCGGGCCCGTCTCGGCCGCTTCCTCAGCCTCCTCCTCGTCGGCGGTGACGGTGTCGAGATATTCGGGACGCCCCTGCCCTTTCAGATGCGCCACGACCTGCTCGACCTCGAGGTCGGAAACGAAGGGGCCGTGCACGCGCGAAATGCGCCCGCCGCCGGCCATGTGCAGCATGTCGCCCTGGCCGAGAAGTTGTTCCGCACCCTGCTCGCCAAGGATGGTGCGGCTGTCGATCTTGGACGTCACCTGGAAGGAGATGCGGGTCGGGAAATTGGCCTTGATGGTGCCGGTGATGACATCGACGGAGGGGCGTTGCGTCGCCATGATCAGATGGATGCCGGCGGCGCGGGCCATCTGCGCCAGCCGCTGGATGGCGCCTTCTATCTCCTTGCCGGCCACCATCATCAGGTCGGCCATTTCATCGACGATGATGACGATATAGGGCATGGGCGCGAGGTCGATCGCGCGTTCCTCGAACAGCGGCTCGCCGGTGCCCCTCTCGAAGCCTGTCTGCACCTGCATGGTCACGACCTCGCCCTTGTCGCGGGCGCCGGCCGCGCGCTGGTTGTAGCCGTCGATGTTGCGCACGCCGAGGCGCGCCATCTTGCGGTAGCGGTCCTCCATCTCGCGCACCGCCCATTTGAGCGCCGTGACGGCCTTCTTCGGATCGGTGACGACCGGCGTCAGAAGATGCGGGATGCCGTCATAGACGGAGAGTTCCAGCATTTTGGGGTCGACCATGATGAGGCGGCATTCCTGCGGCTTCATCCGGTAGAGCAGCGACAGGATCATGGTGTTGATGGCGACCGACTTGCCCGAGCCGGTGGTGCCCGCCACCAAGAGATGCGGCATCTTGGCAAGCTCGGCGATGACCGGTTCGCCGCCGATCGTCTTGCCGAGGCCGAGCGCCAGCTTGCAGGAGGTGTTTCGGAAGCCGGCCGATCCGATCAACTCGCGGAAATAGACAGTCTCGCGCGTCTCGTTGGGCAGCTCGATGCCGATGACATTGCGGCCCGGCACCACCGCGACGCGCGCCGAGATGGCCGACATCGAGCGGGCGATGTCGTCGGCCAGACCGATGACGCGGCTGGATTTCACGCCCGGCGCCGGCTCGAACTCGTAGAGCGTGACGACCGGCCCGGGGCGAACATGGATGATCTCGCCCTTGACGCCGAAATCCTCCAGCACGCTTTCGAGCAGGTCGGCATTCTGCTCCACGCGCTCCTGCGACATGTAGAAGCCTTGGCCTTCCGGCGGCATCTGCAAAAGATCTTCGGAGGGAAGCTCATAGCCGGCCATCGCGGATAGGGGCACGACCTCGCCGGCCATGGGCAGCCACGGCGCCTGCCTGGCCGATCTTGCGCTCACGGGGGGCGAAACCGGGGCGGACTCGACAGGCGTCGGTTCGACGCCCACGAGGGCCGGCGTCGGAGCAGAGCCGGCGTTCGCCGCGTTGGAGCGCCATTCGATGACCCGGTAAAACGACGTCGCCTCGCTCATGAACGCGGCACGGGGCTGGACCGGTTGCGCGGCCGGACGCTGCGCCAGCATCGGCTGCACCAATGGCTGCGCCGGAACGGCCGGCGCCTGCCCCGCCTCGTTCAGGCGCGCCCGCGCCAGGCGCTCGGCAAGAAAGGGCATGCCGAATTCGAAAAAGGCATGGTCGGAAAGATAGGACCAGCGCAGTCCGCTCGGGCGCGGCTTTGGCGTCGGAGCAGCGGCAGCCTGGGTCGGAGGGGCCGGGACTGCGGCGGGGGCAACAGTGGATGGTGCGCGGACCGGCCTCGTTTGCATCGGCGCCGTGGCGGGAGCGGCGGAGCTTTTCCGGACCGGAGCGGCTGGCGGCGGAGCCGGCGGTGCGGGCCGGACGGGCTCGGCCGCGGATGCCTTGCCTTGCGCGGCATCTTCCTGCGGGGCGGCACGCCTGGCGAGGTCGGTGTCCGGCGTGCGGGTGAACCGCACATTGGGCGCGAGGAAGAAATAGTTCTGCCATGCCGGGCGGCCGAATTCGCCGTCATCCGCCGTATTGAGCGACGCGCCACGAGCGGCATTCGATTCGCCCTGGATCGAGGACCGCAATGTCACGACCTGCCCCGCCTGCGGCTGCGGCTGCGCAACCCTACCCCGGCGCCCGGCGTCCTCCGCGCGGTCATCGTCGTCGCCTTGATAGGCGGAAGCGCCGGAAAGATTGGCACGGGGAAAACGCATGGATGTCATACTCGAGACTCGCCGATTGAACGTCTCCCGAGACATAGGAAGCGATGGTTAACAGGTCCTTCCGAAAGTGCCTGCCGGACGATGCCGATCGATATTTTGAGAGGGGTCTTGAGAGGAGGTCGGCGGACGGTTTCGACGACGGCGCGTTCAGCCGTCATGCCCGCGCCTTCTAGGACCCGCCACCGCCTTCAGCCTTGCTTCGCGCGCTTCGGGGTTCAGGTGCCCGGTGCGGTCAGGCCGATTGCAGCGCCTTTTCCTCGGCGAGAAATTTTTCCGTGGCGTAGGCCTTGAGGAAGACATCGACGCCGGAGGTCACGATATGTTCGATCTCCGCCGTGCTTGGCGCCTTGGTGCGATAGGAAAAGATGCACTGGCGGAACAGGCCGGCGAGACAGAGCTCGGTGAACTGATAGGCGGCGAGGTCGACATCGTCGATCTTGAGCAGGCCGCGCTCGACGGCTTCGTTGAGGAAGGCCATGACCTTGTCGTGGCCGCGCTTCGGGCCGCGCTCGTAAAAACGCGCGCCGAGCTCCGGTATCCTGTCGGACGCCCCGACCACCGTGCGCTGGGCCTGGATGACCTTGGCCGAGGTGATCTTGGCGGAGAGCCCCATGCCGAACTTCACCAGCGTGTTGCGCAGGTCGTCGAAATGGTCGAGCACCTCGTACATGTTCTTGAAGATGGTGCCGCGCTCTTCCTCAATGAGAGCTTCGAACAACTCTTCCTTGTTTTCGAAATAGACGTAGATCGTGCCCTTGGAGACACCGGCCTCGCGCGTGATGTCGTTCATCGAGGCGGCCTCGAAGCCCTTGTCTATAAAGACGCGGCGGGCGCCTTCGATGATCTGGGCGCGCTTGACCGGGTCCTGCCCGGCCGCAGGACGACCCTTGCGTAAGTCGAGCAGATCGCTATCGGCTGTCGTTTCGACCATGGAAGTCATTCCTTAGAAAAATATTTCGAACCGCTCGGTTCGATTTCCTCTTGATATGGTCCTCTTTCCGCGCTATGTCAATCTCCAATTCGAACCGAACGGTTCAGTATGACTGACATCCAGAGAGATCGCTATGTCCTCGAACGCGCCCGCCACCGCCGAAGTCCGCTCTTTTCCCAACGCCAAGGTCCAACCGTCGACCGAAGCGCCGGAAGTTCCTATCCAGCCCGCCGCTCCCGTTGCGACGCCGGCGGCTGAAGCACCCGCCAAGAAGAAGCGCTCTGTCCGCTCTTTCCTTTTGCCGATCATCGGGCTTGCCCTGCTCGGCGCCGGCTCCTGGTATGGGTATAACTATTGGGCCGACGGCCGGTTCATGATCTCCACCGACGATGCCTATGTCCAGGCCGATATGTCGTTCGTGTCGCCGAAAATATCCGGTTATATCGACAAGGTGCTGGTGAGCGAGAACCAGCAGGTCAAGGCCGGCGATCCGCTCTTCGTCATCGACAATGGCGACTACAAGATCGCCGTCGCCCAGGCCGAGGCGCAGATCGCCACCTTGAGCAAGACGCTCGACCGAATCGACGCCCAGACGAAGGCGGCCCAGGCCTCGCTGTCGCAGGCCCAGGCGCAGAAGATCGCAGACCAGGCCGCCGCCGACAATGCGGCGCGCGCCCAGGATCGCGCGGCGCAGCTGCTCAAGACTCATGTCGGCACGCAGGCGCAGCTCGATGACGCCCAGACCGCGCTCGACCAGGCCAAGGCTGCCCTTGTCGGCGCCGACGCGCAGATCGCCGCGGCGCAGGCCAATATCGGCGTGCTGGAAGCCCAGCGCGCGGAATCGGCCTCGACGCTCGCTTCGCTGCAGCTCACCCGCGACAAGGCCCTGCGCGACCTCTCCTTCACCGTGCTGAAGGCGCCTTATGACGGCGTCGTCGGCAACCGCTCGGTCGAGCAGGGCGACCTCGTCAGCCCCGGCCAGAAGCTCGCCGTCGTCGTGCCGATGGACAAGCTCTACATCGTCGGCAACTTCAAGGAGACGCAGCTCGGCCGCATGGTGCCCGGCGAGAAGGTCCGCATCACCGTCGATGCGATCGACGGCCAGACCTTCGAAGGCACGGTCTCCTCGCTTGCGCCGGCTTCGGGCGCGGTGTTCTCGCTGCTGCCGCCGGAAAACGCCACCGGCAACTTCACCAAGGTGGTGCAGCGCGTGCCCGTGCGCATCGATGTGCCGGCCGACGTCTTGAAGACCGGCAAGCTGCGCGCCGGTCTGAGCGTCATCGTGGCGGTCGACAGCCGCACCGCGCCGGCCTCGACGACCAACTGATTGCGGGCGGTTCGGTGGCCATTTGCGAGCGCCGAGCCGCCCAGCCTGCTTTATCCGTTTCGACGCAATCCGGGACCGCCACGCGCCCGTCCTCGAGACTTGCCTAGGGAGGCCATGATATGGCAACCGCAACCATCACCGCAGGAGCAATGCCCGCACGTCCCGTCGCTGTCGCGCCGGCCCTGCCCGCGGACCATATGCCTGCGCGCCGCGTCGTCGCCTTCCTGGCGATGGTGTTCGGCATGTTCATGGCGATCCTCGACATCCAGATCGTCTCGGCCTCGCTGTCGGAAATCCAGGCGGGCCTGAGCGCCAGCTCCGACGAGATCCCGTGGGTGCAGACCGCCTATCTGATCGCCGAGGTGGTGATGATCCCGCTGTCGGGCTTTCTCAGCCGCATGCTGTCGACGCGCGTGCTGTTCACCACCGCGGCGGCCGGCTTCACTGCGGCCAGCGCGCTCGCCGCCACCGCCACCAATATCGATCAGATGATCATCTACCGCGCCATCCAGGGTTTCATCGGCGGCGGCATGATCCCCAGCGTGTTCGCGGCCGCCTTCACCATCTTCCCGCCCTCCAAGCGCGCCGTCGTCTCGCCGATGATCGGCCTGGTGGCGACGCTGGCGCCGACGATCGGCCCGACGGTGGGCGGCTATATCAGCCACGCCATGTCCTGGCACTGGTTGTTCCTGATCAATGTCGTGCCCGGCATTTTGGTGGCGACGGCCGCCTGGTCGCTGATCGATTTCGACAAGCCCAACCTGAAACTGTTCTCGAAGTTCGACTGGTGGGGCCTGATCGGCATGGCCGCTTTCCTCGGCTGCATGGAATATGTGCTGGAGGAAGGCCCGAACCACGACTGGCTGCAGGAGCCGGCGGTTTTTGCCTGCGCCGTGATCATGACCATCGGCGGCGTCATCTTCTTCTGGCGCGTCTTCACCGCCGAGGAGCCGATCGTCGATCTGAGGGCCTTCAGCAACGTCAACTTCGCCTTCGGCTCGCTGTTCTCCTTCGTCGTCGGCATCGGCCTTTACGGGCTCACCTATCTCTATCCGGTGTTCCTCGGGCGTATCCGCGGCTACGATTCGATGATGATCGGCGAGGCGCTGTTCGTCAGCGGCCTGGCGATGTTCTTCACCGCGCCCGTTGCCGGCATCCTGTCGAACAAGATCGACCTCAGACTGATGATGATGATCGGCTTCGTGGGTTTCGCCACCGGCACCTGGTGGATGACGCATCTCACCGCCGACTGGGATTTCTATGAGCTGCTGATCCCGCAGATCCTGCGCGGCTGCTCGATGATGTTGTGCATGGTGCCGATCAACAACATCGCGCTCGGCACCTTGCCGCCGGAACGGCTGAAGAATGCGTCGGGCCTGTTCAACCTGACCCGCAATCTCGGCGGCGCCGTCGGCCTTGCAGTGATCAACACGGTGCTGATCGACCGCAACGCCTTCCACTATGCGCGGCTCTCCGAGCATGTGCAGTGGGGCAGCGAGGCGGCGCAGACGAAGCTGCAGAACATGACGCGGAATTTCGAGCAGACCGCCGGCCTCGACGCCACAAGCGCTGCGGTCTCGAAGCTGTCGGGCATGGTGCACCAGCAGGCGGCGCTTTTGTCCTTCATGGACGTGTTCATGATGCTGACCGTGCTCTTCGCCTCGCTCGGATTTTTCGTGCTGTTCATCAACAAGCCGGCGCAGCAGCGCGGCGGCGGCGGAGGTCATTGAGGAGCCGGAACCCCCGCCTGGCATCCTCAACGCGTGACCCCGGAAATCGGCGACGATTTCCGGGGTCATTCTTTTTGGAGAGATTGAAAGTGACTCTTTTGTTTTTGACGCAATTCCGGACGGAAGGCTACGGCGAAGGCGCCGAAGCACTTTTCCTGGAATTGCTCAAGCCGCCGCCGGTTTGAAGCTCAGCGCCACGCCGTTGATGCAATGGCGCAGGCCGGTGGGCGGCGGACCGTCGTCGAAGACATGGCCGAGATGGCCGCCGCAGCGCCGGCAATGCACCTCGGTGCGGGTCATGCCGAGCGAGCGGTCTTCGGTCTTGCCGATGGAGTTCGGGATCTCCTGCCAGAAGCTCGGCCAGCCGGTGCCGGAATCGAATTTCGTCTCCGACGAATAGACCGGCAGGTCGCAGCCGGCGCAGGCGAAGATGCCCTTGCGATGCTCGTTGAGCAGCGGGCTGGTGCCGGGATATTCGGTGCCCTGCTTGCGCAGCACGTCGAAGGCGGCATCGGACAGGATGGCATGCCATTCGGCATCGGTCTTGGTGACTTCGAAAGTCTCGGCTGCCAGTGCCGGCTTTGGCCCGCCGGCGCGCAGCATCGCTGCGGATCCGACGATGAGAGCGGTAGCAGCGGCCCCGCTCCAGAGAAAATCGCGACGGTTCATGGCCGTTCCTCCTGACGCATTTTGCCAAGATAGAGCGCCGCCCGGAAATCAAAAGCCGGTGATGCTCCATCTCCTGGTTCGAGCAATTCCGGACAGAAACCTTCCTGGCTCCGGATGCTGCTCCGCGCCCCCTCTGCGGGACGGCGCGGAGCACACTCTTGCCGGCAGCGCGATCTTGGATGTCGCGGCCGGCGCTCAGCCATGTCTTCGCCGGCCAGGTCCGCTTTGTTACATCTTCGGCAAGAGAATCTTATCGATGACGTGGATGACGCCGTTCGACTGGCGGACATCGGCGATGGTGACATGGGCTACATTGCCGTTCTCGTCGGTGACGGTGACCTTGCCCTTCTCCGCCTTCAGCGTCAGCTGGCAGCCGCCGACGGTCTTGACCTGGTGCGCGCCGCCATCGGCCTTGGCCATCTTGGCGACGTCGGCTGCCAACGCTTTGGCGGCGATGACATGGCAGGTGAGCACTTTGGTCAGCTTGTCCTTGTTCTCGGGCTTGAGCAGCGTGTCGACCGTGCCGGCGGGCAGCGCCGCAAAGGCTTCGTTGGTCGGCGCGAAGACGGTGAAGGGACCGGCGCCCTGCAGCGTGTCCACCAGGCCGGCGGCCTTGACCGCGGCGACGAGCGTGGTGTGGTCCTTCGAATTGACGGCATTCTCGATGATGTTCTTCTTGGCATACATCGGCGCGCCGCCGACCATGGGATTGGCGGCGTAGGCAACGGCGCCGAGCGCCGAAAGGGCGAGCGTGGAGGCAAGCAAAAGGGTGGCGAGTTTACGCATGGTATCAGTCTCCTCTGGTTGTTTTTTCCCGTCCTTGGGAACGCGAGGAGATACGGGCCCGAAAAAACTTAGTTTCACGAACGTTGCGTGATTTTTTTCTGGCGCTTTATTGTGTCAGCGCCGCCTGGCAATGACAGACAATTTGCCTCTCTGATGAAGGCAGAATATAGACTTCAATTAGTCTTCGGTGATGTACCGATCAGGATCAGATGCCCTTCAGGTCACCCGCAGCAACGACCGGACCGGTCGGCTGGCCGGTCGGCGAACCGCCGGCCGGCTCGAGGCTGACGGCGAGCACGGCGCCTTGCGCGAGCTTCTGCTGGACGGCGGGCGTGACCGGCATGCGCGCGGTCGGGCCGGCGGGGATGATGCCCATCGAGACCGGCGCGTTCTTGCCCTCGATCATCCACAGCTCGAAATCCTTGCCGGCGCCGCGGTCGCCGGAGACCAGCGACAGCCCGACCTCATGACGGGCGGCGTCATAGACGGCAAGGTATTTGACGTTGCTGTTGTCGGCGGCCAGAGAGGCGACCAGCCTGGTCTCGGGCGCCTGGACCGGCGTATTGACGTAAGGCAGCGCGACATAGACAGCCAGGGCGGCAATGGCCGCGGCGGCGAGGCCGCGCCAGAAGGCCAAGCTCGCCCACAGGCCGCCGCCGGGCGCCGTGGAGGCGGGCGACGCAAACAGGCGCCGGTCGATCGCCGCCTTGACCGACGCCGGCGGCTCGACCGCGGCATAAGCGGCAGCCATCGGCGCGAAGTGGACTTCCCAGGCATCGACCAGGCGGGCGAATGCTGTTTCCGTATCGATGCGACGGGATGCGATCTGGCGTTCGTCGGCCGCCAGAACGCCGAGAACGTATTCGGCGGCGAGCAGGTCGTCGCCTCCACCGTCCGGTCCGTTGTTTTCCGCCAGCGTCATCTTTCCAGGCATTCTCTCAGCTTGAGCAGGCTTCGCCGCAGCCAGGTCCGCATCGTGTTCAGCGGGACCTTGAAGCGCTCCGCCAGCTCGGCGTAGCTTTCGCCGCTCAGATACGCACCCCGGACGGCCGCCGCCCGGTCTTTCTCCAATTCGTCGAGGCAATGGTGGATGCGTTCGGTCTCGCCGCCCGCCACAGCCATAGCCTCAGGTCCCGGCGTCGGATCGGCGACGGCGAGGGCTGCGTCGATGTTGGCGGAAGGACTGCGCCGCGCCCTGACGCGATCGATCGCATGGTTGCGCGCAATGGCCACCAGCCAGGAAATCGGGCTCAGATCGGAAACCGCGAAACGATCCGCTTTCGTCCATATCTTGACGAAGACTTCCTGCAGCGCCTCTTCCGCATCTCCTCGGTCCCGCAAGACACGAAGGCAAACGCCGAAAAGTTTCCCGCTGGTCTGCTTGTAGAGCAGATCGAACGCAGCCCGGTCTTTCATCGAAGTCCGGACGATCAGCTTGCTGATGTCGGGCGGCCCCATGGCGGCAAATTAGAAGGTTGCGATTTATTTGCAACGGGCGCCGAGAGCTTCGCCCCCAAGGTTGTCGTGCCATTGGCTTCGAATCCCGATACCGATTTGCGGGCTCATGAGATAGTCTTCGCCAAAAGAGGGGCGGCGATGTCGATCGAGCGCGTGCTTTGGGAGCAGGATGCGACCGGTCTCGCCGACCTTGTGCACAGGAATGAAATCTCGCCGCCGGAGTTGGTCGACGCGGCGATCGCGCGCGCAGAAGCGACAAGGCCGGACATCAATGCCATCGCCACGCCGCTTTACGATAACGCGCGGGCGCGGGCCAGGACGATCGACCGCACGCTGCCGCTGGCCGGCGTGCCGTTCGCGCTCAAGGATCTCGGCATCGGCATCAAAGGCGTGCCGATCCATGGCGGCAGCCGCATCTCGCCTTTCACCGCCGATTTCAACTCGGTGATGGTCGAGCGCTATCTCGCCGCCGGGCTGATCCCGATCGCCACCAGCACCTCGCCCGAGCATGGGCTGAGGCTGATGACGGAGTCGGCCTGCTTCGGCATCACCCGCAACCCGTGGAGCACGGGTCACACCACGGGCGGCTCGTCCGGCGGCTCCGCGGCGCTGGTGGCGGCGGGCGTGGTGCCGGCGGCGCACGCTTCCGACGGCGGTGGCTCGATCCGCGTGCCTTCGGCCTGCAGCGGGCTGGTCGGCCTGAAGACCTCGCGCGGCCGCGTGCCGCTGACGCCGCTCGTCAGCGAAAGCTGGTACGGCATGGTCGTCCACCACGCCGTCAGCCGCTCGGTGCGCGATACCGCGCTGCTGCTCGACCTTACCCATGGCGCCGATCCGCTCTCGCCCTATGCTGCCCGCGCGCCGAAAGGCTCGTTTGCCGCGGCCGCCGCGCGCGACCCGGGCAGGCTCAGCCTCGCCGTCTACCGCAAGTCGCCGCTCGGCCTGCCGATCTCGGCCGAGACGCTTGCGGCGCTCGACGCCGCGGTGGCGCTGGCGCGCGAAGGCGGCCACACGGTGGAGGAGATCGAGCTGCCTTTCATCGGCCGCGACTTCATCGCTGATTTCTGCAAGAGCGTCGCCGCGGCCGTTGCCGGGACGATGCGGGCCGAGGCGCAGCGCGTCGGCCGCCCGGTGACCGGCGAGGTCGAGCGGGCGACCCGCGTGCTCGCCCGTCTCGGCGAAATGCTGTCCGCCGGCGAGGTCTATGAGGCCGTGCAGCGGCTCAACGCCACGGCGCGGCGGCTGATCGAAGAGACGGCCCAGTTCGACGCCGTGCTGATGCCGATCATCGCGCATCCGCCTTTAGCCTGCGGTTCGATGGACCCCAAGGGCGCGGACGAATTCCTCGAGAACCTGCTCGACAAATTGCATCTGACAAGCCTTCTCAAGGTCAAGTCGTTCTTCGGCCAGCTGATGGACAAGAGCCTGTGGTTCACCCACTGGCCGGCGATCCAGAATGTCAGCGGCCAGCCGTCGATCGCGCTGCCAGTGCATGTCACGGCGGACGGCTTGCCGCTCGGCATCCAGGCGGCCGGCCGGCCGGGCGACGAGGAGACGCTGCTGTCCTTCGCCGCGCAGATGGAGAAGCTTTCAGGATGGCTGAAGCGCCGCGCGCCGCTCAAGGTGCCTGCTTAGCGACACACGTTTTCGTCATTGTGACCGCAAAGCCGTTTGCGGCCTGCGGCAATTCCCGCTAAGACCCCGCCGTTCCTTTCTAGAAGCCGGGATCACATCGATGACGGACATCGCCGCCACCGCCGAAATGCAGGCCGCGCTGCTCTCGCGCGCGCTGCCTTATATGCAGCGCTACGAGAACAAGACGGTGGTGGTGAAATATGGCGGCCATGCCATGGGCGACACCGAGCTCGGCAAGGCGTTCGCCCGCGACATCGCGCTGTTGAAACAGTCCGGGGTCAACCCGATCGTCGTGCATGGCGGCGGGCCGCAGATCGGCGCGATGCTCAACAAGATGGGCATCGAATCCAAGTTCGAGGGCGGGCTGCGCGTCACCGATCAGAAGACGGTCGAGATCGTCGAGATGGTGCTGGCGGGCTCGATCAACAAGGAGATCGTGGCGTTGATCAATGCCGAGGGCGAGTGGGCGATCGGGCTCTGCGGCAAGGACGGCAACATGGTGTTCGCCGAAAAGGCGCGCAAGACCATGATCGACCCGGATTCCAACATCGAGCGGGTGCTCGATCTCGGCTTTGTCGGCGAGCCGGTCGAGGTCGACCGCACGCTGCTTGATCTTCTCGCGCGCTCGGAGATGATCCCGGTACTGGCGCCGGTCGCTCCCGGCCGCGACGGCCACACCTACAACATCAATGCCGACACGTTTGCCGGTGCGATCGCTGGCGCATGCCGCGCTTCGCGCCTGCTCTTCCTCACCGACGTGCCCGGCGTGCTCGACAAGAACAAGAAGCTGATCGACGAGCTGACGGTCGCCGAGGCCAAGGCCTTGATCAAGGACGGCACGGTGTCGGGGGGCATGATCCCGAAGGTCGAGACCTGCATCGAGGCGATCGAGCGCGGGGTCGAAGGCGTCGTTATCCTCAACGGCAAGACGCCGCATTCCGTGCTGCTCGAGCTCTTCACCGAGCATGGCGCCGGCACGCTGATCGTTCCCTAAGAAGGCAAGGTCACCGTTTCCGTAAACGGTGACCTGCCATGATCAGCCGGCTAATCTTCTTTTGTCCGCGGTCTCGACGATCCGCGTGCCCGACTTTCTGGGCGGCCGCGGGACAATCATCGATTCTTCCTCGGCGTCCTGCGGCGCGCCCCAGAACTCGGCGAGCGTCGGTCCATCCGTGACGCGGCGGTCGCGGGCGAGAAACCCCCAGACTTCGCGGAACCAGACGCGGCGGCCCATTCTGGTGTACCAGCGCATCGAATGCCGCTGCTCGGGATCGGAATGGAACAGGATGCGCGCCAGCGCCTTCGGCCGCGATTGCACCGCGACTTCGATCAGCTTGACGGTGAAGAACAGCACCCATGGCTTCAGCCTCCTCATGTGCAGAACCTGGTGCTTGTAATCCCAGAGGCGCACGTCCTGCTGGATCACCTTGCGGCCGCTGGCGATGCGGAAGAACGGCGTCCAGCGGTGCGGTGTTACATAGAGCGCCTGGATCTGGTCGGGGTCATAAGCGATGAGTTGGCGGAAGCCGCGCCAGAGATCGCGCAAGGTCTCGTCCTCGAAGCCGGCAACCCAGGTCGCCATCGACAGGATTCCGTGTTGCCGGAGCAGCCGGATCGCTTCGCGATCCGACTTGGTACTGCCGCCCTTGCGGATCAGCGACAACGTCGCCTCGTCGGTGTTCTCCATGCCGAGCAGCCAGCGGATGACCCCGGCCTTGCGGTAAAGGTGCAGGATGTCGGCATCGCGCACGATGTCGTCGGCGCGCGTCGAGCCGACGATCAGCACCGGCACGTTCTCGGCGATCATGGCGTCGAGAAAGGCGCGCCAGGCCTTCTTCGAGGAGGTCGGGTTCTCGTCGGCCAGATTGATCAGTTCGACGCCGTGCTCGCGATGCAGCCAGGCGATCTCCTTGGCGAATTTGACCGGATCGCGATGGCGCCAGCGGGTCCAGAAACCGCGCTGGCCGCAGTAGTTGCACAGATGCGGGCAGCCGCGCGAGAACTGCATGACGACCGCCCGCTTGCCGCCCCAATAGGAGTAGCGGCGATGATCGATCAGTTCCCAGCCGACGCGGTAAGCATCGAGATCGGCAATGGTCATGGCCGGCTGCGTCGCGACAGGACGGCCGAGGTCGTCACGATAGGCAATGCCGGCGACGCTCGCCACCGGCTGGCGCATCTCGATCGCCTCGACCAGCGCCGTCGCGGTCGCCTCGCCCTCGCCGCGCACGATGAAGTCGAAGACGACGGTCGCGGCGAGGATGTCGCGCCAGTGATAGGTCGGGAAAACGCCGCCATAGATGACGATGACGTGCGGAGCGCAGACCTTCATCATTTCGGCGATCTTCAAGGCCGTAGGATGCGCGGAGGTCGAGCCGGAATGGCCGATCAGAATGAAATCGGGATTGTCGCGCAAAGCCTCCTCGACCAGTGTGGCAAGCGGCATCGGGCCGAACTCGGCATCAACCAGGCGCACCTGATGGCCGGAATCGATCAGCGGGCCGCCGATCGCCAGCAGCCCGAGCGGCGGCAGATGGTCGTCGGGCACGCGGCTGCCGATGGCCGTGTGCGGCGGATTGATCAGCACGATGTTCAAGGCGGACCTCTTGTGTTGGTCCGCCTGTGCTAGCCGCCTATGTCGTAGCCGCCTTGGCGCGGTTCAGCAGTTTCCACGCAGCTTTTCGGGAGTTTTGTTTTGAAGCAATTCCGGACGGAGGCTACGGCGAAGTTGCCAAGCCTAAACGCTTCAAGCTTTTCCTGGAATTGCTTTAGCGCCGCAGATGGCTGAGCGGCACGTGGCCAGGCCCCTTGATGTTCTGCAGCACCAGTTGCGTGTGGACGTCGCGCACCCCGGGCAGCCGCATCAGCCGGTGCATGACGAAGGCGTTCAAGTCGTCCACCGACGGCACCAAGACATGCAGCAGAAAATCGTAGTCGCCTGTCATCGTCCAGCAGGACGAGACCTCGTCCATGCGCTGTACGGCGGCGATGAAGCTTTCGGGCGAGCCGTCGCTGTGGCTGACCAGCCGCACCTGGATGAAGACCTCGACCGTCAACCCGACGGCGCGGCGGCTGAGCACGGCGGCAAAGCCTTTGATGATGCCGGTTTCCTGCAAGGCTTCGAAGCGGCGCGCGCAAGGGGTGGTGGACAGACCGATCTCCTGCGCCAGCTCCGAGACGGGCTTGCGGCCATCGCGCTGCAGGATGTCGAGCATCTTGATCTCGAAATCGTCGAATTGAGGCATGTATCCTGGATCTCGCGTCGATCCGAGTGCTTTTACCTCAGAAACTGCCGGCGGGCTATAGAACAAGGCTGATTTGCCTCGTGGATCGCCGCTAAACTACTCCTCACGATCCGTAGATCACGATCTTGAGGAGGATATGATGACGATCAGCGTTGCCGATTACGCCGCCGAATGCGCGGCGCAGGGCCTTCGCGGCGACTATTCGGTGTGCCGCAGCGATTTCACCGTGGCGCAAGGCTACGGCTATTCCGCCGAGGAACAGGCGGTGTGGCGCACGCTCTGCGACCGTCAGACGAAGCTGACCCACAAGCTTGCGCACCGTTCCTATCTGGACGGCGTCGCCGCGCTCGGCCTGCTCGACAGGATTCCGGATTTCGATGCCGTCAGCGAAAAGCTCGCCAGGCTGACGGGCTGGGAGATCGTCGCGGTGCCTGGCCTCATTCCGGCCGGCCCGTTCTTCGAGCATCTCGCCAACCGGCGCTTCCCGGTCACCAACTGGCTGCGGACGAAAAAAGAGCTCGACTACATCGTCGAGCCGGACATGTTCCACGATTTCTTCGGCCATGTGCCGATCCTGACCCAGCCGGTGTTCGCCGATTTCATGCAGATGTATGGCCAGAAGGCCGAGGACTTGATCGCGCTCGGCGGCGACGAGATGATCACAAGGCTTTACTGGTACAGCGCCGAATACGGCCTCATCCAGGAAGCCGGCCAGCCGCTGAAGGCCTTCGGCGCCGGGCTGATGTCGTCCTTCACCGAGCTGCAATTCGCAGTCGAGAGCAAGGACGCCCACCATGTGCCGTTCGACCTCGAGACGGTGATGCGCACCGGCTATGAGATCGACAAGTTCCAGCGCGCCTATTTCGTGCTGCCGTCCTTCGATGTGCTGCGCGATGCTTTCGCCCATGGCGACCTCGCCGGCATCGTGGCGCGGTTCAAGGGCCAGCCGGCGCTCGACCCGGCCATGGTCTGAGGTCGGTTTTCGCCCAACCGACATTCAGCGCGGTGCAGCTGCCGACAGTCGGCCGGGCCGCTTTGCGCCTTTTCGGATCAATCGACTTTATCGGGCTCGGCCTTGATCCTGGCCAGTTGCTCGTTCTGCAGGTCGAGAGCGGCGCGGATGAAGCGCAGCACGGTCGAAATCAGACGGCAATCACCTTGCCGAGATGCTCGCCCAGGCGGCAGGCAAGCGCGGTGATGGTGGTGGTGGGGTTGCACTGACCCGACGTGCAGAACACCGAGGAGCCGCCGACATAGAAATTGTCCATGCCATGCACCTTGCAATTGGCATCGACGACGCTCTTCAAGACATCGGTGCCCATGCGGGTGCCGCCCATGTGGTGGTGGCCGGCCGTCTCCTCGTTGGTCGGGTAATCGCCACCATTGCTGATCCAGTCGTCGATGCGGACGCGGCCGAGATTCTTCTGCGCCATGGTCGTGCCGAAAAGCCTGAGGCCCTCGAGCAGGGTGCGGCGCTCGAGCGGCGACTTCTTCCAGCGCAGTTCGATGCGCGGCACGCCGGCGTGATCGACATCGGTCTTCGACAGCTCGATCTGGTTCGAGGCGAGCGGCGCCTGCTCCCAGGCGACATAGAGCTGGGCGGCGCAGCGCAGCCTCTGGTCCATCTGTGCGGACATCCATTCCGCCATGTTCGGCGCGGTGCAGGCAAGGTCGGCAATCAGCTTCTTGACATTGGGATAGGGGCTCTCGATCAGGCGGATGCCGAAATTCATGATCTGCAGCCGTTCCATCGCGGCAAGCGTCGGCGAGAAGAAGGCTTCGTTCGAGGCGTCGACCTCGAACTCCGAATAATTGGCAAGAATGGCGTTGCCGCCCTCGAAGGTCGGATGCTCCATCCAGTAGCAGCCGAGCGCCGTCGCGTTCGGCACCACGCCGCCATTCGAGCGCTCATTCGACCACAACAGCAGCCGCGAGTTCTCCAGCCCGCCGGTGCAGGCGACGAAATAGTCCGCCGCAAAGGTGCCGGCGTCCTGCCCATTCGACCATAGTTTCGCGCCCGTAACGCGTTTGCCGTCGCCGGTAAGCTCGGTCGCATAGGTGTTGAGCACGACGGCGATGTTCCTGCTCTTGTCGAGCTCGTCCGCATATTTCTCGGCGAAACGAACCGCGGGGCTCTTGATCAACTGCACCCAGCGGATGTCGTCCGAAACCGGCACGTCCGGACGAAACGCCGGAAGCTCGAGGATGTCATGGACTTCGCCAAGATAGGGGTCGATGTCGGCGCGGCTGATCGGCCAGCCGGTGTCCGGCGCCCATGCCTTGGGTTCGAAGTCCTGGCGGTCGAGCACGCGGCACCAGCCGGCCCAGTGGTTGGACGAGCCGCCCATGAAGCGCAGCCTGGTGATGTCGAGGTCGAAGTAGAAATCGCCGACCGTCTTGCCACGGTAGAAATCCTGCGACTCCTCGCTGAATTCGCGCGAGCCCGCCTCCAGCACGACGACCGGAATGCCGGCGGCGCCGAGCTTCCTGGCGATCGTCGTGCCGGCGGGACCGGAGCCGACGATGCAGGCCTTGGGTTTGAAGCTGGCCTGCTTATAGGCTTCGTAGCTGTCGAAGATCATGCGAGGTCGCTCCGCCGCAGGATCCAGCCATTGATCTCGACGATCTCATCGGCATCGACCGCGGGTTGCTGGCTGCGGAACAGCGACAGGGCGGGCAGCGTGATCAGCGCCTGCACGATCGCGCGGCGCGACATTTTTCTTATGAACCTGCTCATGACATGTCTCTCGATAGAGGCCTCGATTCACGCATGCCGTTCCTGAACGGCACACATGCCGCCACCGAGGCCAGTTTCGTGCCAAAGCTAGATGAAAACCGCGTTACACGAGGAAGTTTAGCGCGGTTGAACATGGACATGGTTAGGGCTTTTCTAACCCCCGCGGCGAAGCTCAAGCCGCTTCCGGAAGCTCGCGATCGAGGATCGAAAGATTGCGGCCGCGGTTCTTCGCCTCGTAAAGCCTGCGATCGGCGGCGCGCATCAAATCGGAAACGGTCGCGCTCTCGCCGCAGCTTATGCCGCCGATCGAGACGGTGAGCGGCACGGTCCGCTCGTCGACGGGGCGGAAACGGATCAGCTCGACCTCGCGGCGGATGCGTTCGGCGATATGCTTGGCTTCCGCTTCGCTGGCGCCGACTAGGAAGGCGGCGAACTCCTCGCCACCGATGCGGCCCAGCACGTCGCCGCGGCGGATGCCGCGCTCGATGGCGCCGGCGATCAGCAGCAGCGCTTCGTCTCCCGTCAGATGACCATAGCTGTCATTGATTCTCTTGAAGTGATCGGCGTCGATGATGAGGAGCGCGCCGCGATCGCTCTTGCGCCGCGACCCGTCGAGCGCAGCGAAGAAAGTTTCGCGGTTGAGCATGCCGGTCATGTCGTCGCGGCTTGCCTTTTCCGACAGGCGCCTGTGGGCCGCCGCGAGCTGCGCGTGAGCCCGAGCAAGCTCGCGATGAGCATTCTGCAACCGATCGCTCTGCCAGAAGCTGCTGGCGCTGGCAGCCCAGGCGAGGACGAGCGGGCAAACCGTCGACGCCAGCCAGACCGTGCGGCTCATCGGAAAACCCATTGCCGGCATCACAATCAGCGTCAACAACAGCGAGGCAGCGACCGAAGCGAATGCCACGGCAGCGGCCCTCAAAAATATGCGACTCATCACTTGCTCCCAACGGTCAGCTTGTGTGCCAGCAAGCGCTAAAGGCGACCTTTCCAGGACTTTTAAAATTTGAAGCGAGGCGCCATTTTCGCATTTCGTGACGCGCATAAGTTGTGGATAAATCCAGCGCCGGCATGCCATAAGAAATCCATGACAACGACACCCGATCCCGCCCGCTTCGCCCATGTCACGGACTGGGTGTTCGACCTCGACAACACGCTCTATCCGCATCACTCGAACCTTTTTGCGCAGATCGACGTGAAGATGACCGCCTATGTCGGGGAGCTGCTGACGCTTTCGCGCGATGACGCGCGCAAGCTGCAGAAGGAGCTCTATCTGGAATACGGCACGACGCTGAACGGGTTGATGAAGCGGCACGGCATCGATCCCGACGATTTTCTCGAGAAGGTGCACGACATCGATTATTCGCGGCTCGTGCCGGACCCGGTGCTGGGCGCGGCGATCCGCCAGCTTCCCGGGCGCAAATTCATCTTCACCAATGGCGACCGCAGGCATGCCGAGCGCACCGCGCGCCAGCTCGGCATATTGGAGCATTTCGACGCCATCTTCGACATCGTGGCGGCGGGGCTGAGCCCCAAGCCGGAGCGCCAGACCTATGAGCGCTTTGCCGAATTGCACTCGGTGACCGGCCACAATGCGGTGATGTTCGAGGACCTGGCGCGCAATCTGGCCGTGCCGAAAACGCTCGGCATGACGACCGTGCTGGTGGTGCCGCGCAATTTCGAGCCGACCTTCTCGGAGATCTGGGAACGCGACCCGGCAAACGAGGACGACGTCGATTTCGTCACTGACGACCTCGCCGGCTTCCTGACCGCGATCGTCGACGTGGCGGCCTGACCAACTCCAGTCGGCCCTCCCGGTCGGCCTTGCCGTTGCCACTGCCGTGGACGCGTGGCCTTTGCCGAAGCCGTGGCAGTTGCCTTTAAAGCTTGTAGAACCGGCGGATGATCTCCCAGGCCTCGTCGGCGGTGTCGACGAAATCGATGATGTCCTGATCTCCGGGCGAGATCGTGCCCTGTTCGGCGAGGAAGTCGAGATCGATCGCCCTTTGCCAGAACGTCTTGCCGAACAGAATGACCGGCACGCGCTCCATGCGTCCCGTCTGGATGAGCGTCAGCGTCTCGAAGAACTCATCCATCGTGCCGAAGCCGCCCGGGAACACCGCGACCGCCTTGGCGCGCATGACGAAATGCATCTTGCGGATGGCGAAGTAGTGGAAGTTGAAGCAGAGCTCCGGCGTGACATAGGCGTTGGGTGCCTGCTCGTGCGGGAGCACGATGTTCAAGCCGATCGACGGCGCGCCGACATCGTCGGCGCCGCGGTTGCCGGCCTCCATGACGCCCGGTCCGCCGCCGGTGACGACGACATACTCCCGATAATAAGAGGTTGCCGATTGCCGCGAGCACAGACGGGCGAATTTGCGCGCTTCCTCGTAATATTTGCTGTTCGCCTCGAGGTTCTTCTTCTGCGTCTCGTTCTTTGCCGCCCAGGCCTCGCCGCCCGGTTCGGGCAGGCGAGCGCCGCCGAACAGGATGACGGTCGAGCGAATGCCGCGTTCGGCCAGGATCATCTCCGGCTTCAAGAGCTCGAGCTGCAGCCGCACGGCCCGCAATTCGCGCCGCGTCATGAAGTCAGGATCGTTCCAGGCCAGCCGGTAGGTTTCGGCACGTGTCTGCGGGGTATCCGGCACGCTTTTCGAGCGTTCCAGGTCCTCGTCCGAATGCGGCAGCGGCGTCCACCCCGCCTTTTCCATGGGAGTCATCGAATCCACCCGTCCAATTCCTTCACTTGCGCCGTCCCGTGACGCTGGCGCGATTGACCCCCATTGAGCCTTAACATAGGGTCCGCGCGACTTTTAAACAGGTTAAGGCTGAGCGCCTTAACAGCTTGGTAATGGAGCGAAATCATGTCGAAGCCCGATCTGGCGAGCCTCGAAACGACCATCGAAAAGGCCTTCGAGGAGCGCGACACGATTTCGACCGCGACGCGCGGCGAGACGCGCGACGCCATCCAGTCGGCGCTCGACCTGCTCGATCGCGGCGTCGCCCGCGTCGCCGAACGGCGGGACGACGGCAAGTGGCATGTCAATCAGTGGCTGAAGAAAGCGGTGCTGCTCTCCTTCCGGCTGAACCCGATGGAGATCATCGAGGGCGGTCCCGGCCAGGCCGTGTGGTGGGACAAGGTGCCGTCCAAATTCGACGGCTGGAGCGCCGTCGACTTCGAGAAGGCCGGCTTCCGCGCCGTGCCGTCCTCGATCGTGCGCCGCTCGGCTTATGTCGCGCCGGGCGCCGTGCTGATGCCGTCCTTCGTCAATGTCGGCGCCTATGTCGATACCGGCACCATGGTCGACACCTGGGCCTCGGTCGGCTCCTGCGCCCAGATCGGCAAGAACGTGCATCTTTCCGGCGGCGTCGGCATCGGCGGCGTGCTGGAGCCGATGCAGGCCGGCCCGACCATCATCGAGGACAATTGCTTCATCGGCGCACGCTCCGAAGTGGTCGAGGGCTGCATCGTGCGCGAAGGCTCCGTGCTCGGCATGGGCGTGTTCATCGGCCAGTCGACCAAGATCGTCGACCGCGCCACGGGCGAGGTTTTTTACGGCGAGGTGCCGGCGAACTCCGTGGTCGTCGCCGGATCGCTGCCGGGCAAGCCGCTGCCCAATGGCGAGCCGGGTCCGAGCCTCTACTGCGCCGTGATCGTCAAGCGCGTCGACGCCAAGACCCGGGCCAAGACCTCGATCAACGAATTGCTGCGCGATTGATCCTCCACGACGGAGCGGACGCTATTGTCTGAAAGATCGCAATTCCTCTGGCTGTTCTTCAGCCTTTCGGGGCGGCTGAGCCCGGTCGCCTATGCGCTGGCCGGGATCCTGCTGGTGCTTGTCCAGTTTTTCCCGTTCTACCAGTTCGCGCGGGTTGAACTGAACACGGCGGCCAGCCAGAACTGGGCCATGATCTGCTGGGGGGTGCTGCTGATCTCGGCCTGGGCCACCTTCGCGGTAACGGCAAAGCGCTTCCATGATTTCGGCAAGCCGACCTATTTTGCGCTGATCTCGCTCATAATCGGGCCCATCCTGCTTATCATCCTCTCCTGTTTCCGCAGCGATCCCGGACCGAATCGCTACGGCAGGCGCACCAACGCGCCGGGGGATAGCTGACCGCCATGCGCTACCGCACGCTCACCCGGCGCGTATCATCGATACGGCCCAAAGGCTGGAGGAGCGTGTCGCCGAGCGCTTCCCGGAAAGGAGCCTGCGCGCCGTTGCCAGCGAACTGGTGTCGCTGTCGCGGGACCTCGCCAAGGCCGCCAGGGACCTGGAGGCGCCGATCTGGTGGCTGCGCGGCGTCATCGTCGCGGCCTTCATCGCCGGCGTGGCGATGTTCCTGTTCGTCGGCACCATCCTGCCGCTCGACCGCATTTCGGGCGCCGACGATGCCGTGCAGTCGATGCAGGGTATCGAGGCGACGATCAACACGGTCATCCTGGCGGTGCTCGGCTTGCTGGCGCTGATCCGCACCGAGGAGCGGATCAAGCGCAAGAAAGTGTTCCGGCAGTTGCACGGGCTGCGCTCGCTGATCCATGTCATCGACATGCACCAGCTGACGAAAGATCCGGCGACCTTGTCGGCCGATTTCAAGCCGACCTCGCACTCGCCCGCCCGCATCACCAACGCCGCCGAGCTGGCGCGCTATCTCGACTATTGCTCGGAAATGCTGTCGATCACCGGCAAGATCGCGGCGCTGTTCGCGCAGTCGGTCAATGACGATGTCGTCGTCAATGCCGTCAACGACATCGAGAACCTGAGCTCCAACCTGTCGCGCAAGATCTGGCAGAAGATCACGCTGATCGAGGACCGCCGCTGACCGCTTCCGGCCTGAGGCCGGGCGGACCGCGCTTTTCCGCTTCCGCCTGACGCACCAGCGCCATGACGCGTTCATTGACCGGCGTCGGGGTGCCCGCGTGCTTGGCCAGACGGATGACCGCGCCTTGCAATTCGTCGATCTCGGTCGGACGGCCGCGTTTCAGGTCGTCCCACATCGACGAGCGCGCCTGAGGGTCGATCGCCAGCATGCGGCGGGCCAGAAGCCCGAACAGCCAGTCGGGGAGCCGCAGCACTTTCGGCAGCAGCGCCGGCGGCAGGCCGGTGATGCGCGCCGGCGTGATGCCCGCGGCCCTCATCACGGCGAGCGCCTCGTCGATCTCGGCGGCGAGGATTGCGCGCCAGTTGCGGTCGGCCAGTTGCCTCGCTAGCGGCAGGTCGGAGAGCGCAACCAGCGCATTGTTGAGGTTCCTCAGCAATTTGCCCCACTGCACCTCCTTCATGTCGGCGCGCGCGTCGAGGGCAAGCCCATCGACATCGAGCAGATCGACGAGACCATCGACGCCGGTATCGATCATCACCTCGCCCTGGCTGGCGCGATGCACATGGAACGGCAGTTCGCTGTCGGGCGACTGGACGACGTTGAACATCACCATGCCGGTCAGCACCCGCCGTCCAGGGAGTGCGGCGCGCAGCCTGTCGGCATTGTTGACGCCGTTCTGCAGGCTGACCACCACGGCATCCGGGCGCCCATGGTCTGCGGCCAGCCTGGCCATTTCCCCGGTCGCGCCGCTCTTCACCGTCACCAGGATGACATCCGCGTCCGGCAGTGCGATCGCCGGATCGTCGGTGGCCGCAGTTGCGTGCGCTGCGAGGCGGCGGTCGCGGCCGTCGAGATCGCTGACGCGCAGCCCGCTTTCGCGCATGGCCTCGACGACGCGGCCGCGGCCGAGGAAGACGACCTTGCGCCCGGCGAGCGCCAGGCAGCCGCCGATATAGCAGCCGATGCTGCCGGCACCGGCTATCGCGATGGTCCTCGTTTCACTGGCCATGCACTCGTCCTCGCGTGGCCCGCACCTTACTATTATGCATATCGTTCTCCCAGAACCGCTGCACACTTCCGGGCGACATGCATTTACACGCCATGAAACCATATTGTCGGCGGCATGACCGGCGATCATCTGCCATCGTGACACGACAAACGCTTTCGACTATCGCTTTGCCCATGACATTGCCGACCGATCCCGCCGCGAATCTTGCCGCCCTGATCCGCTGCCCGTCCGTGACGCCCGCCGAGGGCGGCGCGGTTGCCGCGCTGCAAGACATGCTCAAGCCACTCGGCTTCTCGGTCGAACGTCCAATCTTCTCGGAAGACGGCACGCCGGACATCGAAAACCTCTATGCGCGGCGCTCGGGCAACGGCCCGCATCTGATGTTTGCCGGCCATACGGATGTGGTGCCGGTGGGCGACGAGGCGGCTTGGACGCATCCGCCCTTCGCCGCCGAGATCGCCAATGGCGAAATGTATGGCCGCGGCGCCGTCGACATGAAGGGCGGAATCGCCTGCTTCGTCGCCGCGGTTGCGCGCCACGTCGCGAAGAATGGCGGCCCGAAAGGCTCGGTGTCGCTGCTCGTCACCGGCGATGAGGAAGGACCGGCCATCAACGGCACCACCAAGCTGCTCGACTGGGCGGCGGCCAAGGGCGAGAAGTGGGACGCTTCGATCGTCGGCGAGCCGACCAATCCGGATGCGCTCGGCGACATGATCAAGATCGGCCGGCGCGGCTCTCTCTCCGGCAGCGTCATCGTCAACGGACGCCAGGGCCATGCCGCCTATCCGCAGCTTGCCGACAATCCGGTGCGCGGCCTGATGAGCCTGGTCGACGCGCTGCTCCATCCCGTGTTCGACAAGGGAACGAAGGATTTCCAACCGACCAACCTCGAAGTGACGTCGATCGACGTCGGCAATCCGGCGACCAACGTCATCCCGGCCAAAGCGACCGCGACCTTCAACATCCGCTTCAACGACAGCTGGGACGCAGAGACGATCCAGGCCGAGATCCACAACCGGCTCGACCAGGCCGCCGGACGCAGGAAATATCGGCCGGGCAAGAAGACGCCGGTCGACTACGAGCTCGTCTGGCGCGACCGGCCAAGCCATGTCTTCCTGACCCGCGACGACAGGCTGATCGATACGCTGAGCAGCTCGGTCAGGGCCGTGGTCGGCAAGACGCCGGCGCTCTCCACCTCCGGCGGCACCTCGGACGCGCGCTTCATCAAGGATTACTGCCCGGTGGTCGAGTTCGGCTTGGTCGGCAAGACCATGCATATGGTGGACGAGCGCGTCGCCCTTGCCGATCTGGAGACGCTGACGCAAATCTACGAACGCTTTATCGAAGACTGGTTCGGACAAGGCCTTTCGTGACCATGCTTTCGGCGGACGAAACCTATTCTTCGCTGGCCGGCGCCTGGCGGCTGATGTTCGGCAAGGCCGACGGGTTGCGCCTTCTCGACCTTTCGGCGGACGGTTTTTGGAATTCCTTCTTCGCCATCGTCGTGGCGGCCCCGGCGCTGATCGTGGGCTGGGTGGGGATCGCCAACGAGATCGGCGATCCGGAGGCTTTCGCCGGACGCCTCGGCATGCTGATCCGGCTGGCGACCGTCGATCTCGGCTCCTGGGTGCTGCCACTGGTGGCGCTGGCGCTGGTCGCGCCACGCGCCGGCATAGGCGGCCGCTTCGTCCACTATGTCGTTGCGTCCAACTGGGCGTCGGCGATCATAGCCTGGCTGATGCTGCCCTCGGCGCTGCTCAGGCTCTTCCTCCCCTCCAGCAGCGAGATCACCAGCCTGTTGTCGCTGGTTCTGTTCGCCCTGTCGATGGTGCTGACCTGGCGCATGACCAATGCATCGATCGGCAAAGGCGCCGGCGTAGGCACGGCCGTGTTCATCGGCATGTTCGTTGCCTCGCTGCTCGTCCTGTTCGGCCTGCAGGCGCTGCTCGGCATCGACATACCGGACGGCACGACGGGTTGATCCTGCCCGACTGACAAGGTCTTTCAATTTACGAGGCAGAATGGTATGATAATTTCATACCATTCTCTTCGTGGAGGGAATCTATGTCCGCCACCGAAAAACGCACCTTCAGCCTGCCGGCGGAGCAAGCCGCCTTCATCGATCAACTCGTCCGCTCGGGCGCCTATGCGACCAGCAGCGAAGTCATCCGCGCGGGGCTTCGCGCTCTTCAGGAGCGCGACGCCGCTGTGGAGCGCTGGCTCCGCGAGGAAGTCGCACCGACCTATGATGCGTTGAAGACAAACCCTGGCAAAGTCATTTCGCCTGCGGAAATGGCCCAGCGGGCGCGCAAACGCCACGAGACCCACTCGCAGAAGAAACCGTGAAGCGCCGCGCCGTCGTCTACTCGCTTGATGCCGGCGACGATCTCGATCGTATTTATACTATCGTTGCAGAAGCCAGCAGCCCCATCACGGCGGACCGCTATGACAGTCGCATACGAGCGTTCTGCGAGCGTCTCGAACATGGCTCCGAACGCGGCACGCTTCGTGACGATGTGCGGCCGGGGCTTCGTGTCGTCGGGTTTGAACGCCGGATCACCGTCGCCTTCGTGGTGGAACCTGAGCGGGTCGTGATTCTGCGACTGTTCTATGGCGGAGCCAATTGGTCGGACGAACTCGCCGGGGTCGACGCCGGCTGATCGACGCCGCCGTCAGGCGTCCTCCGGATAGTCCACCCCGACAAGAAACAACCCGTCCGGCGGGGCTACCTGGCCGCAGGCGGCGCGGTCGCGCGCTTCGAGCGCCGCTTTGAGATCGGCGGCGCTCCAGGAGCCGTCGCCGACGCGCTTCAGCGAGCCGACCATCGAGCGAACCTGGTTGTGCAGGAACGAGCGCGCCGAGCTGCGCACCTCGATGAAGTCGCCATTGCGGACGACATCGAGGCGGTCAAGCGTGCGGACCGGGCTTTCGGCCTGGCACTGGGTGGAGCGGAAGGTGGTGAAGTCATGCTTTCCGAGCAGCACCTTGGCCGCTTCGTGCATGGCCCCGGCGTCGAGCCGCTTCGGCACCCACCAGACCTTGCCCTTTTCCAGCGCCGCCGGCCCGCGGCGATTGAGGATGCGATAAAGATAGTGGCGGCCGGTGGCGGAAAAGCGTGCGTCGAAACCGTCGGCGACGACCGCCGCCTTGAGGATGGCGACGCGCGCGCCGGCCGCCTGCAGATGGGCATTCACTGCATCGCGCACCTTGTCGCCCGACCACGCCTTGGCCAGATCGACATGAGCCACCTGGGCGGTGGCGTGCACGCCGGCATCGGTGCGGCCGGCGGCCCGTATTCTTACATCTTCACCGCAGAATTTCTCGATCGCCTGCTCGATCGCCTGCTGCACCGAGGGCTGGTCGGCCTGATGCTGCCAGCCGGCGAATTGGCTGCCGTCATATTCAATATCGAGCCGAAAACGCGGCATGTTCAGACAATTGTCTGCGATCGAAACGAGACACTGGCTTCTCGTCTGAGCATGATCTTATCCGAAAACCGGTTCCCACTTTTCGCGGACGCGGACCTTCGGTTCGGGATCATGCTCTAAGCAGCGAGCGCGGTGAAGGCCGAAGCGTAGAACAGCCTGCCGGTCTCGGGCGCATCGCCCCAAGCCAGGGCCTGCAGCGCTTCGCCCTGATACTCGCTTTCGAACTTTCCGGCGCGATCGTGGGTGTAGCCAAAACGACCGTAATAGGTCGGATCACCCAGGACCACGGCAAGCGTCTCGCCGGCTTCCTTGAGCCGCACATGCGCCTCGCGGATCAGCGCGCCGCCGATGCCGGTGCCGTGGAAGGAGGGTTCGACCGCCAGCGGCGCCAGCGCGACGGCCGCGAAACGCTTGCCGCCATTGTCTACGTAAAGCCTGGAAAACAGGATGTGGCCGACGACCTGGCTGTCTTCCTCTGCAACCAGCTCGACGACGGCGTCGCCGCCGGTGACCAGCGCGTCGACCAGGCCGGCTTCCGCCTGCTGGCCAAAGGCATGCTCTTCGACGAGACGGATTGCCTCGCGATCCCGCGGCGTCGCCGCGCGTATCGACATCATACTCATGTGAGTTTCATTCCTTTTGCGATCTTGGCTCCGCGCAAAAACTCCTGCACGGCGGCAGGCCTTCCGCCCGCCCGTTGAACTTCGACCAGCCTGACCGCGCCCGATCCGCAGGCGACCGTCAGCCGGTCATCGAGAATTCCTCCCGACTCGCCGACGCCATCCGAGAGCGTCGAGCGAAGCAGTTTCAGCCGCTCCATGCGACCGCCAATTTCGACCTCGCACCACGCGCCCGGGAAGGGCGAGAGGCCGCGAATGTGATTGTGGACTTCGCCAGAAGGCCGCGTCCAGTCTACGCGTGTCTCCGATTTATCGATCTTTCGGGCGTAGGTCACCCCTTCCGCCGCCTGCGGGGTAAATGTCAGACAATTTATCCCCAACTGCGCGAGCGCCTCAACCATCAGCGATGCGCCCTGCGCCATCAGGCGGTCATGCAATTCGCCGGCCGTCATATCGGGTCCGATGGCGCATTTTTCAACCATCGCCACCGGTCCGGTGTCCAAACCCTCTTCCATCTTCATGATCATCATGCCGGTTTCGGCATCGCCGGCCATGATGGCGCGCTGGATGGGAGCTGCACCACGCCAGCGTGGCAAAAGCGAGGCATGGCCGTTGAGGCAGCCCAGCCTCGGCGCGTCCAAAACGGGCTTCGGCAGCAGCAGGCCGTAAGCCACGACGACCGCGACATCGGCCTGCAAGGCGGCGAAGGCCTGTTGCTCGGCCTCGCTTTTCAGCGATGTCGGCGTGCGCACCTCGAGCCCCAACCGTTCGGTCTCGTGCTGCACCGGCGAGGGCGTCAGCTCCAGCCCGCGCCGTCCGCCGGCACGCGGCGGCTGGGTGTAGACGGCCACGATCTCGTGGCCGGCCTCGGCGATAGCGCGCAAGGTCGGCACGGAAAAATCCGGCGTGCCCATGAAGATGACGCGAAGGGGCATGCCCCTCTACCCCACCATCTTGCCCGGCGCCTTGTCCTTGGCGAGCTTCTTGAACTTCCTCATCACCATGTCGCGCTTCAGCTTCGAGATGTGGTCGATGAACAGCACGCCGTTGAGATGGTCGATCTCGTGCTGCAGGCAGGTGGCCATCAGGCCTTCCGCCTGCATCTCCTGCAATTTGCCGTCGCGGTCGAGATATTTCACACGCACCGAAGCCGGGCGCTCGACCTCGGCATAATAATCGGGGATCGAAAGGCAGCCTTCCTCATAGACCGAGCGCTGGTCGGCGCTTTCGAGGATTTCCGGATTGATGAAGACATGCGGCTCCGGCGGCTCGCCCTCCTTGGCGAGATCGATGACCAACAGCCGCCTCGGCACGCCGACCTGGATCGCTGCAAGGCCGATGCCGGGCGCGTCATACATGGTTTCCAGCATGTCGTCGGCAAGCTTGCGCAAATCGACATCGACGCGCTCCACCGGCTTGGAAACCTGGCGCAGGACGGGATCGGGAAGGATGATGAGCGGCTTGATCGACATGGCGTCTCACCTAAGACCTCGCTTGACAAGCGTCAACCGGGGCACCTTTGGCCTGTTCACGTTTTGATCTGTGCCACGCGGCCGAATCGGTTATGCTGCCCAAATGAACGACATGACCTCCATCCTTTCCGAGCCCATCGCGCGGCTTGGCGCCACGACCATCACGCTTGGCCAGACGCTGGCTTTCGGCGCAATCCTTCTGCTTGTGCTGTTCGTGGCGCTCGTCATCGCCTTGTGGCATGCGGCCGGCGCGCGCGCGGTGGCGGCCGCCGAAGCCGCCGACCATGCCCGCGATGCCGAGGCGAGGATGGCCGATATTATGCAGGCGCAAGCCGAGATGCAGGGGCGCATGGGCGCCATCGCCGAGGTGTTCGGGGCGCGGCAGGCCGAGCTCACCCAGTCGCTGGGCCAACGGCTCGACGCCATGACCGGGCGTCTCGGCCAGAGCATGGCCGAGCAGACCAAGTCGACGCATGAAAGCCTGGCCAAGCTGCAGGAGCGGCTGGCGGTGATCGATACCGCGCAGGGCAATATCCAGTCCTTGGCCGGCCAGGTCGTGCAGCTGCAGGCGATCCTCTCCAACAAGCAGACGCGCGGTGCCTTCGGCCAGTCGCGCATGGAGGCGATCGTCGCCGACGGGCTGCCGCACGGGGCCTATGAGTTCCAGGCGAGCCTCTCCAATGGCAGCCGGCCCGATTGCCTGGTGCGGATACCGAACGGCGCGCCGATGCTCGCCATCGACGCAAAATTCCCGTTGGAAGCGTGGAACGCCATCCGCGCGGCCGAAGGCGCCGACATGCAGAAGGCGGCGGCGCAGGCTTTCCGGCGCGACATCGAGGTGCATATCCGCGATATCGCCGAAAAATATCTGATCCAGGGCGAGACCCAGGACACCGCCTTCATGTTCGTGCCGTCGGAATCGGTGTTCGCCGAGATCCACGAGAATTTCGAGGCGGTGGTGCAGAAGGCGCATCGCGCCCGCGTCATCATCGTCTCGCCCTCGCTCCTGATGCTGTCGATACAGGTGATCCAGGCGATCCTCAAGGATGCTCGTATGCGCGAGCAGGCGCATCTGATCCAGGGCGAGGTCATCCGGCTGATGGAGGATGTGGCGCGGGTCGACGAGCGGGTGCGCCGGCTGCAGACGCATTTCGGCCAGGCGGCGCGGGACATAGACGACATCCTGGTCTCGACGTCGAAGGTGACCAAGCGCGGCCAGAAGATCGAGGCGCTGGAATTCGCCGAGGGCGAGGCCGAGGCGCCGCGCGGCGGTTCAGCCAAGGCGGAAGCCGGCGCGCGGGTGGCCGATTCAAAGACGGGTCAGCTCAGGCTGCGGGTCGTCGAGGGCGACGAGTAGCCGGTCAAGCACCAGGGAAGGCCAGGTCTTCGCTTTCGCCCTCCATAGGCGAAGATGAAGGCGGACGGCGCCACCATCGCCAACCTTGTAACCATGACATTTTTTCGTTGGCGCGCCGCGGCCTTTTGCGTGCACCATGGGCGATCCCGTTCTTCGCAAGGCCCTCGCCCATGACCACCCTGCCCGGCATCTCCGACATCCGCGCCGCCGCCGAGCGGCTTTCCGGCCTGATCGTCGAAACGCCGCTCATCGAATCACCGGAGCTCAACAAGCGCTATGGCGGCCGCATCCTGTTCAAGCCCGAGACGCTGCAGCGCACGGGCTCCTTCAAGATCCGCGGCGCCTACAACAAGCTGTCGTCGCTCAGCGAGGAAGAGCGCGGCCGTGGCGTCGTGGCCTTCTCTTCCGGCAACCATGCGCAAGGCGTGGCGGCTTCGGCCGCCATGTTCGGCGTTAAGGCGGTCATCGCCATGCCGGCCGACGCGCCGGCGCTGAAAGTCGGCAATGTCCGCAAGATGGGCGCCGAAGTGGTGCCGTTCGACCGTTTCAAGGACGACCGCATGGCTGTCGTGCGCCCCTATATCGAGAAGGGCATGATGCTGGTGCCGCCCTTCGACGATCCGGCGATCATTGCCGGCCAGGGCACGATCGGCCTGGAACTGATGAAGCAGACGAAAGCGCTCGGCGTGACCCTCGACGCCGTCGTCGTCCCTTGCGGCGGCGGCGGCCTGTCGAGCGGCATCTCCGTCGCCGTCAAGGACGCCTCGCCGCGCACGCAAGTCTGGGCGGTCGAGCCCGAGCATTTCGACGACACGCGCCGCTCGCTGGCCAAGGGCGAGCGGGTCTCGAACGAACCCGGCCATAGCTCGATCTGCGATGCGCTGCTTACCGCCGAGCCCGGCGCCATCACCTTCGAGATCAACCGCCGGAATCTCGCCGGCGCCATCGCCGTCTCCGACAAGGCGGCCGCCCAGGCGATGCGCGACGCCATGGCTTATCTCAAGCTTGTGGTCGAGCCCGGCGGCTGCGTCGCGTTTGCCGCGCTATCTACCGGCGAGATCGACCTTGCCGGCAAATGCGTGGCCGTCATCCTGTCCGGCGGCAATGTCGATTTCCGCACCTATTCGGAGATCATGGCGGCGTAGATTTTTCGCGGAAGAGTGCGGTGGCCCGCAAGTCGTAATCGCCGCGATCCTCTACACCCCCTTCTGGCCTGCCGGCCATCTCCCCCGCAAGGGGGGGGAGATCAGCTGTCGCCTTCGCTTTCGCCAATCGCCGACGTCGCAGAAAAGTGCCGTCGGCGGAGCTGCCAATCTCTCCCCTTGCGGGGGAGATGGCCGGCAGGCCAGAGGGAGGTGCTGTCCCTCCAGCGTCAAACCTTTTCCGCCGCGCTTTGATCAATCCAGCGTGCGCCTGAACCGCACCAGCGCTACGCCGGCAAACAATGCCACGAACACCACCAGCCAGCCGACTTCCGTCGCCACCGCCGGAAGCTCCGCCCCTTTCAGCATGACCGCGCGGGTGATGCGCAGAAAATGCGTCAGCGGGAAAATCTCGCCGAAAGTCTGTGCCCAGCCCGGCATGCCGCGATAGGGGAACATGAAGCCCGACAGCATGATCGAAGGCAGGAAGAAGAAGAAGGTGAGCTGCAGCGCCTGCATCTGCGTGCGCGCGATCGTCGAGATCGTGTAGCCGAGCAGCACCAGCGACAGCACGAACACCAGCACGGTCGAGAGCAGCAGCGACAGCGAGCCCATGAAGGGAATGGCAAACAGCAGCTTCGCCGCGGCTAGCACCACCACCACCTGCACCGCGCCCACCACCAGATAGGGCAGCACCTTGCCCAGCATGATCTCCAGCGGGCTCGACGGCATGGCCAGGAGGTTTTCCATCGTGCCGCGTTCGGTCTCGCGCGTCAGCGCGATCGAGGTCATCATCACCATCGTCATCTGCAGGATGACGCCGAGCAGGCCGGGCACGATGTTGTATTGCGAGATGCCTTCAGGGTTGTAGCGCCGGTGCACGACGACATCGAGCTGGCCGCGCGCCGCCTCCTTGGCCGTTTCCTGCGTGCCCTGCGCCCTGAGCAGCGCCTGGCCGGCGACGGTACTGAGCGTCGAGATGGCGCCGCTGGCCACCGCCGGGTCGGTGGCGTCGGCCTCGATCAGTATCTGCGGGTTGTCGCCGCGCTCGACGCGGCGCGCGAAATCGGCGGGGATGGTGACGACGAAGGAGATGTCGCCGCGCGCCATCAGGAATTCGGCTTCCTCGGCACTTTGCGCGACATGGTCGAAGCGGTAGTAGCCCGTTGTCTGCAGCGCCGAGACCATCGCCCGCGTGTAAGAATCGCTGCTGGTCGCCACGAGCGCGGCCGGCAGGCTCTTCGGGTCGTTGTTGATCGCATAGCCGAACAGCACCAGCTGGATCAGCGGCACGCCCAGCATCATGGCGAAGGTGATGCGATCGCGCCGCATCTGGATGAATTCCTTGGTCAGCAGCGCGCCCAGCCTGGCGAAGGAGAAGACCGCGTTCATGCCATCGTTCATGCCATATTGTCCTTCGATCCGGACATGAACTGGATGAACACGTCCTCGAGGCTGGTCTCGCCGGGCTTCACAGTGACGCCCTTATGCTCCTTCTCGACATCGGCGAGCGCCTTTTCGAGCGCCGCCTTGTCGGAGCCGACGACGTGCAGCGTCGCGCCGAACGGCGCCACCTGGTCGACGCCGGGCCGGCCTTGCAGCGCTTGGGCCACCTGATCGAGCCGCGGCCCCTGCAGCACGAAAGTGGTCAGCCCGGCATTCTTCACCACCTCGTCCACCGTGCCGGTGGTGAGCATCTTGCCGTAAGAGATGTAGCTGATGCGGTGGCAGCGCTCGGCCTCGTCCATGTAATGGGTGGAGACGAGCACGGTCAGCCCGCCGCCGGCGAGGCGATGGATCTCGTCCCAGAACTCGCGCCGCGCCTTGGGATCGACACCCGCTGTCGGCTCGTCGAGCAGAAGCAGCTTCGGCTCGTGCATGATGCAGGCAGCCAGCGCCAGCCGCTGCTTCCAGCCGCCGGAAAGCGTGCCGGCGAGCTGGTTGCGGCGGCTCGTCAGGCCGAGATCCTGAAGCGTGCGCGAGACATACTCCTCGACCGGCTTCAGCCGGTAGAGCCGCGCCACGAATTCGAGGTTCTCGCCGATCGTCAGGTCCTCGTAGAACGAGAATTTCTGCGTCATGTAGCCGACTTCGCGCTTGATCCTGAGCGCGTCGGTGCGGATGTCGAAGCCGAGCACCGTGCCGTCTCCCTCGTCCGGCGTCAAAAGTCCGCACATGATGCGGATGGTCGTCGTCTTGCCCGAGCCGTTCGGCCCGAGGAAGCCGACGATCTCGCCTTCGGCGACCGTCATCGTCACATGGTCGACGACGGTCTTGTCGCCGAAGCGCTTGACCAGGCCGCGAACGTCGACGACGTTCATTGCCCGAGATCCGCCCCGATGTCGGCCAAGTCGACATCGACGATCTGGCCGGGCTGCAAGGGTCCAGCATTGCCCTCCGGCCGGGCCTCGACGAGATAGACCAGCTTCTGCCGGTTCTCGAGCGAATAGATCACCGGCGGCGTGAATTCGGGATCGGGCGAGACGTAGCTGACGCGCGCCTTCAGCCCTGCTACGCAGCCGTCGCAATGGACATTGAGCTCGGTGCCGAGCTTGACCGACGAAAAAGCGTTTTCGGGCACATAGACGCTAAGCTTCACGGCGCCGTCGGGCAGCATCGAGATCACCGGCGCGGTCGGCCCGGCCGTGTCGCCGGGATTGCGGATGACGTCGTTGACGCGGCCGGGCGAGGGCGCGGTCAGAACCCGCTTCGACAGCCGCCACTCGGCCTGCCGCAAGGTCGACTGCGCCTGCTTGACCTGGTTGTCGGCGGCCTTGATGGTCTCGGCCCGCGCCGGCAGATTGCCGACGGCGAGATTGGCCTCCGCCTGGCCGACCTGGGCGTTGGCGGTCTCGAGCGAGGCCGAGGCGGTGTCGTAATCGGCCTGGGTGCCGGTGCCGCGCTTGTAGAGGTCGCTGGCGCGGTCGTATTTGCGCTTGGCGTCGGCGGCCTGGGCCTTGGCCATGTCGACCTCGGCCTTGAGGACGGCGATTTCTTCGGGACGCTTGCCGACCTGCAGGTCGGCAAGCTGCGCCTGGGCCTGCGCAAGCGCAGCTTTCGCCTGCGCCACCTCGATCTTGGCGTCGGCATCTTCCAGCGTCGCCACAGCCGCGCCGATCTCGACGCGGTCGCCGCGCCTGACCGTCACTGTCGCCACCTGCGCCACTTCGATCGGCGCCATCAGCACATATTCGCCTTCGACATAGCCGACCGCGAGCGGGGCTGCCGGCGCGCAGGCGCCGAACAGCTGGGCGGCGAGCGGCAGCGAACAGAGAAAGCTCATGATTTGCCCTTCTTGCCGGCGCGCGCAGCGCGCGCCGCCAGCATTGCCCTGAGATTGTCGGTCGTGACCGCCACCACCTTGGCGGCCTCTTCATTGCCGATTCCGCGCCAGCCCATCCGGCGCATCACCGCCTCGCGGCCGATGCGGAAATAGATGGCCTGGCCGATCAACGTGAAAACGGTGAGCTTGGTCGCTTCGCTCTCGGCCGGTTCGCCGGTCGCCTGCTCCCAGATCTGGCACAGCCGCCGGTGCGTCGGCTCGAACACGCCGGCATATATACGGTCGAGCGCGGCAGTCGGATGCGAGAGTTCGCGAAGTACAAATTGTACGATCTCGCCGGCCTGCGGACTGGCCACGACGAAGCCTACCATCCGCTCAAGTGCCGCGAAAAGCTGTGCTCTCGCAGCGTCCGGGTTTGCCGGAGCGGCCGCCTGGGTCGCGCCCAGCGCCTGGCCGGCTATGCCCTGGATGGTTTCGACGATGAAGTCGGCGGCGGCGGCGCGCAGGCCTTCCTTGCCGCCGAAATGGTAGGCGATCGAGCCGATATTGGCCTTGGCCTCGGCCGCGATCTCGCGCGTCGAGGTGCCATCGAAACCCTGCCGTCCGAACAGCTTGAGCGCCGCATGCACCAGCGCCGCGCGCGTTTGGTCGGCGGTGGTGGCTTCGCGCTGATGCTTCTTGGCGTGTGGCTGCTTGTTCATACGTTCGTATTTAATCAATCGATTGATTAAAGTCAAATCGACAGCTGAGTCGGCTTGCCTTCGCGACCCTCACAGGCTTTAGTGCGCGGCCATGGGCAAGGAAGTCGAGCGTAAGTTCCTGGTCTCCAATCCCGCCTGGCGCGATGAGGTCGAGGCGGATATCCGCATTCGCCAGTTCTATGTGGCGGCACAGCCCGGTCGCACGGTGCGTGTGCGCATCAGCGACGGGCGCTCCGCCAAGCTGACGCTGAAGTTCGGCGACAGGGCGCGCGAGCGCGACGAATTCGAATATTCCATCCCGCTTGCCGAGGCCGAGGAATTGATGGCCTTTGCCGTCGGACGTGTCATCGAGAAGACACGCCACCATGTTAGACACCGCGGCTATCTCTATGAAGTCGATGTTTTCGGCGGAAAGCTCGCGGGTTTGGTGATCGCGGAGCTGGAGACGCCGGAGGACGTATCTGACGAAATGCTGCCCGACTGGCTCGGTCGCGAGGTCACCGGCGAGTCGAGGTTCTACAACGCGTCGCTGGCCCTCGGGGGGATTCCGGAGATCGCCGCATGAGTTTCCGCATCGATCCGCGCTTGCCTCTGAGCGGTGAGGTCAGGCGCATATTGGCCGACGAGATCGGCAAGGCGCTCGGCCATCTTGAAATGGCGCGCGAGAAGCCGGAGCAGGGGCTGCACAAATGCCGCAAGCGGCTGAAGAACGTGCGCGCCTTGCTGCGCTTGGTTCGTTCCGGGGACGAACCGTTCTGCCAGACCGAGAACGAATGCTATAAGCAGGTGTCGGCACTGCTTGCCGGTCCACGCGAGGCGACCGCTCTCATCGAAACCATCGACCGTCTGGCCGACGCCTTTCCGGAACAATCCACAAGGGGCGGTCTCCACCCCGTGCGCGAACGGCTGGTGCTGCGCCAGCACGAGCTCCATGCCGGTCCCGGCCTCGACGCCGCCATCAATGCGGCCATAGCTGCCTGCCGGGAAGGCCTCGAACGCATCGACAGGCTGGCCTTGCCCGATCAGCCCGAGCAGGCCGCCGACATCCTGGCCGAGGGCGCCCGCGCCGCCTTGCGGCGCGCCAGGAAGGCGCTGGACAAGGCCGGCTCGCGCGGCGAGGCCGACGATTTCCACGATCTGCGCAAGGCGGCCAAGACGCACAGCATGCATCTGTCGCTGCTCGGCCGCCTATGGCCGACGCCGATCAAGGGCCGCCGCAAGGCGGTCGACAAGCTCGGCGAAGAGCTCGGCGAGCTGCACGACGTCTTCGTCATGCGCGCGCTGCTCGATGCCGAAGGCGAGCCGCTCGGCCCCGCCGACGAGACCGGGCTTCTGCGCAAGCTGTTGAAGCGCTCCGAAAAGAGCCTGATCAAAGCCTGTCTTGCCGATGCCGCCGACCTGTTCGGCGACAGCCCGAAACGCTCGGCCAAGAGACTTGCCCGCAAGGCGCGCGACGATCTCGCCGGACCCCAGGAAGAAGCGAAGGCGGCGTGACGCTCCGCTACGCCGGCAACGCCCGTTTGTCCTTCGCCGCCCTGGCGCCCGCATCCCTCGGATGCGGGCCGATCGGCATGATCGCCGGAAACGGCGTCGCGCCGAAGGCGAAGGTCCATTTGTAGCCGGTGAGCTGGTCCTCGGGCGTGGTGTGCTGGTCGTGATGGGCAAGCAGCCTGGCACGTTCGGCGAGCTCGTCGGCCTCGCGGCGCAGCATTTCCGCCGTTTCGGGCCGCATCCGCCGGGAAAAGCTGATGAAGGTTGCGGCCTGCTCCATATGGCCGATCGCCCAGCCGATGAAGTTCTTGTTGGTCATCTCGAAATGCGGCTTCAGCGGCCCCTCGAAATCCCACTGGATCGGCGCGTCGACCAGCAGCCTTGCCGACAGCCCGCGTCCCAGCGCCACCAGCCCGAGCTCCTCGAGGTCGCGCAGATAGAGGAACATCGAGGCTTCGCTCAGGCCTTGCGAGCGCATGATGCCTTCGGGCGTGAACTTCTCCGACAGCATGACGAAGACGAAGAGCAGGGCCGGCCGCGCCGCCAGCCGGCGCTCGATCTCCGGCGGGACGCGGTTGGCCGGACCCGGCCCGCGGTTCATCGCGCCGAGCACGTTCTCCAGCTCGACATCGGCCGCGGCGCAGATCTCCACCAGCCGGTCGAGCTTGCAGTTCTTCTCATGGAAGATACGCTTCACCGTCGGCTCGGAAACGCCCATGCGCTCGGCGAGCGTCCGGTAGGTCAGGCCCTTGGCCTTCAGCGTCCGTTTCAGCGCCTCGAAGATCGGACCGTTCATGGACTGCGCCTCATTCGTGCGAATTCGTATTGAATTGCGATACTAGTCCTGTTCCGGCTTCCCGGAAAGTATCGGAAAGCCTAGCTCTCGGCCGTCATCACAGGAGAGCATCCATGAAAAATCTCATCGCTTCGGCCGCCTTCACCGCCATCTCCGTCATATCCGCTGCGCAGGCCGGCGAGCTCTGGCGCGCCACCGGCTTCGAGCAGCCGGAATCGGCGCTTGTCGATGCCGCCCACAACCGCATCGTCGTTTCCAACATCGTCGGCAACCCCGGCGCAGTGGACGGCAATGGCTATTTGTCGCTGCTGTCGATGGACGGTAAGGTCCTCGCGCGTCACTGGGTGGAGGGCTTGGACGCGCCCAAGGGCATGGCGATCACCGGCGGCAGGCTCTATGCCGCCGATATCACCAAGGTCCGCGTCGTCGATCTCGCCAGCGGCAGACTGGTCAAGACCATCGATGTGCCCGGCGCCGTGTTCCTCAACGACATGACGCAGGACAGCGCCGGCAAGGTCTATGTCAGCGACATGCTGGCCGACACGATCTACCGCATCGACGGGAACGCGCCGGAACTGTTCGTCAAAGATGCGCTGCTCGCCTCGCCCAACGGCGTGTTCGCCGATGGCGGCAGGCTGATCGTCGCCTCCTGGGGCAAAGGCATCAACAAGGCCGATTTCAGCACCGCCGAGCCCGGCGGCCTGCTGTCGGTCGACCTTGCCACGAAGAAGGTCACGCCGCTGCCCGGCGCCCAAAAATTCGCCGATCTCGACGGCGTCATCGCCATTGGCGACACCATCTACGCCACCGCCTACATGACCGGCACGCTCTACAGCTACAAGCCCGGCGGCGCGCCGACGGTGGTAGCGACCTTCAAGCCGGGCAGCGCCGATATCGGCACGGACGGCAAGGCGACCATCTATGTGCCGTTGATGGGCGAGGGCGAGGTCACGGCGCTGTCACTCGATTAAGCATGTCGCGGCGGAGAAGCATTGCAACGCCGGCGGGACAGCGTTTCACATCTCGGCACTGTAGCGGCGAGGCGAGTTTTCGCCTCGCCGCTCGGCATTGGACCGCCATGTCGGTGGCGGCTGCCATCTGGTTTCGCCGCCCGCTCCGGACTATTCGGCGGCAATCCGTCATGTGAGCGAAGCCGTGAAGACATCCAGCCTGAACGGCGCCGTTTCCCCGAAGATCCCGGTGCTCGTCTGCGCGCTGGCGATCTTGCTGCTGTCGGGCATGGATGCGGCGATGAAGTCGCTGGTCATCGCGGTCGGCGTCTACAATACGGTGCTATGGCGCAGCATGGTCGCGACCGTGGTCGCGGGCGCGGCCTGGTCGACGGGGCCGCGCTCGAAACCGAGCCTCCCGGTGCTCGGTCTGCATGCGCTGCGCGCCGTCATTGTCGGCATCGTCCTAGTCTCGTTCTTCTGGGGTCTCGCCAGGCTGCCGCTCGCCGAGGCCATAGGCCTGAGCTTCGTCGCGCCGTTGTTTGCGCTTTTCCTCGCCGCATTGTTGCTGGGCGAGCGCATAAGGCGGCAGGCGGTGTGGGCGTCGCTGGCTGGCATCGCGGGCGTCTTGATCATACTGGCCGGCCAGTTCGGGCAGGCAGGCCATTCGCAGGATGCGCTTTTGGGCACGGTCGCCGTGCTCGTATCGACGGTCTTCTACGGCTACAATCTGATCCTCGCCCGGCGACAGGCGCTTCTGGCCAAGCCGGTCGAGATCATGCTGTTCCAGAATGTCTTCGTCGGGATCATCCTTGGTTGCGCGGCGCCCTGGCTTGCCGTTGCGCTGCCGAGAGAACTTTGGCTTCCCTTGGCAGGCGTGACGATGCTGTCGCTCGCCGGCCAATTCCTGATGAGTTGGTCCTACGCCCGCGCCGAAGCGCAATATCTCATCCCGACAGAATACTCGGCCTTCATCTGGGCGATCGCGCTTGGCTGGTTCTTCTTCGGCGAGAAGGTGGCCTGGACCACGCTGGCGGGCGCATGTCTCATCGTCGCCGGCTGCCTGATCGCCGCACGAGCCAGCCCCAAGCTTGCCGAGCCGATCGAAGCGACCGTTTGAGCAGGGCGCCTACGCCGTCTCCGCTTTTCCGTCCAGCTGCGCCCGCGCGTCACGGATCGAGGCTGCATAGGTCACCAGCGGCCGCTTGACGCCATGGCTTATCAGGGTGCGCCTGACTTGCGACGATGCGCCCGCGATGATGAAGCGTCCTCCGGCGCGCCTTGCGTTGTTCGCCGTGCTTTCGATGACGTTTGCCGCGGTCGAATCGAGGAAGGGCACAGCCGAGCAATCGACGATGAAGTTCCTGTGCTGGTCGGCGATACGGTCCAGCACGGTCGCGATCGTTGCCGCAGCGCCGAAGAAGAAGGCCCCGGATATACGGAAGATGACGGTATCCGGATCTGGCGGCGGCGAGGTCATAGGCAACGCGTCCGCCATTTGCGTCGTCGGCGCGGTCCTCCGTCACCGGCGGGACATGCGCCTCCACCTCGACCGAACGCGCCATCCGCCCGATGAACAGCAGAGCGCCCAGCGCGAAGCCGACCACGATGCCGGTGGCGAGGTCGCGGAAGATGACAAGTCCGAAGGTGACCAGAAGCACCAGGGCGTCGCCCCAGGACGATCGGATCAGCGCCAGGAAGGCGGGCTTCTCCACCATGTTCCAGGCCACCGTGGCCAGCACCCCGGCAAGTGCCGCCAGCGGGACGTAGCTGGCAAGCGGCGCAGCCACCAGCATGAACAGCAGCAGGAAGGCGGAATGGAATATTCCCGACAACGGTCCATGCGCGCCAGCGCGGATGTTGGTCGCCGTGCGCGCGATCAGTCCAGTCACGCAGATCCCGCCGGACAGCGCCGAGCCGATATTGGCGATGCCCTGTGCCTGTATCAAGCATCATTTAATGTGGGTGAGACATTGGTTATTCGCTGTCCTTAACGACCTTGCGTCGCTGCAGCAGCCGCGCCGCAAGCCAGCACAGCATGGCCCAGGCAAAACCCGCGCACCAGCCGGCAAGCACGTCGGACGGCCAGTGCACGCCGAGATAGACGCGACTGGCGCCGACCAGCACGGTGGTGAGCACGGCGAGGCAAAGCACAAAGACCTTCGTCCTGCGGTCCGGCAGGAAGCGGGCCGCCAGCGAGCCGAGCGTCAGATAGGTTATCGCCGACAGCATCGCGTGGCCGCTCGGAAAGGACAGCGATGTCTCGTTGACGAGATGCGAGACGAGATCGGGTCGCGGCCGGTCGACCTCGAACTTGAGCAAGCTCGAAAGCACTTGGCCGCCCGCCACCGCCGCGAACATGAAGAGCGCTGTCGAAGGTCTGCGGATCAAGAGCAGATAGAGGATGGTCGCCGTCGTGATCAGAACCAACACGGCTGTGCTGCCCAGCGCGGTGACGTCGCGCACCGCGCCCTCCAGCCAAGGCGGGCCGATCGGGCTATCCGGCTGCCCGGCATGACGGAAGGCGAGCAGGATTTCCGTGTCGAAGGCGTGCGGGGTCGTGGCGCGCGCCAGCTCCATGAGTTCCACCAGGCCCCACAGCCCGCCGGCGATCACCAGCCCGGCCAGCAGCACCGGGAATTCCAACCTGTTGAGGAGCGCGTTGGCGGTCGATTTCATTCGGGCCCTCGGGTCCAGCTACAGCCGCTGAATATAGGGCCCGAGCGTGATCAGCGCGACGGCGGCTATCGCCAGCACCATGCCGGTCGCCTGCAAGGCATTGAGCCGTTCGCCGAAAAAGACGAGCGCCACGACATTGACCGCGACCAGCTGGATCACCGCCGACAGGCTGAACGACACCGACATGCCGAATTCGCGCACCAGCCTGAGCATGATCAGATTGCCGGCCGAGTAGAGCGCCAGCGTCAAAAGCAGCTTGGCCAAGCTCGGCGCCAGCCCCCATTGCTTGGCCGCCATCGCCGCCAGCACGAACATCACGGTCGAAATGCCGAGCTGCGCCAGTCCCCAGAAACTCACCCGCCGTCCCCTTTCAAGCGCCGTCACCACGCCGGCCGCAGCCCTTGTTTCCCGAAGCGGGCGAGGCCGTCAAGCCGATCGCGGTCGATCGTTCGCCTATTTCGAGGATCCAAGCCGGCCGGCGCTGCTCAGCCGGCAAACAGCCTTTGCGGTTCAATCACGATTGTGTCACGAAAATGTGATCGGCGCGCTTTAGGTGTCGAAAGGTCAAAATCCCAGCCACCTCAAGAAGCCAGAGGAACAGCCTATGACCGTGACCCCTGAGACCCGCTTCCGCACCAGCCAGCTCGAGGACAATGACGGCCCGCCGGTCAACCTGACCGACAACCGCAGCATGGGCGAGATCATCGCCGCGCGTTTCTCGCGTCGCGGCTTTCTCATGGGTTCGCTGGCCGTCTCGGCCATCGCCGCCACCGTAAGCCCGCTGGCGCTGATCGCGGCCGACGAGGCACGCGCCGCGGAAGGTTCGGCCTTCAAGTTCGACGAGCTCGAGGCTGGGATCGACGACAAGCACCATGTCGCGCCCGGCTACGACGCCGACGTGCTGTTGCGCTGGGGCGATCCGCTGTTCGCCGATTCGCCCGAGTTCGATCCGCTGAAGCAGTCGGCCGAAGCCCAGGCGAAACAGTTCGGCTACAACAACGACTATGTCGGCTATATCCCGATCGACGGCTCGGCCGAGCATGGCCTTCTGGTCGTCAACCACGAATACACCAACCCGCACCTGATGTTCCCCGGCATCGTTTCGATCGTCGAGAAGGACGGAAAGAAGAAGGCCGAGGTCGCGCCGCTCTCAAAGGAGCAGGTCGATGTCGAGATGGCCGCGCATGGCGGCACCATCGTCGAGATCCGCAAGCAGGACGGCAAATGGCAGGTCGTGCGCGACGGCAAGCTCAACCGCCGCATCATGTCGACCACCGAGATGGCGCTGTCCGGCCCGGTCGCCGGCCACGACCGCGTCAAGACCAATGCCGACCCGTCCGGCACCAAGGTCTTCGGCACGCTCAACAATTGCGCCGGCGGTGTCACGCCCTGGGGCACCTATGTGATGGCCGAGGAGAACATCCACGGCTATTTCTCGGGCGAATTGCCGGAGGGCCACAAGGAAGCCGCCAATTACAAGCGCCTCGGCATTCCGGAAGGCGCTTATGAGTGGGGCGCGCACTACGACCGCTTCAACCTTGCCAAGGAGCCGAACGAGCCCAATCGCTTCGGCTGGATCGTCGAGGTCGACGTCAACGATCCGAACTCGGTGCCTAGAAAGCGCACCGCCATGGGCCGCTTCAAGCATGAGGGCGCCGAATCAATCGTCGCCAAGGACGGCCGCGTCGTCTTCTATCTCGGCGACGACGAACGCTTCGACTATGTCTACAAATTCGTCACCGCCGGCACGTTCAACCCCAATGACCGCGCCGCCAACATGAACCTGCTCGACGACGGCACGCTCTATGTCGCCAAATTCGCCGAGAACGGTTCGGTGGAATGGATGCCCATCGTGTTTGGAAAAGCGCCGCTGACGGCGGAGAACGGCTTTGCTTCCCAGGCCGATGTTCTCATCGAAACGCGTCGCGCCGCCGACCTGCTCGGCGCCACCAAGATGGACCGGCCGGAGGACATCCAGCCCAATGCCGGCATCGGCAAGGTCTATGTCATGCTGACCAACAATTCCAAGCGCAAGGCCGAGCAGGTCGACGCCGCAAATCCGCGCGCCGAGAACGCTTTCGGCCATATCATCGAGATCGTCGAAGACGGCGGCGATTTCGCCGCCACCAAAGGCAAGTGGGAAGTGCTGTTGAAATGCGGCGATCCTTCCGTGGCCGATGTCGGCGCCACCTTCTCGACCGCGACCACCGCCCATGGCTGGTTCGGCATGCCTGACAATTGCGCCGTCGATTCGGCAGGGCGTCTGTGGGTCGCCACCGACGGCCAGGGCCCAAAGGCCACCGGCCGCACAGACGGCCTCTGGGCCGTCGACACCGAGGGTGCCGCGCGGGCAACGTCGAAACTGTTCTTCCGCGTGCCGATCGGCGCCGAAATGTGCGGCCCGCTGTTCGCGCCGGACGACCAGACCGCTTTCGTCGCCGTGCAGCATCCGGGCGACGGCGGCGAGGACTGGGAAGGGTTCGGCCGTCCCTCCTACTATGAGGATCCGTCGACCCGCTGGCCGGACTTCAAGCCGGACATGCCGGTGCGTCCGTCCGTCGTTGCGATTACGAAGCAGGGCGGCGGCAAGATCGCAGTTTGATGCGCTGAGGGTGGCGCAGACCGACAACTCGAGTTGGGATTGGGCGCAAGCCTCCCCAACGTCGTCATTCCAGGGCGAAGCACGACTGTCGGGCGGTCACTCCGCGCGTTGAACCATGACCATGTTCATCCTGCTTCTCAAGCGGAAGCCGATGGACTCGTAAAGGCTGATCGCCGCGGCGTTGCTGTCATAGGCGTGCAGGTATGGAACCTCGCCGCGTGCCGCGATCCGGCCGGCCACGAACACCGACAGCAGGCGGGCAAGGCCGCCGCCGCGAAAGTCCGGATGCGTGCACACGCCGCTGAGCTCGCTGTAACCGGGCTGCTTCATGCGCTCGCCGGCCATCGCCGCCAGCCTGCCATCGATCCTGATGCCCCAGAAATCGCCGAGGCTCAGCGCCTCCAGCGTGAAGGGGCCGGGCCTGGTGAGCGAGGCGAGCGCCAGCATTTCCTCGGCATCGTCTTTTGCCAGCTGCCGGATGCGCTCATCGGACGCCGATGGCATCAGCGCTTCGGCGATCATCTGCACCAGCGGCGCTGCCGAGATCGCGGAGATTTCCGGCGGCAGCGCGATCTCATCCGCCTGGACCAGGATGGCTGTTTCGCCCGGCGGGAGAAGCCCGGCCAGCGCCCACAGGCTGTCCGCATCGTCGGCGACAGTGGCAGCGAAGGGCACGATCGACGGGCGATATCGCCGGGCAAGGTCGCCGCCTTCAGCGAAGGCCCGGTGCCGCGTTGCAAGCGCGCTCCAGATGGGGCGGTCGAGAACATGTTTCACGATGCGGCCACCTTGGCGTTTTCGGCGCGGCGATAGAGTGGCGTTGCGGCCAGGCGATCCTCGATTGCCGCGAGTTGGCCGAGCAGCGGCCCGGAAAGATCGGCGCACAAATCCGCCACGGCATTCTCGATGCTCGGCCAGATCTCCCGCTTCGCCTGGTCGACCAGCCGCCGGCCGTTGCGGCTCAGCGAAACGATCCTGCGCCGCTGGTCGTCTTGCGAAGGGTTGACCTCGACCAGCCCCAGTTCGGCTAGCAGCGCCACGCTGCGCGTCACGCCTGGTTGCGCGATGCCCAAGGATTGCGCCAGCTCGCCGACCGGCAGCGGACCCAGCCTGTCGAGCGCGGCGAGCAGCGGGTACTGGCTCGACTGGATGCGCATGTCCAGGCGGTCGAGGACGCGCTGCGTGTCGGCCTGCAACTGCTCGCCTATGCGCTTCATCCGGCTGCCGAGGCAGAGAAAGCCGAGGGATCGGAGAACGTCTTCCATAATAAGCCCGTCGCATATCGATAACTTGATATATAACACGACATGGAAATATCAACCGATCTTTCGCATGTCCGTTGCGGCAGCCGGTGGACGATACGGACGCTTTCGGACGTTTGCCCTTCATTCGCGGCCAATTGCATCCTATATCGCGCTGACGCGACGTGGCCGGCAGCGGTCGCCAGCGATTCGCGACCTGAGGGCGGCAGGTCGTCACTTCTTGGCACGCGGAGCTCATGGCGCCCCTGCGCATCTATTTCGACAGGCTTCTCGACGCCGTGGCGCCCAAGGTTCCGCGGCGCGACTTGACGGATGCCGAACGCTTGGCGCTGGTGCGCCGCCACGGCGATTTCTCGCTCGCCTATTCGACGGCCGTGCAGCAGAAACTGTCCTATTTCAGCGACGGTGACGGCTACATCGCCTTCGGCACCAAGATGGGCCGGCATTTCGCGCTGGGCGATCCGGTGGTCGATCCGGCGGATCGCGCGGCCTATATCAAGCGCTTCGTCGAAGCCGCCGGCTGCCCCTGGTTCGTCCAGATCGGCGCCGACACGGCCAGGGTGCTCGCCGGCCTCGGCTACATGGTGAATCGCCTCGGCATCGATACCAGGCTGCTTTTGCCGGCGCATGATTTTTCCGGCAAGCGCAACGAGACCGTACGCTATTCCGAACGCTGGCTGACGAAGAAGGGCTTTACCATCGCCGAGGACAGGGGCGACAGGCTGCACGAGGAGATCGTCCAGCTTTCCGCCGACTGGCGCAAGGAGCGCATCATCAAGCGCTGGGAGATGGGTTTCCTCAACCGCCGCTTTTCCGAAGAGCTCGGCGTCGACATGCGCCGCTTCCTCCTGCACAGCCCTGAAGGCCGGCTTCTCGCCATCCTCGATTTCGACCCGCTGTTCCGCGACGGCAAGGTCATCGGCTACACCACATCCTTCAAGCGCAAGCAGACCGACGCCACGCCGCATGCCGAGATCGGCCTGACCAAATTCGCCGTCGACCGTTTTCGCGAGGAAGGCATCTCGCAGGTTACGCTCGGGCTCTCGCCGCTGCTCGATATCGAACCCAGCGGCTTTGCCGAATCGAGCTTCTGGCGCGGCGCGTTCCAGCGCGCCTACAACTCGCCCTGGGTCAACCGCTCGCGCTTCAACCTGCAGGGCCAGGCAGCCTTCAAGCGCCGCTTCCACGGCGTCGAGGAGCCGACCTATATCGCGTTCCGCAAAGGGACTTTCGTGGAAATGCTGGGCCTGCTGCGGTTGCTGAAGGCGATTTAGAGCAGGCTTCCCCTCTCCGTCCCGGCTTCGCCGGGCCACCTCGCTCCACTTCGTGGGGCGAGGAACTCCGTCAGTTCCTCAACCGATATCCGGTCCTGAATATCCAGGCGACGATCGCGATGCAGATGGCCAGGAACATCACCGTCATGCCGAGGCTGACGCCGACCGAGACATCAGCCTTGCCATAGAAACTCCAGCGGAATCCGCTGATCAGGTAGACGACCGGATTGAACAGCGTAATCGTCTTCCAGATGCCCGGCAGCATGTGAATCGAATAGAAGCTGCCGCCAAGGAACGTGAGCGGCGTGACGATCAGGAGCGGCACCAGCTGCAACTGCTCGAAGGTCTTTGCCCAGATGCCGATGATGAAGCCGAACAGGCTGAAGGTCACCGCCGTCAGCACCAGGAAGGCGATCATCCAGAACGGATGCTCGATCCTGAGCGGCACGAACAGCGCCGCGGTGGCCAGGATGATCAGGCCGAGCATGACCGATTTGGTCGCCGCACCCCCGACATAGGCGATGATGATCTCCAGGTAGGACACCGGCGCCGACAGGAGCTCGTAGATCGAGCCGACGAATTTCGGGAAATAGATGGCGAAGGAGGCGTTGGAGATCGACTGCGTCAAGAGCGACAGCATCATCAGGCCGGGCACAATGAAGGCGCCGTAGGCGATGCCGTCGATCTCGTTGATGCGCGAGCCGATGGCCGAGCCGAAGACGACGAAATAGAGCGATGTCGAGATGACCGGCGAGACGATGCTCTGCAGCACCGTGCGGAAGGCGCGCGCCATCTCCACCCGGTAGATCGCCCATACCGCGCGCAGGTTCATGGCTCTTGCCTCAGAAGATTGACGAAGATCTCTTCGAGCGAGCTGTTCTTGGTGTCGAGGTCGCGGAACTGGACGCCGGCCGCATCGAGGTCGCGGATCAGCGAGGCGACGCCCGGACGGTCGCTCTGGTTGTCATAGGTGTAGGTGAGCTGGCTGCCGTCGTCCGACAGCTCCAATGAATAGTGCGACAGGCCGTCCGGAACGGCGGCAAGGGGCGCGCGCAGCTCCAGCTTCATCTGCTTGCGGCCGAGCTTGCGCATCAGCTCGGCCTTGCCCTCGACCAGGATGATCTCGCCCTTGTTGATGACGCCGACGCGGTCGGCCATCGCCTCGGCTTCCTCGATGTAGTGCGTGGTGAGAATGATGGTGACGCCGTCCTCGCGCAGGCGCCTGACCATCGCCCACATGTCCTGGCGCAGCTCGACGTCGACGCCGGCCGTCGGCTCGTCGAGGAACAGCACGCGCGGTTCGTGCGACAGCGCCTTGGCGATCATCAGCCGGCGCTTCATGCCGCCCGACAGCGTGATCGCCTTGGAATCCTTCTTGTCCCACAGCGAGAGGTCGCGCAGCACTTTCTCGACGAAGGCCGCGTTAGGCGCCTTGCCGAACAGGCCGCGGCTATAATTCACGGTCGCCCAGACCGTCTCGAAGGCATCGATGGTGAGTTCCTGCGGCACCAGCCCGATCAGGCTGCGTGCGGCGCGGTAGTCCCGGCCGATGTCGTGGCCGTCCACGGTGACGGTGCCCGACGAGCGGTTGACGATGCCGCAGACGATCGAGATCAGCGTCGTCTTGCCGGCGCCGTTAGGCCCCAGCAGCGCGAAGATCTCGCCGCGCTCGATGTCGAGATTGATTTCCTTCAGCGCCTTGAAGCCGGTGGCATAGGTTTTCGTGACACCGGAGATCGAGATGATGGATGACATGCTGAAATACGGCCGGCTGGAAAAGGTGACCTGATATAGGTCGGATGTCGTGCGGCGCAACTGGAAATCGACGCCGCTGCTGACAGTTCTGGACAGTGGGCGCGTCTTTCTCCCGGTTTTCGGGCAGACATACCCGGCGATCAGCACAGACGCCGGAGATTGGCGGAAGCCGCCTGAACCTCGTCATCCACGGGCGGAGCAAGGAGCGAAGCGACGCGCGCAGAACCCGAGTCCATTCCGTGACGTATGAGCGCTGCTGCGGTGCAGAATTCTGCTCCACTGCGCTCTTGTTTATCGTTACGGAATGGATTCCAGGGTCTCCGCGACGCCGCTTCGCGGCTGCTCCGCCCTGGAATGACGAGATTCGGGCGGCGTCCACCAAATCCCCAAGGCAGGTCACCGCCAACGCAGACACTTACCCAACGGTCCAAATCCCTGCGCCAGGAACTGGCCGGCTCTACCTCCTCAGCTCTTGCTGGAGGCCAGCACCAGCACCGGCTTCTCGCTGTAGAGCTTGGGGAACAGCGCCTTCAGATTCTCGATCTTGGGCAGGTCGTTGTAGACGATATAGGGATAGGTCGGGTTCAGCGTCAGGAAGTCCTGATGGTAATCCTCGGCCGGGTAGAAGGTCTTACCGGTTTCGAGCGTGGTGACGATTGGCTTGCCGAACACCTTGGCCTTGTCGAGCTGGGCGATGTAGCTCTCGGCGACCTTTTTCTGCTCGTCATTCTCGGCGAAGATCGTCGAACGGTACTGGGTGCCCTGGTCCGGCCCCTGGTAGTTCAACTGCGTCGGATTGTGGGCGACCGAGAAATAGACCTGCAAGAGCTGGCCGTAGGTGACCTTCGACGGGTCATAGGTGATCTCGACGGATTCGGCGTGACCCGTGCGGCCGCTGCCGACCACTTCGTAGACGGCGTTCTCGGCGCTGCCGCCGGTATAGCCGGAGACGGCCTTGCTCACGCCCTTGACGTGCTGGAACACGCCCTGCACGCCCCAGAAGCAGCCGCCGGCGAAGATCGCCTTTTCGGTGCCGCTCGTCGCCTTTTCGTCCAAAGCCGGCGGCGGGATCACCACCGCGTCCTCGGCCGAGCGCGCCGGGCTCTGCCAGAAGAGGGCCGCGGCCGCGCTGAGCACCAGCGCCGCCAGCGCACCTTTGGCAAGGAATGGCCGCTGCGCGGCTTTCTTTTCAATGCCGGTCATGTTGGGTCTCCTTGTTGTTGTTCCATTATATACGAACGCAGCCGCGAAGCGGTTCTCACTTTGCCGTGCGGCCAATGTCCGAGGCGCTCCCCCTCTCCGTCTCGGCTTCGCCGAGCCACCTCTCCCCCGCCTCTGGCGGGGGCGAGGAACCCAGGCTTGCGAAGGCCGCGCCCTTGGCGACTGGCGTTTCCTCGCCCCCGCAAAGCGGGGGAGAGGTGTATCGGCGCGCAGCGCCGAGACGGAGCGGGGGCTGCGCTGCCCTATGCGATTGCTTCGCAGGCCGGCGACGCAAGCGGATCGCAAGCTCACCCTTACTGAGCGGTGGTGTCCGCTGGCTTCATAGCATCCGTCGCCGGCTTCATCGCATCCGCAGGCTTCATCGCATCCATCGCCGGCTTCATCGCCTCGGTGCTCATCGCATCAGGCTTCATGGCATCGGCAGGCTTCATCGCGTCCGTCGCCGGCTTCATGGCGTCGGTCGCCATCGCGTTGGCGGGCTTCATCGCATTGGTCGCGTCGTCGGCGCGGGCGCCGGCGACGAAGACGGATGCGGAAAGCGCGAAGACGAGCGCCGGCAGCGTGAGGAACTTGGTCATGGGTCGTACTCCTTGGGTTGTGGCGCGCGGAAGCGGGCCTTGGTGAAGCGTTGCCGCTTGCATGCGGCCCCGCGCGGAGAGAAGGAAAAATCAGTTGGCGGCGGCGGCGAGGATCGGTCCGCCGCCCGGCGCCTGCACCAGCACCGCGGTGCTCAAGCCTCCCGAGGCCGCCGGCAGCGGCAGCGTGGTCGCCTCGCCGTTCCAGCTGCCGAGCTTTGTCAGCGCATGCACGACATTGGCGTGCGGCAGCGTGCGGCCGGTGTTCTCGCCGCGCGCCACCGGCACCTCGACGACGCCTCTATTGTAGCGCACCAGCCAGATGTCGGCGCCGCCACCCGGCGCCTTGCCGGCGCCGATGCTGACCTTGCCCTGCCCGAGCGAAAGCTCAGGCCCCTGCGCGCGGCCCTTGTTGATCTCACTCTGGGCGATCTCACTCTGGGCGATCAGGCTCTGGATCTCGCCCGGCGCGGCGCCCACGCCGTCGCTTCTGCCATTCACCACCACTTGCGGCGTGAACGGTCCGTCATGGCCGAGCGATGGCTCGTAGGTCACTTGGCGATCGGTGAATTCCTTGCGGCCGAACGTGTCCTTCCAGCCGAGATAGTCCCAATAGGTGACGTTGAACGACAGCGCCAGCACGCCCGGCTGGTCCTTGACCTTGATCAGATTGGCATTGGCCGGCGGGCAGGACGAGCAGCCCTGGCTGGTGAACAGCTCGACCACGGTGAGCGGCTGCGCGGAAGCGGCGCCGAGCGTGGCAGCAAGCATCGCGCCGGCGAGCAGGGCGGTTCTTGTCTTCGATCCGGTCATGGGAAGCAGTCTCCGTTGCGGCGGGTCATGCTCCCATTTCGCCGGGGTGGAGAGGTTCGTTACAGCTTCACCGGTTTGTGATGTGGGTGCGGCTTCAGTGGGGAACGTTGGTGTGAAGGATCGCGGCGCTGCAGGATCAAGGTTCCTCGCCCCACAAAAGTGGGGAGAGGTGGGTCGACGAAGCCGAGACGGAGAGGGGAGCGCCTTACGAAGGCCCCCTCTCCGTCCGCTTCGCGGACACCTCTCCCCCGCCTCTGGCGAGGGCGAGGAACCCAAGCATTGAAACGCCGGCGGGACAGCGCCCTTCTCTGCTTGCCGGCCAATTCCCCACAAGGGGAAAGGAGAGGCGGCAACTCTACTGCGTCAGCACCGTCGCGGACGGGCGCTGGTTATAGTCGCATTTGCCTTGCACAGTGTAGAAGAAGTCGGCGTTGGATACCGGCGCCGGGACGGCATTGCCGCCGTCTTCCCAAGCCTGGTAGCCGGTCTGGCCGCAGGGCACGGCGGTGAAGATGTCGACCTTTTGCCCGGTCGCCACTTCCGGCATGTCGGCCAAGCTGGTCCCGATATAGAGCCGGTTCGAGGTGGTCGGATCGTTGGACTTCAGCACCTTCGGGTTGCCGGACGGCACGTCCATTTCGAGATAGAGCTGATCCATCTGGCTGACGTCGATCACCGCGCCCGAACCGTTGGCCGGATAGAACGTATCGACGCAATAATAGCTCGTGCCGTAATTGTCAGTCTGGATCGTCGTCCCGGCCGGCACGGATTTCTGCAGGTTCTTCAGCGTGCCGGTGGTGCAGGCCTGCTTCTGCACCGTGGTCGAGGTCGAGCCGTTGACCGTGTTCACGGTCGTGGTGCCGTAGCCCTTCGGATCGCCATAGCCATTATAGGTGTAGCTGATCGTCATCAGCTTCTGAGGGGTGGTTTGGCCGAGCCTGGTGCCCCACAGCGTCATCGTCTTTGCCCAGTAGCCTGACACCTTCGTCACCTTGAAGGTGGTCTGCACCAGCGCCGGCGTCTTGCGCACCGAGGCGCCGACGCCGACCTGCACCGCATCGATGCGGGCGACCTGCATGAAAGTGGTGGGCATCGGGTAGCTTGCCGTTGCGGTGAAGGTGGCCGTGCCGGTTGCATCGACATTGACGCCGGTCAGCGTCGCGGTGCCCTCACCGCTGTTGGCCGCATAGGCCTGCTGCAGCGCGGTCTGTCGATCGGAGAAGCTTGTCGTGGTGGGCAGCGTGGTGACCGCGATGATCGCGGCGTCGAGCGCGTTCTGCATGTCGCTGCGCGTCGTCACCGCCGAGGTGTAGTCGACCGAAAAGCCGACCCCCGCCACCAGCGGGATCGTCAAGAGCACCATCATCGGCATCATCGAGCCATCACGGCGGGCGGGAAATTGCTTCAACGTCCCGGCAAGCGCGGCCGGGCGGAACTTTCGGGCAAAACTGGGCATTCAGGGCCTTCGTCGTCTCAGGCAGCAAGCTGGTTTACCATCCGGAGGCGAAGCATCCGCCAAAGCGGTGTAAGAACATTTAAGCGGCTTTGAATGTTTCGTGAGCGGGATGTGAAGTGGCGCAAGGTCTCCCTTCCCCCCTTGTGGGGGAAGGTGGATCGGCGCGGAGCGCCGAGACGGATGAGGGGTGTTCCAGCGGAGCGAGACGTTGGCTTTCCCTGGAGCACCCCTCATCCGTCGCCTTCGGCGACACCTTCTCCCACAAGGGGCCTGTTGCGCAGTTAGCGAGGACAGGCTCGCGGAGCGATTTGGTCGCGAGGTCTCGCTCCGTTTTGGCTTTGGGGTGGAATTGAGGGTGGCGGTGTGGCCTCAGGCCGGATGCTGGACGCACC